>JAIBCN010000021.1 GCA_019694155.1 Vicinamibacteria bacterium | reverse complement strand
ACGCCATCGTCACGGCGACGCGTGGTGAGCATGCCGGTCATTGAATCACTCCTGTGTCGCGCAGTTCCGCGATGCGCGCTTTCGATAGCCCCAGGGAGAGAAGGACGTCGCGAGTGTGCTCGCCGTGCCGGGGCGCGCGCCTGCGGTGGCTTCGTCTTGTGATCTGGGGCAGGAAGGTGGGCGAGAGAAACGTGCCCCGCGCGGTGCGCTGGGGCAGGAACGCCTCGCGGGCCCGGACCTGCGGGTCGGCCATGACCTCGGCCATGGTCTGGACGGGGGTGACGCAGGCATCGAGGGGGGTGAGGACCTTCATCCAGTCGGCGAGCGGACGAGTCTTGAAGCGCGCCTCGAAGTCGGCGGCGATCCCGGCCTGCTTTCCGCGCGACCACTGGCCGCGGATGTGCTCGGGGAATCCAACACCTTCGCACACCGCCCGCCAGAACTGGGGCTCGAGCGCGCCTACGGCGAGGCGCCGGCCATCCGCGCACTCGTAGGCGCGGTAGCAGGCGTGGGTTCCCCACAACTCATCGGGCTCGCGATCGGGTGCGGAGAGCGAGCGAACGAGGGATGCCGAGATGAGGGCGAGGCCGCCATCGAGGATGGAAAGGTCGATGAGGCCGCCCTTGTAGGCCTTCCGCCCCAGGTCCTTGAGCTTCGCGAGAATGGCGACGAGGGTCAGTAGGCCGGCCGCGGTGTCGGCCACGAGGCCGGGCGAGACCGAGGCGCCTCCACTCAGGAGCCCGACCTCCCCCGCGACATTGAGATCGTGAGTGGCGCGACGCGACCGGGGTCCGTTGGCGCCGTATCCGGACAGGCTCACGTAGAGAAGGCGGGGCGCCGCACGGCGGAGCCGCGGATAATCGAGGCCGAGCCTCTTCATGACCCCGGGGCGAAAGCTCTCGACCAGAACGTCGCTCCGTCCGGCCAGGGACTTCACGAGGGCCAGACCCTCGGCCGACTTGAGATCGAGGGCCACGCTCTTCTTGCCGCGGTTGAGCCACGCGTGCAGCGCGCTGTCGGTGCCGTCCCTCGTCGCCGGCGCCATCCCGCGGGTGGGGTCGCCGAACTCTCTCTCTTCGATCTTGACCACTGTGGCTCCGAGGTCGGCGAGAGCCGCAGTCACGTAGGGCCCGGGAAGGTGCCGGGAGAGGTCGAGAACGCGGACGCCCGAGAGAGGAAGCGCGGACATCAGCGCGGGACGCCGGCTCCGCGCGAGGGCTGATCCCCTTCGACGCTCTCCATGTCAGCGCTCCAGAATCATGGCGAAGCCCATGCCGCCCTGGGCGCACACCGATATCAACCCGAACTTCGCGTTGCGCCGGGTCATCTCGTGGCCCAGAGTGCCCGTGATCCTCGCCCCGGTCGCGCCGAAGGGATGGCCGATGGCGATGGAGCTGCCGCACACGTTGAGCCGCGCGCGGTCGACCGCGCCCACGCGCGCGCTGCGACCCAGACGTTCCTTCGCAAATGTGTCGCTCTCGAGGGCCTGGATATTCGAAGCCACCTGCGCGCCGAAAGCCTCGTGCATCTCGATGAGGTCCATGTCGGCGAGGCTGAGACCCGCGCGGTCGAGGGCCAGGGGAATGGCGAGGGCCGGGCCCATGAGGAGCTGCCAGGCCGGATCCACCGCAGCCACCGCCCACGACTTGACGTAGGCGAGAGGCGTGTACCCGAGGGACTTCGCTCGGTCCTCGCTCATGAGCAGGACCGCCGCCGCGCCATCGGTCAGGGGCGAGGAGTTTCCGGCGGTCACCGAGCCGAACCGGCGGTCGAATACCGGCTTCAGCTTGGAAAGAGCCTCCATCGAGGTGTCGGCCCGGATCAGCCCGTCGGTCGTGACCGTGGTCGCGTACTTCGGGGGAACGTGCACCGGTGCTATTTCCCGGCCGAGCCTTCCGTCGTCGCGGGCCCTCGCGGCATTCTGGTGAGAACGAAACGCTATCTCGTCCTGTTCGGCGCGCGAGATCCCGTTGTCCTTGGCCATCTGCTCCGCCGACTGGCCCATCGAAAGACCGGTCGACGGCTCGGCGATGGCAGGCGCGTCGGGAATGAAGTCCTTGAAGCGCACCCTGGAGAAAGCACCAAGGCGCCCGCCCACGCTCCGCGCCTTCGAGGCCGCGACGAGGGCATTCGCCATGCCCTTCGAGTGAAGGATGGGCACCGAGGACAGCGACTCCGCTCCGCCCGCGATCCCCACATCGATGTGTCCCATGAGGATGGCGGAGGCGACGTCGGCCACGGCCTGGTTGGAAGAAGCGCAGGCCCGGTTGATGGTGTGGGCGGGAACGCCCTTCGGCAGGAGGGCGCCAAGCCCGGTCTCGCGGCCGAGGTTGGGGGCTTTGATGGATGGAACCACCTGGCCCATCACGAGAGTTCCCACGAGCTTCGGGTCGATCTCGCTGCGCTCGATCAGGCCCTGAACCGCGACCTTGGCAAGGTCCAGAGCGGTGAGGTCCTTGTAGACCTCGCCGGACTTCGCAAAAGGAGTGCGGCAGGAAGCGACGAGGGCGACACGACCGGGCATTGGAGTCGGCGCGGAGTCTAGCCTAGCGGGACGCTGGAGGCTCGGGCCGCGGGGGCTCGGGGGTGACGTCGATGATCGGGCCGGCCGGAGGGGAGGGCTTCGGCGCTGGCGCGGAGCCCAGGAGAAGGCTGAGCGCGCCGAGCAGGAAGGCGAGGTCGTCGAGCCAGCCCACCACCGGCGCCATGTCCGGAACGGCGTCAAAGGGCATCAGGATGTAGACGATCGCGCCCACCACGAGGAACTTCGGAAGCTTGGACACCTTCGGGTTGCGCATCAGCGCGATGATCGACTTGAGGCGCGAGAGCATGGCGGCGCTTGCGGGCTATGGATGAGGCGTGGGGGTGGGGGCAGGGACGGGCGCGCGGATCGGCTCCGGGCGGAGCATGGGTGTGGGCGCCAGAACAGGCGCGGAGGGCGGCGAGACCGGTTGCACTGCGGGCGGCACCTCGAAGAGCAGTGGCGAGGAATCGGAGCCCACGGAGAAGGACTTGAGATCGGTCTCCGAGAGTTCCGGCTTGTAGAGGATTCTCGGCGAGAGGGTCATGATGATGTCCGTCTCGGTCGCTTCCTTCTGGTTGCGGCCGAAGATCCGCCCGATGACGGGAATGCTGGAGATTCCGGGAAGGCCCGACAGCGAACTGGTCTCGCGATCGTTGATGAGGCCGGCGAGGATGTTGGTCTCCCCGTCCCGCAGGCGAAGGACGGAGGTGACGGTGCGGTTGCTGAAGGTCGGCAGCCCGGCGTACCCGGCGGCGCCGACGGAGGAGATCTCGAGCTTGAGCTGGAGAGTGATGTCTCCATCCTGGTGCACCCGGGGAGTGACGTCGATGTTGATGCCCACGTTCTTGTACTCGAACGAGGTGATCGGCTGCTGGGCCACGCCGCCGGTGGCGATGGCGGCGAACGTGGTCACGGGGACGGGGACCTGGTCGCCGAAACGCGCGGTCGCGGTCTGCCCCTCGCTGACCCGCAGCTGGGGGTTCGCGAGCAGGCGCGAAGAGCCGTCGGTCCGGAGGAGCCGGTACACGACGCCGGGCAGGCCCGAGACGATGATGTTGCTCTTCTTGTAGGGCTGGCTCTCCAGGGTGGTGACCTTGGTGGGATCGGGAACCGCGCCGCCCGAAACGCCGGGGGTCAGGGCGCCGGCGGCGCTGATCGAGTTGATCTCGATTCCGTAATCGAGCAGCTTCTTCCTGTTCACCTCGAGAATCTCGACCTCGACCACCACTTCACCATGCCGCTTGTCGAGTGACTCGATGATGCGCTCGGCCGCCGCGACTTTCTCCGGAGTGTCGTTGATGGTGAGCGCGTTCCCCCCCGGGAGCGGCGCCACTCGCCGCGCGCCCAGAGAGATGCGAAGGACGTCCACCACCTCCTTGAGGTCGGCGCTCGACAGGTAGAAGGTCTTCACGATCTGGTCTTCAAAGTCGCGCCGCTTGCTCGGCGTGTCCGGTATGACCTGGATGAGCTTGGGCCCGATGACGCGGGTGAAGGTCTTGCTGGCCATGGAGACGGCCTTGAGCGCCTGTTCGAAAGGAGCGTCCTTGAGCTCGAGAGTCACGGGGGATGCGGCGACGCCGGACTCGAAGACGAAGTTCACACCGACCACGAGCCCCAGCGTCTTGTAGGCCTCCTTGACGTCCGCGCCTTCGAACTTGAAGCCCATGGGGGTATCGAGAGACGGTTCGATCTCGAGCCCGGGCAGGCTCCGCTCGCGGGCCGACTGCTTGATCGCGGCCACGGACTTCGGCATGAGCCCGGCATCCCGGCTGCGGCGCACACCCTGCATCTCCTCGGCGACGCCGGGCTGGGCTCCATCGAGATCGAGAGCGAGCTGGTACTCGTCGAGCGCGTCCTTGAAGAGGCCGCGCGCGGCCATCCGCCGGCCCTGGGTCAGGTGTTCCTCGGCGGAGCGCCGCCTCGCCCGCTGAAGAGCCAGGCGGGCGTCGAGGGAATCTGGGTTCTCCTTCACGGCCTTGGAATACTCGAGAGTGGCGCGATCGAAGTCGCCCAGGCGTTCGGCTTTCTCGCCCGCCCGGAACGCGGACGAGGTGGCGCAGCCCGTCGCGGCCGCGAGCAGGCCGCACAGGCCCAGGAGGGTCGCCCGTCTGATCATGAAATCACCTCGACGCCCTTGGGAACCTCGAAACGGAACTCCGAATCCTTGAGCCCCACATTCTCCTTGAAACCGCTGAAGACCATGCGCGAGGTGGAGCCTTCCGCGTCCTGTATTTCCAGGGCGAGGAGGCGCAGCTGCGGGTCGAGCACCACGCTGATGCGCGTGACATTCGGGTCCTTCTCGATGGGAACGAGGATCAATTTGCGGCCGAGGTCGTCCTTCTCTTCGCCCGCGCACTTGAAGTGCTCGAGGAGGCGGCCCTCGGCCAGAATCCTCGCGGTGGCCCGCCGGTCGCCCCGCTGGTTCTGGATCATCACCTGCTTGTCGCGAGGCACGTAGAAGTAGTACGTGTCGCCGTCGGCCACGAAGAGTTTCCGGTCGGGTGTGACGTACTCGAAGAGCATGCGGGAAGGGCGCTTCACCTTCACGACACCCGTCTCGACGATCGCCCGACCGAGCGCCCCCGAACGCCAGGTCTGGGTGAACTTCGCGGTGAAATCGCTGACGCTGCGGGACCGGGCATCGAACCTGGAAAGGACGGCCTCCGCATCCTGGGGCGGGGCCGACGCCTTCGGCGGCGCGCCTTGGGCGGAGACCGCAAGGGCGGCGGCCAAAGCCAGAGTCAGGATCACCGGGAGATGATAGACGAGGGAACAAGGGGAGCCGGAGCCACGGGGTTCCTGCCGTTCGGGCTTGGATCCTGGGGCCGGTGTCTGTACATTTGGCGTCATGCCAGACGAACAGAACAAGGGGCCAGGCGCCTGCGAACGCTGCCGCCAGCCATTGGAAGAGGGCGTCGTCCTGGTGAGCAGCGCGGTCTACTGGAACCCCGAGCCGACCTTCTTTCTCCAGCCGGGCCCGGCCTTCCCCTCGGCCACCATGGGCCGCAACGACTACTACCCTTTTCCTATCCCCATGCCTTCGGATCGCTGCCGCGCGTGCGGGTGGGTCTTCGCGAGATCCAAGTACGCCTGCGCCCACGAGCGCGAGCCGGGCTTCATCTTTCCCCTGGCCTCATTGCGATGGTGGGCAGGTCCCCGTGCGTTTCAGCCGAGCGTCTGGTTCACGTTCACGGGAAAGGACAAGGACGGCGCCGAGTGCGAGGTGCTGGTGCGCCGCGGCCTGGTCCTGAGCGTGGTGGACACCCGCGTCGAAGCCTGCCGCTGCAAGCTCTGCGGCAGCGCGGGCTTTCGGGCCGAGGAGCACCAGGGCTGATCCGCGGGACCGCTCAGAAGGTCAGGTCGAACGACTTCCTCACGATGATGATGTTGTGGAAGCCGTAGGGTCCATCGCCGGTGATCGCTATCTTGTCGGAGAAACTCCAGCGGTGGGCTCTCGAAATAGATCGACCAGTCTCCGCCGAGTGAAATCCCGGCTCCGAAGTCCTTCACGTACCCGATGGGCCGGGCCGACCAGGTGTATTCGATCTGGGGAATGGTGCGGCCCATGACGAGCTCGGGCTTGACCAGAAGGAACGCTTCGCGGATCGGGCCGGTCGCGAACTTCCGGCCGAAGAAGATCTGGCCGCGCACGGCGTAGCGCGCGAAGTTGTCCCCGAAGCCGTTGGTCTCGAGCCGGTCGGGCCGGCGCAGGTTGAGATCCATCTCGTTGCGCGGCGTCATCAGGCCGGCTTCGGAATAGCCGCGCAGGAAGAAAGCGCTCCTTCGCGGCTCTTCAGCCCGAAGGCCGGAGGGGAGGACGAAACAGACGACGAGAAGAAGGCGGGCGGAACGAAGAGATGGCATGGAGTCCTTTCGAAAGGACTCCATTGTTAACGGCTTCGCCTACTTCGCGCCAGTCTTCACGGCGCCCGTATCGCACGAGACGCACTTGTGATTGTTCTTGGCGCCCATGCTCTCGAGCAGGGCGATGGTGGCCGGGAAAGGCTCGATTCGGGAGACCGGAGAGTTCGCCATGTCGACCGTGGTCTTCCCCTCGCGGCTCACCGCCATGACGTTGGCGCCCTTCGACACGAGGTACTTGATCATCTCGTTGTCGCCGCGCGCCGCCGCGTGATGAAGCGCCGTGTTGCCTTCGTGATCGGCGGCGTTCACGTCCGCGTGAAGTTCCTCGACCAGGTACTTGACCGCCGCCAGCATGCCCGACGGGGCGAACCGATGCGAGTTCGCCGCGAAGCCCTCGCCGTAGCCGACCCCGGCCGCGGCCTGGAGCGCGGTGATGGCGGGGCCGCCCACGGGAACGGGAGGCAGACCCGAGACATCTTTCACCTCGCGCCGGGCGTCACCGGTGGGAGGACGGCCCGCGATCTTCGTGGTGCGAAGGTTCGGATCGGCGCCGTGGGCGACGAGGAGCTTCATGGCGTCGATGTCGGACGCGTAGGCCGCGCGCCAGAACGCGGTAGCGCCGGTTTCATCGACGCCGGAGAGGTCGAAGTTGTAGCCCTGGTACCAGATCTTCTTCTTGAGGCGGGCATCCACCACAGCGCCCTTGTCGAGCAGCGCCTTCATCACGTCGAGATAGGAGGCCTTCTGCTGCAGGTACGCGCGCGGCTGCGGATATCCCGCCTTCGGAGCCCATTGCACGTTGACCACGGCGTAGAGCGGAGCGGCGCCGTTCTCGCTCGCGAGGTTGGGATTGGCGCCCTTGTCGAGGAGGTAGAGAGCGATGTCGAACTGGCCGTTCACGATGGCCATGAGGAGCGGGCTCGTCTTGTCTCCAGCGCTCACGAGATTCACGTCGGCCCCGGCTTCGACGAGGGCCTTCACCGTCGCGGTCTGCCCCTGACGAATGGCAAGGTGCAGCGGGGTCATGCCCCCGGTGGCCGCGACGAGTTCGTTGTAGAGGTAGGGACGATCCACTCCCCCAACCAGGGGCTTCTTGGGCTTGGGAGCCTCGGCGGTCTTCGCGGGCTCCGCGGCAGCCGGGGCTGGAGCCGTCTTCGCATCGGGGGCAGGCTTTGCGGCAGGCGGCTGGGCGAGGGCGACTTTCGGCGGCCCGTCCTTCATTTCGGGAGTCTTCTTCTCCGCCTTGGCTGCCTTCGCGGCCTCTTTCTTTTCCCTCTCGGCCTTCTCCTTGTCCGCCTTGTCCTTGCTCGCCTTGCTGTCGGCCTTCTCGGCAGTCTTCGCGGCGGGCGCATTCGCGGGGGCGCTCAGCGTGGTGGCTCCTCCCAGGCCCGCGGCTTTGGCCGCTTCGGTAGCCGCATCAGGCTTCGCCGCCGCCTCGGGCGCCGCAGCGTCCTCTGCCTTGGCCTCGCCCTCGGCGGGCTTCTTGGCCGCGGGAGCGGCAGTCGCAACCGCGGCAGCAAAGGCCTCCTCGGCTTCCTTGGTGAACGCCCAGAGGTCGACGACCTTCGTGGCGGCCTTCACGTCAGCGCCCCGGCTCACGAGCAGGTTCACGACATCGACCCGGCCGTTCGCCGCCGCGAACATGAGCGGAGTCTGGCCCATCGCCTTCTCCTTCGCGGCGATGTCGGCGCCCTTGTCGAGGAGGACCTTCACCGCGGCCACGTTTCCGGAAGCGGCCGCGAACATGAGGGGCGAAGTGCCATTCGTGGTGGCCTGGTTTGGATCGGCTCCGCCCTTGAGCAGAGTCTCGATCATGGCCGCATCGCCGTTCTTCGCGGCGAGCAGCAGGGGCGTATAGCCGCCTAGGCGGGTCGTCGCCTTGAGATTGGCGCCCGCATAGATGAGGAGCTGGGCGAGCTCGGTGTCCCCGTCGATCGCCACCTGGTGGATGGCGGTCAGTCCATCGCCCATGGCCGCGTTCACGTCCGCCCCGCTCTTGAGAAGGGAGCGGAGAGCCGCCTTGTCCTTCGAGGCCACGGCGTCGAGGACGGAGGTCGAAACCCCGGCGCCGGCGAGAGCGCCGAGGGCAAGGGCGACGAGGGCCATGGACCACGCCCCCGGGTTTCTTCGCAGGGTCATCATGGATGCCTTTCCGGTGCCCTGGACCTACGCGGAGACGGCGTTGAGGTCGAAAGGAGCGGTGCTGTCTCCGAACGACTTCATGTCGTCGAGGCCGAGGGTATGGAGCATGCTGAGCATCACGTTCGCCATCGGTGTCTCGTCCTTGGCCCGCAGATGCAGCCCGCCCTTCAGCTTCCCGCCGGCGTGGCCGAGCAGGATCAGCGGACAGCGACGATGGTTGTGCAGGTTCGAGTTCCCCATCGGCGATCCGTAGAGGACCATGGTGTTGTCGAGGAGGTTGCCCTCGCCGTCCGGCGTCGCCTTCAGCTTGTCGAGGAAATACGGAAGCATGCTGACGTGGTACTTGTTGATCTTGGCGAAGTCCCGGATCTTTTCTTCCTTGTCCTGGTGATGCGAGGTTGGATGGAAAGGACCAGGGTGACCGCTCTCCGGATAGGCGCGGGACGAGCCGTCACGCGCCATCTTGAAGGAGAAGACGCGGGTGACGTCGGACGCGAAGGCCACGACCTGGAGGTCGAACATCAGGCGCACGTGCTCCTTGAAGGAGTCGGGCACGCCGATGGGGGCCTCGGGCATCTCGCGGATCTCGCCGCTCGTGTTGAAGGCCTCGACCTTCTGGATGCGGCGCTCGATCTCACGGATGTTGTCGAGATAGTCGGAGAGGCGGGCCTGATCGGTGGCGCCCAGCGTCTTCTTCAGGCGCCCCGCTTCCACAGTGATCCAGTCGAGGATGCTCTTGTCGGCGTTGCGCTGGGCCGCGCGTTCCGCCGCGGTGGCGCCCACCCCGAAGAGCTGGTCGAAGGCGGCGCGCGGATCGCGGATCATGGGCAGGGGCTTGGTGGGAGCGGCCCAGCTGATGGTGTCGGTATACACGCAGGCGTAACCGTAAGCGCACCCGCCCGCCTGGTCGACGTTCTCGATGGAGAGCTGCATCGACGGGATCGCGGTGTCCTGGCCCACCCGCTGCGCGTAGAGCTGGTCGAGGGAGGTCCCGGCGAGAATGTCCGATCCCTGCGTCTGTTTCACGTGCATCTGGGTGAGGAAGGTGGCGCTCGAACGGAAGTGGTCGCCGCCGATCTCGGGCGGATTGAAGGCCTCGGCGTTCCGCACGTCCGTGTTGCTGACGATGGTGAGGTGCTGGCGGTAGGGCTCGAGGGGCTGGAGCGACGAGGGCGAGAGATCGAAGTCGCGCCCGACCGCGGCGGGGGCCCACAGGTTCTTCTCGATGCCGATGGCGGTGCTGCCCGCCGAGCCATGCACCATCTCGATCGCGGACAGGCGGACCTTGCCAAGGCCTGTCTTCGCGAAGGCGGTGCGCGCGGGGATCATGGCGTCGAGGAAGGGCAGGGCCACGGTGGCCCCGAGTCCGCGAAGGGCGGCACGGCGGGAGATATGCGACTTCTTGATGAACATGAGCTTTTGCTCCTTCTGGAGACCGTCTCTCTTCTGGGACCTGGGTGCGAGTTGTCGAAAATCTAGCGCGAAACCGCGGTATCGGAAACCGGCTTCGTCGCGGCGGACGCCATGTCGACGGCCCGCTGAGTGGGCGCCGGCATGGCCTTGCCGCGGGTAAAGGGCGCGCTCTTCGCGACGCCGAGCGCGAACGACGAGAACCGATACCCGTTCTTCGACGCATCGCGCACGATGGCGCGGATGGTCGGACCGTCGCTCGGCTCGATGCGGCGGCCGAGAGCGTAGGTCATGAGGTACTCGGTGAAACCGCGCAGCACCGCCTCGGAATGGCCGAGCAGCGCCTTGCGGAGGCCATCGGGCCCGTCGAGAGGGGTGCCGTCGTAGAGCATGCCCACGGAATCCACCGCCGCTCCGCTGTCCTTGATCCTCCACCGGCCGTCGACATCGTAGTTCTCGAGGGCGAGACCGAGCGGGTCGATCACGCGGTGGCAGGAGTTGCAGGCGGGGTTCTTGCGATGTTCCTCGAGTCGCTGACGGACTGTCAGGACCTTCCCGCCCTCGACCACCGCCCTCGTATCCTCCAGCGCCGGAACGTTGGGCGGGGGTGCGGGAGCCTGCGAGCCGAGAATGACTTCGAGCACCCACTTGCCGCGCTGCACCGGGGAGGTCCGGTCGGCCACGGACGTCAGGGCCAGGATGGAGCCCTGTCCGAGGAGGCCGCGGCGGGGCGTGCCCTTCAGGTCGACGCGGCGGAACTGCGGGCCGGTGACGTTCGGAATGCCGTAGTGGCGCGCCACGCGCTCGTTCACGAACGTGTAGTCGGCATTCAGCAGATCGAGGACGCTGCGGTCTTCGCGGACGATGCTGTTGAAGAGAAGCTGGGTTTCCCGTCGAAGGCCATCGGCGAGGGTCGCGTCGTAGAAAGGATAAAGAAGGGCGTCAGGCCGGATCTTGTCGAGGTCCTGAAGGCGGAGCCACTGCGACGCGAACCGGGTCGAGAGCGCCTCGGCGCGGGGATCGAGGAGCATCCTCTTCACCTGCTTGTCGAGAACCAGAGGGCTCGAGAGCGTCTGCGCCTTCGCGGCCTTCAGGAGCTCCGCGTCGGGGCCGCTGCCCCACAGGAAGAACGAGAGGCGCGTCGCCAGCTCGAGATCGGAGATGCGGTAGACCTCGCCCGCCTTGACGATGGTCGGCGTCTCTTCGATGCGGAAGAGGAACTTGGGACTCGCGAGGATCGCCTGAAGGGCCATCTTTACGCCCGCCTCGAAGCCGTCCTTGGCGCGACCCTTCTCGTACAAACCCATGAGCCCCGCCACGTCATCGGCATTCACGTTCCCGCGGTAGGCCGTGGCCGCCAGATTCTGGATGATCACCCGGGCGCAGCCCGCTTCCTCGGAGGGCTGGGTGGGACGGCAGGTGAATACGCGCCGGCGGCTGGGCGTATCTGAGATGCCGGTGACCTTGAGCGGTCCCGTGATCGCGAAATCGCGAAGGTGCGGCAGGGCGGTGATGCCGTAGCCGCTGCCGATCTGGGTGTCCGCAAGGGTGTAATCGATGGGGGTGAGGAGGTCGTCGACCGGCGCTTCGAACTTCTGGATGAACGCAGCGGAGACGCGATGCGGTCCCGCAGTGACATAGACGCGGAGCGTCTGCAGATTCATCCCGTTGGGATCCGTCTCGCTCATCCGCGTGTTGATGGGGAGAAGGGACACGCGCACGCCGTCGATCGAAACCTCGATCTGCTCCCCCTTGACTGTGCTGCCATAGAGCTGCCCGGTGGGAACGGAGTGCAGCATCATGCGGAAGCTGTAGTCGCCGTCCGCGGGGAAGTTGTGGATGACGGAGATGCCTCCGCGCGTGCCGAAGGGTGCGCCCTCCACGTGGTCGAGCTGGGCCGCGGTGCGATCCGTCTTGTATGTCGTCTCCGATGGAGAAGCGCTCCGGTCGCCGATGGCGAGCGCGCTCACCTTGCTGGCAGCGCGGAGGTAGCCCTCCATCAGCGTGGGCGAGAACATCTGGGCATCGGCCACGTTGTCGAAGCCGTGGGACATGGTGTCCGGAGGCAGGAAAGCGTTCACGTCGACTTCGATGCCGAGAAGGTCCTTGACCGAGCGCGCGTATTCCGGGCGGTTCAATCGCTGGAAGGGCCGGAAGCCCGGGTTCGGTTTGAGGGCCGCCGCGCGGTCGAGGCGCTGCTCCATCGACTCCACCATCACCTTCGCCTCGTCGGCTTCGGGGCGCTTGGAGTTCGGGGGCGGCATCAGCCCGGTGCGCAGCTTCTTGATCATCCGCTCGCCCAGATCGGCATCCGCGGTCACCTTGGCGACGTCGAACGTCTCCAGCGAGACCCCGCCCGACTTCTTGCCGTCGTGGTGGCAGCTCGAGCAGTAGTCGCTGATCAGTTCATTGGCCTGAGCGGCGGTAGCGGCCGGCGCGGGCGCCGCCGCTTTCGACGCGGAGGCAGGCCGCGCCGTCTGGGGTGCGGCCGATGCGACAGGAACGGCGGACGCGATGGCGAGGATCGCGACAACAGCACTCTTCATGACGTCTTCCCCTTCGCTTCTCGATCGTCCGAGACTGACGATCGACCCCTCAGGTGTGGGGTTATCCAATCAGTATAGGGGCCGGTTCCGCGCGGGTGCTTTCGACGTCCGCAGTTCAGGGTTCGATTGACGCAGTCGGTTTTCTCATGTCTCCCATGAGCTGGCGCACCAGGCTCGACTCCCGCGAGTAGAACCCGGAGGTGTGGAAGGAATCGCGCAGTTTGTAGTGTGAATAGTCGAGGTGATGCAGGACCTCGTGGAGCAGCGTCCGCAGAAAGGTCTTGAAGGCCACGACCTTGCCGAGCTGAGCAGTCCGCATCCAGACCTTGATCTGCGGCTTGCGGCCCGGGGCCACGGTGTAGAGGCCGTGGAGCTCGCTGCCGCGCCGCCGGGGCCTCTCGGCCAGGACCACCACGCTCACCTCGGAAACCCGCATGAGCTTCGTGATTCCGAGGACCAGGGCGTCGGCGGCCGCGGAAACCGCGCGGTGGTCGTCCTTGAGCAGGGCCTCCCGGAGAATCGGCAGGAGCGGCTGGAGCATGGCGGCGTTGGGAAGGGCCACTTCCCGGATGGCATCGCTCGCGAGGTAGACCTTCTTCGCCGATGCCGAAAGGCGGTCGAAATAGGAGAAGGGCATTCCAGTCGTGTTCGAGGGACGTTAGAGGTCGCGTGCGGCCGGCCGCAAAGGCAGCCGAGGGGGGTCCCTACTTCGTCCCGAAGAGACGATCCCCCGCATCGCCCAGGCCGGGCAGGATGTAGCCGTGGTCGTTGAGCTTCTCATCGACCGCGGCGGTGACGATGGGGACGTCGGGATGAGCCTTCGCGAGGTTCGCGATCCCTTCGGGGCAGGCGAGGAGGCAGACCAGCCGCAGGGAACCCGGCTTGCTCTTCTTCAGGCGGTCGAGAGCCGCGATCGCCGAGTTGCCGGTCGCGAGCATAGGATCGCACACGAACACGTCGCGGTCCTCGAGCTGCTGAGGCACCTTGTAGTAGTACTCGACGGCCTGCAGCGTCTTCGGGTCGCGGTACAGGCCCACATGGCCCACGCGCGCCGAGGGCACGAGCTGGAGCATGCCGTCCACCAGGCCCTGGCCGGCGCGCATGATCGTGATGAGCACGAGCTTCTTGCCCTCGAGCTTCTGCGCCTTCATGGGCATGAGCGGCGTCTCGATCATCTCGTCGGTGAGCTTCAGGTTGCGCATGGCCTCGTAGCCGAGGAGGAGCGCGATCTCGGAGAGGAGGGCCCGGAACTGGGCGGTGCTCGTCTCCTTCTGACGCATCAGCGTGAGCTTGTGCTTGACCAGGGGGTGATCGACGACGACCAGGTTGGGGTGCATGGCGGAACAATACCGCTCAATCGGCACAGGAGGAGGAGGCCGCAGGATTCTGATAGCGGCCTGCGTCCTCCCTTGCCTAGTCTTCGCGGAATGCTGCGGCCACCTCTTCGATTCGCTGGATTCCTCCCGCTGCTACACCTGCTCGCTTGCGGAGGGGAGCCGGCGGCGCCCTCCGCGGAGTCGGGAGAGGTCACGCGCACTTTCACGGGGACCATACGGATTGCCGAGAACGGCGGATGCTCCTCCCTCACCCCCGCGAACGTATTCAATACGGGGTCGGGAATGATCACGCTGATGCTGGTGGAGGCCTCAGCGCCGCGACTCATGGTCCAGGTATGCGCCGTGGGCGAAGCGAACCACACCCTCTGCACCGTGCCCCCTTTTTCGATCCTCGCCCCCGGACAGGGCCTCTCCGCCACGGTGAAGGGCGGCCGGACCCAGATCGTTACCCTCTATCCCGAGGGCTGCGGCGGCCCGGGTTCGCTTCCCACTCCACCCATCACCTACACGATCAGCGTCGTTCACCCGCGGTGAGCAAGCCGGGCGATCGAGAGCGCTTGGTACCCGTTACACCTCCAGGCCCACCGCCCGCATCAGGCCAAGAGCGTTGCCGCGCTGCACGGGGCCAGGCTTGATCTTGTAGTCGAAGGCCATGCGATCCCCTTCGAGATGGTCCTCGAAGTGGACGTTTTGCGCGCGCGGGGCGAGGCTCACCGCGATCTCGGCCAGGGCGAGGTCGTGTGAGGTCACGAGCCCGATCGCGCTCCGCGCCAGAAGCGATCGCACCACGGCCTCCGCGCCGATGCGCCTTTCCGCGGAGTTGGTGCCGTCGAAGATCTCGTCGAGGACGAAGAGCAGCGGCGTCTCGCCCTTCGCGATGTCGAGAATCTGACGGACGCGCTTGATCTCCGCGTAGAAGCGCGACTCGCCGTCCTGCAGCGAATCCTGGATCCGGATCGACGCGCCCACCGCCAGGGGCGAGAGACGAAGGGCGGACGCGCGCACGGGGGCGCCGGCCAGGGCGAGGACGGTGTTGATCCCGACCGTGCGGAGAAGCGTGCTCTTGCCCGACATGTTGGACCCGGTGATCACCAGCATCTGCCTTTCCCGATCGAGGGTCAGGTCGTTGGGCACCGCGCGGCTCCGTGGCAACAACGGGTGGGCGACACCCTCGGCATGGAAGCAGGGTCCCGATTCCTCGAACGTGGGATTGGGGTCCGCGGGGTTTTCGAACGCATACGTCCCGATGCTGATCAGGGCTTCGATCTCTCCGAGCGATCCGATCCAGACCGCCACGCTCCGCCCGTAGCGGCGGCGCCACCCCTCCACCGCGGCCGCAAGCTGCAGATCCCAGCACAAGAAGAAGGCCAGGATCGCGAAGAAGACGTTTCCCTTCGATTCGTGGATCTC
This sequence comes from Vicinamibacteria bacterium, assembly GCA_019694155.1. Taxonomy (GTDB): domain Bacteria; phylum Acidobacteriota; class Vicinamibacteria; order Fen-336; family JAGNNV01; genus JAGNNV01. The sequence goes on along the minus strand of JAIBCN010000021.1, from coordinate 51,963 downwards.
GAGCCAGCGACCCAGGCGGGCGATGGGCTCTTTGGGCGAATGACCGTCCGCGGAAAGGGCCGCGTGCAGCTCGGTCAGGCGGGGCGCCTCGAAGCGCTCGGTCTCCAGACGATCGAAGATCTCGGTGAGCGTCTGCAGGTCATGAACAGGGCGGCCCATGCCGTCGAGAACACGATGGCTGAACGAACGCCCCTGCCAGGTGCAGACCATGATCGCGATCGTGGCCAGTTGAAAGGGCACGGCCTCCCAGAAGCCGAGGGCCCAGCCGGTAAGCGCTATCCCGACCGCGACGGAAGATGTCATCGCGGCCAGGCGGAGGCCCTGAGGAACCTCGATGGGCGCCACCTTCGCCCACTGAAGAAGCGGCCTCGAATCGACGGCGCGGCGCGCCTCCGCGCCGAGCACCGCGAGATCCTCGCGCAGTTCGACGCGCGGGGCGAGCTCGGCGACCGCCCGCTGCCTCTCGCGCAGTTCCGCGATGGACGATCCATTCCGGAGCCAGTTTGCGAGTCGTTCCTGGCCCGCGTGGGTGCGGGCGGTGCAGAGGCGCTCGAAGAGCGAACCGCGTCCGAAGAGGTCGAGGTCGATGGCGTTTGGATGCGCGGGATCCAGGAACTCCGTTCCGGGTTCGCCTTTTCCGATCCATTCGCCCCGGGTGCGCGCGAGCGCCGTGTCGTAGAAGGCCACCCGACGACGGGCCCGGGAAAGGCGCCGGGCCAGCTTCTCGTGGATGATCACGAGGACGACGAAGACGAGCGCGGCGAGGCCAAGGCCCACGACCGCGATCGGACGAGACGCGGTGACGATCAGCGCGATCAGGGCCAGCGACGCGACAATGGCACGAGCGAGCGACAGTCGGCGATCGCGCTCTTCGAGGCGCCGAAGCTCCGCGCGGCGCGCTTCGACGCGGATCTCGTAGGCAGCCTGCGGTTCCTGCGTCACTCCGCGTGGGATCCTACCGCGAGGCATCGCCGGGACCTGCGACCGATCTCGTGTCCGCTCATGATGCCGGGCTTCGTGCTTTGAAGGCCGGAGAGAGGCCTCTCAGGCGACGCGCGCTCGCCCGCGACAAGCCACGGCGCGCTTCCCTTCACGACTCGACGCAGCGGTTTGAGTGGCGCCTCCTGGCCGTCCGCGCCGCACGCGGACTCGCCCGTCTTCAGAGCGGTCCGGCGGCACGCTCGTCCCATCGCGCAACTGCACCGACGCTCCCACGAAGGCGGTCAGGATGCGGGCCGGATGTGCTCGACGGAATCGGCGGGATCAATGGCGTGGCCGAAGGCGATGAGGTTTCCGTCCGGCGCGAGGACGAGGAGTTCACGCTGCCCGTAGGGTTTATCGGCCGGCCCGTGAACGTCCTCGGTCGGGAGCGTGTCCAGCTTCGGTTTCAGCTCGGCGTAGAGTGCGTCGACGTCCCGGACGTCAACGTAGTAGGCGAACCGGCGGTTTCCAGGCGGGGCTCCGTCGTTCCCGTGGTTCTGCAACAGGCGGATACCGGCGGTCTCGCGATGGACGTAGGCGTAGTCGGCGTACCGCACCAGAGTCCTGAACCCGAGCACCTCGGTGAAGAAAGCGACCGCGCGATCGAGGTCGTCGACGTGCATGAACGGCGTGATTTGTAGAAAGTTCATTCGGGATCCTATCGCGCGGTTGCCGGTGATCCGAGGCACAGGCCGGCGCGATGGCCGAAGCCGACGCCCTCGGCGACGAATCCCCCGGCGTTCCGCGACACGCGCGCGGCCGGCGCGGGCATGGCGTCCCATCCCAACCTCTGAGCAAGGCGGCGATGGGCTTCGTCGTAGGGGAGGGCGATCGTTGTCGAAAGGCCGCCGGCCGAGCGCGGCGCGAGTTTCATCCTCAGCATCCACTGTCCGTCGATGGTCGTGACGTCGATCGCCTGTGGCTTCGAGCCGAAGACGGCGATGAGCTCGGCCTCCGGCCATTCACGACGCCACACTCGACCGCTGCCTTTCGGATGGCGCGGGCACGCGACGACGCGGCGATCGCCCCCGCCCCAGATGAAGTGCGGCGACAGCGGTTCTCCGCCGCAATCGGCCGTCCACGAGTCCGGACCTCTCGGTTCGGCGCGCGCCTCGCCCACCGCCCGCACCCACTCCTCGTCGGTGAGGTCCGGCGCCACGTCGGTCTCGTTGCGAGCGGCGTCCGGTCTCAGCCAGCGCGGCACGGGACCCTCGCCTACGAACCAGGCGCAGTGAGTCGAATCGCATGCGTCCGCATTGGGGTGTCGCGGTCCTCGCGCCGCGAAGCGGAGAACCGCGGCAGCCAGTTGCACGCGGAGTGGGCCGGGCGCGGTTCCAAGCTCTGCCTTCAGGATTCCGTTCGCGTAGTCGCGGGCGGTCATGGTCGCGATGAGGCGGCGGGGGCCCTCGCGCCTTTCGACTTCGAGAGAGGCGTGGACGCGCCTCTCGAACGCCGGCTTCACCGCCCGGATCTCCCAATCGCCTTCGGAGAAGAGGTCGCCGGGCCCGGCTTCGACCGCGGCGCCCGGCCCTACGTAGCCGTGCGATGAATCCACCGGGCTCGAACCGAGATTCTTCAGTCGGAAGCCAGTGAGCCGAAGCTCGTCGAGCATCTCCACCCGGACCGGATCCTCGAGGGCGCGTTTCCTCGCGAGCGGCCTTGGCTTTGATTGTGCTGGAGAGGTCGCGGGCGCGCGCACGATGGACCCCGGTCGAAGTCTGGCGATCTCCGCTCCCGCACGAATGGCCGCTTCGCGTCCCGTGCCTCGACGCAGAAGACCGAGGAACGCGAAGCCCTGGTCGTCGAGAATCATCGCGAAGCCCGACGTCTTGAGCGCCGCGCCATCGAGCGCGGGGACGGTGCCGGTCTTCGCCATGAAGCCCCACAGTCGCAGCCCCGCGGCGGTGCCATCCTCGGCCGCGTCCTTGAGGCCCGCGAGCATCTCGCGCCGCACATCCTCGCGCGCCGTCCACGGAGTGCGCACGAGGTCCACGTAGCTTTCGATGAGGCGCTCGGGGGCCACCCGCACTCCGGCCGGGCCCTTGATGCCGATGGCCTCGGCGTTGCTCATCTCCCCCGCCCACGCGAAGCCCGCCCCTTCGAACGAGGCGCGGATCGCCTCCGGCGGCGTGTCGCGTGCGAGCAGGCGGAAGTAGGTGTTGCACGATTCGCGAATGGCTCCCCGCAGGTCGAGCGTCCCGTGACCCGACGGACGCCAGCAGCCCGAATTCCTGGTGCACGTGAATCGCGGCATGGCGCCGGCCGGGTGCGAGCGCGCCCAGGCCCGCGCGATGAAGGGCTTCTGCAGGGAGCCGACGGGGAGCGGCTCCTCCCCGGGATGTCCGAGGGTCTGGACCTGGCCGCGACTCAGGATCCAGGCGTCGAAATCATCCGCGGACACGGGCGCAACGGCGCTCAGAAGGAAAGCGAACGCGGCGGCCGGAGGCGTCCGCATGGACGAGGCCTACTTCGTCGCGGGAGTCGGAGACGCGGCCGGCGGCGCGGCGGGAGGAGCCACACCGAACACCACACGCTCCCTGAAGCTCGTGCCCGTGACGCGCCGCTCGACTTCGAGCGTGCGAACCGCGGGCATCCAGCCCAGCAGGCCGAGGACACGGTCCGCGAGCGGGCGCACGTTCTCCGACGAACGGGGCCCTTCGATGCGGGCCCAGCGTCGGCCCTCGTCTCGCGCGGCCTGGAGGTTCAGCTTCGAGAAGCGGGTTACTTCGTTGCTCCAGGCGATCGCGGGCGCGGAGCGAAGGTCGGCCGCCGAAGGCGCCAGCCAGACGAAGTCACCCATGCGCCGGTACGCCAGGACCGGCAGTCCGGGGCCGAGCACGTACTGCCGCGAGTCGCCGGTCGCCGAAGCCGGCACGAGGCGCGCGCCCCTTCGGGTGAGGGTGGCCTCCAGCAGAGCGGAAAGATCCGCGTCCTTTTCCTTCGGCCAGGGAACGGCGAGAAGCCTGGCCCTCGACGGCGTCACGAGATAGCCGAAGCCGGCCACGGGCTGCGCGGAGAGCAGCGCGCTCCAGGCCTCGACCTCCGCCGCCTCGCTGGACGAACCGCCCTGGGAGGTGGCAGGAACCTCGACGCTGATCGCGTACCGATCCTCAGCGCTCGCGGCCCTGGCGGCGGGAAGCGGCGCGATCGAAAGTTGAGGGCGCGCGACGGGGTTCGGAACAGGCTCGAGAACCCCGCGGCGCAGCTCGGTGAGAAGGTTCGAGGCGTCGCCGATCCAGCCGCTCGCGACCGCGTCCTTCGCTTCGAAGAGAGCGCCCCGCTGCCCGGTCGCGGAGGTGGCGCCTTCGCGCACTTCGACGAGACGGCCCGATTCGAGACGCAAAGCCGCGCTCATCTTCCCGCGCGAGTCGGAGGCGCCGGGCAGGGACCCGAACAGGAAGTCGCGTTTGAAGTAGAGATCGTCGCGAAGAGCGTCGAGATCGAGTTCAAGACCCGCGAGGCCCGCAAGCTTCGGCGTGAAGCGCTCCCCCCTCGCCACCGCCGCAAGGGCGAGCTTCATCGCGCGCTCCGACGTGGTGATCACGAGCAGACCTCGATCCATCGACCAGGCGAGGCCCATCCGCGTTTCCCCGGAAGCTCCTTCATCGGCGGCCCCGGTGCGGACGAGGTGATAGGTCCTTCCCGATTCGATCCGCGACGTCCCCGCTTCGAAAATGTCGGGAAGGGCGGCGAGCGGCGTCTCGAGAACAAGGACCATCTCCATGTGGCCTATATTGAGAACGGCCAGGGCCGCGGAAGAAGCCTGCAGTTCAACGAGGGTCTGGAAGGAGAGAGCAGCATCGCCGCGGAAACGCGTCCACTGATCGTGGAGCTTGGCCCCCACCTGGCTCTGCGCGAAGCCGCGCGCCACGCCATCGTCTTCAGGAAGCGTGCCGTAGAGCGCTTTCCTGAATCCGCCCCCGAGGGCCGTATCGAAGGCGCGCACGTCCGGAATGGCGAGCCGGATCATCGCGGCGGGAAGAGGCAGACCGGCCGTGGCGGGGGCTGTGGGAGCCGGCGCCTCCTGGGCCCAGGCGGGCGTCAGCGAGAACGCGGCCAACAGGCTCAGAGGCAGGTGAAGGAGGCGGATCGGTTTCATCATCGTGCCCCCGAAGTCGCGGACGGCGCGGGACTCTGCGCGCGCCGAGAAAGGTCGGCCTGGACGATCTGCGACACGAGCCCGAAGTTGAGATCGCGCGGCCGATAGAGAAGAGAGCGGCCCGAGACCACGCGGTGCGAGACCATGGGGGGCTCGACGAGTGCCGCCGCAAGCTCGGCGCGCAGAGCCCTGGCGCCGGCCCACTTCCGGTCGGTCAGGACATCGAGCGATCGACCAAGCTCGTTGCGATCGCCCAGGGCGGCGGCGATCCGCGCGAGATCGGCGAGGGCCGAATCGACATCGGCAGCCTTGAAATGACGACGTGTGAGGTCCAGGGCCACCGAGTCCGCGGAGAGATACCCCGCCATGGTCCGGGCCGCGCGGGGCTTCGCGAGAAGCGACCGGGCCGCGCGCAGGCGGAGGAAGGCCTCGTCGTTCGACACCTCGATGAAGCCGAGGTCATCGACGTCGCGCAGCGCGCGGGTGGCGAGGAACGCGAGCTGGGGCGAGACCGCGGTGGGCCGCCGCAGGGCGGCGCGCGCGGAAAGGACGTCGAAGGTGTGATCCTTCAGTCGGGCCTGAAGCGGCTCGGCAATGGCCTCGGGGTTCTCGCGCCAGAACCGTAGCGCCTGCTTCCAGGTCTCCGGACCGGAAGCGCCCGCATCGATCCATCGACGCCACTTGTCGAAGGCGCGAATCTCCTCGGCCCTCTCGAAGAGCGCCTTGCCACGAGCCTCCACGAGGTAGGAAGCGGCCTCGCGGGTCGCGCCGGTGTCGGCGAGCCAGCCCGCGTGACGCTCGACCACGGGGAATGAATCCCACGAAGGCGCCGTGTGCTGAACCCAGGGGGCGGCGAGTTCCTTCGCGTTCTTGACGAGCAGGGCCGCGATCTCGCCATGGCGATAGGTCGCGATGTCGCCGCGGCGATAGGCGCGGGAGAGTTTCTCCACGACGTCGGCCCGTTCTGCGGCCGGGGCGACCTCGAGCCTCACGCCCCAGTAGTCGAGCGATTCGGGAGAGTCTTCGATCTGCTGATCGAGCCAGGCCGCGGATTCCGATTGAACGAGAGCGCTCTTCCGGGCGAGGGCGAACGGCGCGCGCAAGGCCTTGAAGGTCTTGACCCGGGGGTTCGCCTCCTCCGTTTCACCGCCCTCGCCTTCCCCGTAGCCCGTCCGCACGTTCGCAACATCGCCCTCCGATTCGCCGGATTCGGCCTCGGCCGTGGCCACCGCGATGGGCTGGAAGACGAGCGACTGCGGAGTCTGGAGCGAAGCGAGGGCGTTCCGGAACAGCGTGACCGCGAGATCGTCCTCACTGCGCGCGAGCCGCACTCGGATCATGAGGAAGCGGCGGGCCCAGGCGTCCCCGACCGTCTCGGGGAGAGCGTCGAGCAGCGCGGTGTTCGGAAGCGCGTCAATGGCGGCGATGGCCTTGAGCCGGTCGTTCACGGGAACGCTTTCCGCCCACGACGACGCCACCGGCCAGAAGTCTCCAAGCCGGCTCAGGCCGCGCAGCGGGAGCCCGATGGATTCGTTCGCCCAAAGATCGGAGAGCCACACGCGAAGCTCCGGCGCCTTCAATGCGGCCGCCTTCTCGCTCCATCGCGCGGAGAGAGCGGCGCGGAAGCCGACCACGTCCTCGGTCTTGAACCGTCGCCCCGCCTCCGCTCCTTGAGTGTCGTATATCGACGCGAGCAGGGCGGGCTGAATGGGAACGGCGGGGTCGAGGAGAGATAGCGGAGCGCCGAGATCGAGATCCTCGGCCATGGCGGCGTACGCGCGCAGGCCGTCCTCGGAGAGCTTCTTCTGGTCGGTGTTGATCCGCCGCTTGAGCGCTTCGACCGCCTCCGGTCTCCTGCCGGCCTCGACCAGGAGACCCAGCCGGAACCGGAAGAGATCGGCGTCGTTCGTGCGGAGGCCCATCCGCTCCACGCGCGCGAGGGCCTCGGCTGGCCCCTTGAGGGCCAGGGCGAGGCGCGCGGTGAGGAGCGCGCGTTCAGTCTCGCCTCCCGCCTCCGGCCACTCGGCGGGCACGTCGATCGCGGAGGGATCCTGCGCGCGATACCTCGAGTAAGCCTGAAGCGCGAACCACGCGACGCCCGGTCGCTCGCCCCACAGGGCGCCCGGGAAGCGGAGGGTGTCGATGCCGCGACCCGCAACCCGGTCGTCACCGGTCTCGATGATGTCGCCCTGCACGTTCGTCCTCGGTTTGAACATGGGCCAGGTGAACTTCGGATCGTCGCCGAGGATCTCGCCCAGGATAGAGGGGCCGAGCAGACGCTCGGCGAAGGCGGTGCGGGCGGGCGAGGCCTTGGGCTCGGCATCGGCCAGGAACTCGCCGAGGGAGAGCGAGGTCTCGTTGATGGTGTTGCGGCGGCCCACCAGCACCGGGTCTTCGAGATTCGCGGCGTTCAACACCGGCCGCTCCCAGAACGAGAGCCACGTCACCCGCGCGGTCGGGCGCAGTTCGGACAACAGGTGCGACGCCTCCCAGCCTCGCGCGCCGATCGCCCAGAAGCGATCCCACAGCCTGCGGTTCTCGAACACCGCGGACAGGCTCGCGATGAGTTCGGGCTGCGTCCGCAAACCGCGGGCGAAGGTCTGGATCGCGGGCGCGGAGTCGAGCCACAGGGTCCACGGCTCGCGCTTGCTGTCGGAGGTGATGACGGCGTTGCCGCGCGCCGCCTCGATGAGAGCGGTGAGCCGCGGAGCCAGGAACTTCGCGAGGTCCTCGGCCTGATCGAAGCGAACGAGGTGCGCGGTCCACAGCGCGTCGAAATCGGGCGTCCGGACTTTCCGCTGGGTCTCGCCTTCCTTCGCGGTGGGGACGCTCGCCACCACGGACTCCGCGGCCCCGTCCAGGAGATCGGCGGGCGTATCGCGCGTCCAGGGGCCGGCGACCTGAGCGGCGAAACGCTGCGCGAGCTTGAAGCGGAGCGGAGCCTCGAGGCGGGCGTTCTCGATGAACGACCACCACTTGTTGAGGAAGGCATCGTCGGCGCGAGCGGCCGGGAAGATCTTCGCAAGGAGCCACGAGAGCACCTGTTCGCGGTTCTCGATGCGTCCGTATTGACCGAGCACACCCGCGGCCGAGATCAGGCGTTCCGCGTCATCGACGTCGAGCTCGAGCAGAGGCACATAGGCGTTGTTGAGGAGGGCGAGCTGGAATTCCTCCTCAACCGACAGCCCGGAGGCTTCGATCTCCTCGGGAGTCCCCTGGGGCGCCAGGAAGCGCCAGGCCAGTTGCGGCTGGCCCTGGCGCCAGAGCCGCCGGGCGGCGTCTGCGGCGCGGTTCGAAAGGTCCTCCTCCGACGGGCCGGTCTTCTCGAACGCGTCCACCGCGGCGCGCTCGACCGCTACCGCCTTCTTCAAATCGCCGGCACGGATGTACAGCTCGCTCCGCTTGCCCGCAACCGAAGGATCGTCGGGCCGCTGGACGTTCCACCCCTCGAGGAAGTCCGCGGCTTCGAGGAAGCGATAGTCGCGTTCCATCAGTTCGACCGCCTCGTCCCACAGCACCTGGCGCTCGGGCCGGACCTGCGCGGCCGTGCGCGCCATCTCGATGCCGCCCGGAAGATTGTCGGTCGCCACCCGCAGTTCTCTCGCGGCTACCGCCCAGCGCACGTCGCGCGGCGAACGCTGCTGCTGCTTCTCGAAGAACGAGACCAGAACCTCGGGCTTCCCCGTCTTTCTGGCCGCTCGCGCGGCCTCCTTGAGCCAGTCGCGCTGGGTGCTGCGATTGAGCGCCTCGATCCAGGCGGACACCGAGGTCGCGTACACCTTCTCGACGAAGGCGGCGCGCGCCACTTCGGCGAACACCTGCGCCCGCAGCTCCGGCTTGAACTTCGGAGCCTCCGCGATCGCGAACGCCACCGCGCCGAAGCCCGGATCCTGCTGGAACCGGAGTCTCGCCTGAAGCGAGACCGCGCCGAGGCGCTGGTCGTCGGTGAGGGTCGCGGTCTTGAGCAGGCGATCGAGAGCTCGCGAGGCGCGCGGGAGGTCCTTCTCGCCGAGCGATTCCGAGACGAGACGCGTGAGCAGGGGGACGAGGTGACCCTCGGCCGCACGGTTGCTCGCGTCTTCGATCGCCTGCCGCGCCTCTTCGGCGCGTCCGTTGCGACGAAGGAAGAAAGCGCGATCCTCGATCACGCCGAGGCTCCACGGATACTTCGCGATCAGGCCGTCCCACGAGGCTCGCGCCGGCTCGTAGCCGGAGTTCCGCTCGATGAAGGCGGCGCGCGACACCAGGGCCTTGAGCTTCGACGCGCTGTCGGGGAGGGCCTCGACGCGAGCACCGAGCGTGTTCCACAGCGCGTTGGCCTCGGCGACGCGGCCGCTGCTCGCGAGGCGCTGCGCGAGATCGATCTCCAGACGCAGACGCTCCTCGACCGTGGGCGCGAGTTCCGCCTGCCGGGCCACGATGCCGGTGAAGAAGCGGTCTCGTGCCTGGGCATCGGCGAACGCACTCGCGCGATAGGCCGCGGCGGCGCTCTCGAGCGCGCTCAGGAATTTCCCGTTCGTGGCCGCGGGCGTCATGAGGACTGCGCGATTGACGAGGGCGAGCGCCACCCTCGCGATGCCGGCGTTCTCGCTGCCGCGGGCGGCGAGCCGCTTCGCTTCGCGCTCTTCGCGGCCCACCGGATCGTTCGGCTGATCCATGGCGTCGATCCAGTCGTCCGCGTCCCAATCGAGGCCGGGGGTAGGCGCGTAGATCGAACCCAGCGGCCACAACGCGAGCAGCGTCTTCTCGTCGGCTTCGTTCCCGGGTTTGAGCGACTCGACCGTTCCGAGCACGCGCTTCAGGACGCGGTCGCGGCCCATCCACTGGGCGAGCCGGCGCAGCGAGCGCTGATCGTTCTCGAAGCCGGAGCAGTAACAGGCATCGGTATCGGCATCGGGTCGCACCGCGTCGAGATACTCGCGAATCGCGCCGTCGACGTCCTTCACGCCCTCGCGCAGGACGCCCGCCTCGAACGCGAGCATGCGCGGCCGGTTCAGTTCCTTCCGGCCGGTTTCGATGACATCGAGGGCTTCCCTGATGTGGCCGTAGTCCCAGAGGAGAGTGGCCGCCTCCTTGATGCGCTCCTCCTGCCGCGGGTCGCGGGCAAGAAGCCCCTTCCAGATATTGAGCGCGATCTCGGGACGCCCGGTTTCCTCGTAGAGCTCACCGAGTTCGGTGATGAAGGGATTCGGGTCGACCAGCGCGGGAACCGCGCGATCGACCACGGCCTTCGCGGGCGCTTCATGGGACAGATCGAGGCCGGCAAGCGAACGATGGATCTGCAGGGCCTGACGAGCCACGCTCTCGTCACCGGGGTACACGGCAGACAGGCGCGAGGCCGCGTCGGCCGCCTTCTCGAAGAGGGACAATCGCGTGTAACCCTCGAGCAGAACGAGGTCGTCCACCGGAGTGCGCGAGGCCGCGCGATCGAGGGCCTGGAGCTTCGCCTCGAGAGCGTTGGTCTTCATGAGCGAAGCGAAGTACTGCTCGCGGACTCCCGCATCGGCCGCGAAGATGGCCCACCGCCGTTCCGCGAGCAGGGTGTCTTCGACCACCGCGGGCTGCTTCGGGTCGGTGGCACGGACGCTCCTTCGCGCCCACGCGGACGAGGTGACGAGGCGCCCTTCGGCGGCGTGCAGCACCACCGGGGAATGCGGGAAGCGTTCGAGGGCCTTGAGCGCGACCCAGTCGCCCCAGGGTACGAGGCGCGTGCGGACACCGACCTTCGGCTGCTCGGGAATCTCCAGGCGCACATTGTTGTCGGACGAACGCTCGAACAGGGCGGCGCCGCGGAAGGTGGCCGCGATCTTCTCGGCCAGAGACCGAAGCTCGACCTGGCGCTTCTGCCGGGTGAGGAGGCGGGCCAGCCGGTTCCACCATGAAGGATCGTCGAACCGCGAAAGGGCCGCCTCGTAGCGGGGGGCGAGTTCGTCATCGAGGTTCCAGGCGTCGAGGCGGGAGGCGAGCTGGAGCCACAGGCCTTCCGCGCCGGGCAGACGATCCATCTCGGCCAGGATCAGGGCGATCGAACTGCGATGCGTCTTGTCGCGTTCTTCAAGACGGCTGATGGCCTCGTCGAGCAGAGGCTTGTAGCGCTGCTGGCGCGACTCGACGGTGTCGTTCACCGAAGCGCCGGCCTCGCCGAAGTCGCCGGTCTGGAATCGCCGCGTGGGCTCGCTCTCGTGATCCGCGACCACCGGCGAAGAACCATCCACGGCGAGGAACCGGAGCTGGGCTTTGTAGAGCCGCGTCTCTTCGGCGAGCGCGCCCTTCGTCTGCCGAAGGGCCAGGATTCCGAGAGCCTGCGCGCGCTGCCTGGCGCCCGCGTCGGGCGCGGCCTCGATCTCCTTGAGGAGGGCCAGCGCTTCCCTGCCCTCGCCGCGGTCCACGTGCCGCTGCATGATGTCGACCTTGAGGCCCGGGATGTCGGGGTGCGCGGGATTGCGCTTGACGAGCTCGGCGAGAAGGGCGCGGGCCGCGCCGAACGTGCGCTCAGGAATGGACTCGGCCTCGAGTCGCCGAAGCGCCTCGCTCCAGTCCTGTCCGGTGAGGAGCAGGGACAGGCCGCCCGTCCAGAACCCCGGTGTTGGATCCATGCGTGCCACCCACGCATAGTCGGCGTCCGCGTAGTTGCCCCAGGCGAGTGGACGCCCACCGGCGCGAAGGGAAAGCCGGGTGAGTTCGACCAGGTCGCCCTCGGCTGCCTTCGCATCCGCGAACGTGGCCGCGGCAAGCCGGGCGCGGAAGGCCTCCGGCACCGCGTCGATCTCGGAGTAGAGAGAAGAGAGAAGCGACCAGCCGGCCCGATCCAGGCTCTTCTGGTACCGGCGATCGATCTGCTGCAACAGGGCGAGGCACGCGTCACCCCGCTCCTGACCCTTGAAGTACGTGAAGAGGCGAGCGAGGGTCGGGGCTTCGAACCTCGAATCGAGCGACTGCCGCCACTCGTCCGGTCGCGACTTTGCGCCCTGATCGATGGCGCGCACGTACACGGAAGCGAAGAGCCGGCCGCGGCGAGGGTTCGAGTCGAGGGCGGCATCGAGAGCGGGCAGAACCTCCGCGGCGCGCAGTTGAGCGACGCGCAGACGGGCGCGCAGGACGAGAGCGGGTTCCTCGGGCGTGTTCTTCGGAAGGTTCGCGAGGCCCTTGTCGGCTTCGAGGAGATGCTCCGAGGAGATATCGCTGTCGACCCAGGTGTACGCGGTCGCCCAGTCGGTGGAGTTGAGTTCGAGGGCCGCGCGCTGCATCTCGCGCTTGTCGCGAAGCGCCGGCTGCAACTCCGCCCATTCCACACGCTGGTTCGCGACCGCGCGCTGCGCTTCGCCCTTGAGCAGGGGAATCGCCTTGTCCGCGAAAACAAACGCCTGCGCGTGCGCGCCATAGGACCACGCCCAGCGCGCTGCTTCATCCCAGCCGGCGCCCGCGGCATCGGCGTTCGCCGAGGCCCACGCGGCCGCCCATTTCTCGATGGTGGCGAGCGCTTTTTCGCGCTGGCCGAGATCCATCTGCGCCTGGGCGAGATGGCGCAGGGCCTCGGGCTCGGGCCGCGCCTCGAGAAGGGTCGCCAGCTCGGCGGTTGGGGTCTTGTAGTGAACGCGATGGGAGTCGACCAAAGAGAAGCGGGTGGCGAGTTCATAGAGCCAGTCGACTTCGGTCAGGTCTTCCCAGGGAATGACGGGCCGGGGTGACGCGGCCAGGAACACGGCGCCGGCCAGGCTGAGCGCGCCGATGCGAGCGAACGGTCGCACCCGCGGCGTCACTGGCGCACCTCCAGCGTGGCGCGGGAGAAGCCCACGTTCTTCGCAAGATCGACGGCTTCGAACACGACCTCCTGCATTCCCACAGACGACGCGGGCAGGTGGAGCCGGCCAATCGAGGCCTGCGCGGTCTTGTCCCATCTCAGCGGCACGGGCGGGAGATTGCCAACGCGCGCCGAGAGGAAGATCACGTCGTCGTCGGTCGAGGCGGCGAGGATGATGTCGTCACCCACGCGCGCGAGCTTCTGCACCTTCGGCGAAATCCTCGGGGCCTGGCCGTCGATGACGAAGGTCTTCGATTCGGTGGCTGTGCGGCCGCTGCGATCGCGCATCACGATCTGGACGGAATAACGGCCGTCCTTCAGGGAGTCGGGCACGAGGAAGCGTCCCTCGAAGACATTGGACTGCGGGCGCTTTACGAGCGGCAGTTTCAAACCGAACGGGAAGAGGGCGGTCGCCATCACCGTGCCCTCGTCGCACTCGACCCGGAGCACAGGGTCGCCGGGTTGAATACGGCGCGGGCGCAACAGGGATCGCGGGGCGGCGAGGAACGCGGTGTAGGGCGTCACGAACTTGTAGCGGCGCGAAAGCTCGATGATCTCGTCGACCCATTCGCGTCTCTCGCCCTCTTCCTCGATGCGTCGAAGCAGATCGTCGACCCGTGCGCGCGCCCATCGTCTCGGCAGGTCGCGGGCCTCGAGGGCCTTCGCAGGAAAGGCGACGGTCAGTGTGCTGGCGTCCTTCGGGAGGATCCCTGCGGCCACGGCCATGCGGACCCCGGTCGCGGGTTTCGAGTATCGGCCAACGAAACCGGAAAGGGAGAGAGGAGTCGGCGGCTGCACCATCACCGGATAGACGTCGCGCAGACCGGGATCTCCGAGGGTGACCCGAAGCGAGCCCTCGTTGGCGGCGGGGGCCGGTCCGGGCGCCTGGGCCTTCGTGGGACTGAGAATCCGATCGAAGAAAAGATCCGTCTCCGGCTCGGAGGAGAGTGCCGTCACGACTCCCTCCGCGGTTCCGCGAAGGGCGGCGCCGGCGTCGGGGGTAGCGACACTCACGTAAAGAGGAGTTCTTCGGCGCGCGGCGTTCAGGTCCTTCGAGCCCGGCATGGCGACCCCGTCCGTGAAGAGGACGAGGCGACCCTTGTCGCCGTCGCCGACGAGCTTCTGCGCGGCGGTCAGGGCGTCGAGGATGTTGGTGCCGGGCGAGAGGGCGCGGGCGCGAAGGCGCTGGAGCGACGTGGTCTTCACGAGATCGATGGCGTTTGCGAGGGCCGGGGGCGCGTCCACGGTCGCATCGAAGGGCACGAGAGCGAACTTGTCCTCCGGAGTCAGAGCGCCGAAGAGGCGAACGAGCCGTTGATAGGACATCTCGAGACCGGAGAAGCGATGCGAGAGGGAGGTATCGAAGAGGACGGCGACCGAAAGCGGGGCCCGTTTCGCCGGCGTGAGGGGTTTGCCGCCGCCCGCACCAGCCGCGGCCTGGGCCGCCGCCGCGGGAGGAAGGACTTCCATCAGGAAGAAGCCATCCTTCTCGGGAGGAATATCCGCGGGGCGCTCCCAGGGTGCGAGAGCCAGTCCGTCGGGCATGCGGCCGTCGGGGTTTCGAAACGCGGAGAACCTGAGCGGCGCCTCGTCGCGCAGCTTGAAGCGCACGACGAGATCGCGGTCGAGCTTCACGTTCGTGCCTTCGAACGAGACGCCGTCGGCCGTGGGCTGAAGCGGCAGACCATTCGCGATCGCTTCGTAGATGAGACTGTTCAGGCCCACGCGGATACGCAGGGTGCGCGCGACAAGCGGCTCGCCGTCCACCGGGGCGAGGAGCATCCGGAACTCGCCCTTGAGGCCCACGACGTTGACGTCCTGCTGGAACTGAAGCTCGAGCCGCTTGGTCGCCCGGGCGGGAATGGGCGCCACCTTCACTGAGAAGGGCGCGGAGCCGGAGGGCGACGAGGTGGAGGGGCCCGAGCCGGGCTCGCGATCCTCTTCCTCGCCCTGCTGGAGGAGGCCAGGATCGATGCGCTGGGTGGTGAGAGCCTCGTAGATCGCGCGAGCGCGACGCTTCTCCAGAATGACGCCGGGAATGCGGACGAGTCCATCCCACACCGCGAAGTCCCCCACGGCCGCGCTGGGCGCGAGCGCGAAACGGTAGGTGCCCTCCTGGATCTGATCGGTGTGGTTCTCGAAGATCTGCCGCACGTTCACGCGGGCATAGCCGCGAGCAATGGCCGCATCGATCGTCATTTCGCGCAGGGACAAGACGGCGGGGTCCTGCCGGCCCGTGCTCGTGGGAACGAGCATGCCGGACTGGGCGTGCGCGGCGGCCCCGCTCATCGCGAGCGCCAGCCCGGACAGCAGGCGAATCGCCCGCCCGGCTACGGCTGAACGTCTCGCTCGACCGACCATCGTGTCAACCCCTCGTCCGTCCCGATGTAAAGAAAGCCGCCCATCTCGAAAAGCGCGGTGACCCGCTGAGATGGAAGCGATAGCTTAAGCCGTTCGAAGCGCGTTCCGTCTTTCGATAGTCGAAAGAGGCCGGTCCCATCGGTGCCCGCGTAGACCCGGCCAAAGGCCTCCACCAGGCATCCTGTGTTCACTTTGAGACCCTCGGTTTCGGGGAAAGGATTCCACTCGCCCTTGTCCAACATTCGGCCAGCTCGCCGGACCACGCCCCCGCCGTAGGTTCCGATCAGAACGCTTCCTTCGACCGGCAGAATGGCGGTGACCCAGGGATGAGGCAGCTTTCCTTCGCCCGAAGCCACGCGCCAGCGGACCTTGAGGCCCTCGACGTACCCGAGGCCGGACGGCGTGCCCACAAGGAGCCCTCCTTCATTGGGCGCCAGAGCGGTAGCCTGATTGCCGGGAAGGCCGTGGAACGCGGAAAGCAGTTTCCGCTCGGGCAGCAAGACGCCCTCGCCATAGCCGATGGCGACGCCACCCCCGGTGCGGGCGAGGGAAAACGCCGCCCCCGAACCGTCGACCGGCGTGACGCGCGAGCCGTCGAATCGAAAAGCGCCGCGAAGACTCGCAACATGCAGGACTCCGCCCGCGTCCAGCAGCGCGTTCACCGCCCAGATCGGCGACGAGCCGACATTGGTGAGGGCGCGAAGCATCATCGGCGGGTCCTGTTTCGCGCCGCTTTGCAGAGCGGGACCCGAGGGTGGAATCGGTGCGAGTTCGGCGAGGCCGCCATCGAAGAATCCCACGAAGAGTCGATCCCGATACGCAGCGAGTGCTCCGACGTGCGTGTTGCCAAAACCTTCCTGATCGCGACGCCGTGACAGCGGACGCCAGGCGTCCTTCACACGCTCGACAAGTCCCTTCGCCGTATCGGCGACGAGGCTTTCGCCCATGACGAACACCCGGCGCGCCGGGGACGGAACTTGCTCGCTCTGTGGGCGCAGCGCGCGATCGAAGAGGCGAACCGATGAATCCGGAGGATCCGCAGTGGCGAAGAGGTGATCGCCCTGAACCGCGATGGAGCCGAGATTCCCCCCTCCGGCGATGGCCCTCAGGACGCCATCCGGGCCTTCGCCAAAGAGCCCCGTCGGGGTCACCGCGAAAACCCGCGAGTCGAACAGGACCAGATCCTCGACCCACGGCGTGTCTGCGCCTTCAACCCGCATGGAGGTCGTGGCCCCGCCCCGGGTCACGAGAAGACCCGTTTCTCCGCCGCTCACCACCCGCCCTCCCTCCGCAACCAGAACCGCGCGAACCGGAGACTTGTGAAGGCGCGACATCACCCGCTCCGCGAAGCCCATTCGAAACAAACCCTCGCGCGCGCCGATCCACAGTTCACCGGAAGGCGTTTCCGCGAGGGCTCGAACGTGAAGAGGTCCGAAACCGGACCGCACCTCCGACCAGTCTCCATCGCGGTAGACGAACAGTCCCTCGAGCTCGAGGCCGACCGCGAGACCGGTACGCCATGCTGTCAGGGCGCTCGCGCGACGCGTGGGCAGGGCTTCGGAAATATCCACACGGTCGAGCCCTTTTCCGGGCGCGTCTTTGGGGGTCTCGAGACGGGCGACACCGAAAGCGCCCGCGGCATACAGGCCTCCTTGTACGGACACCACGGATTCCACGTCCTCGCCGCCCCAGAACGGAAGCGGCGAGCCGGCAATGAGGGGCACGAACTCCACGGCCTGCTCGGCCGAGACCGGCGCGTCCAGCGCTCGATCGACCCTCCGGTTGATGATGGCGGTCGCGATCAGCGCCGCCACCAGGATCGCCAGGAGCGTGAGGCGGGCGAGTCTTCCTGGAGGCAGGCGGACCTCCGAAACGCTGGACATGGGCCACGGAGGGTAGCACCTTCGAAGCGGGCCGCGGATGGAATCAGTTTAGCATCGCTTCGCGTGACAGAGCAGACCGGGAACGACGTGATGGCTCCGGCCGTCGGACTCAGGCTCGGACGCCAGGCTCTGGTCGCAACGGGCCTCCTCGCCCTCTTCTTCGTCCTGCTCGATGCAGCGGGACGGCTCCGCCAGCCGATCATCGTCGACATCGGACCCTCCACCGGCCGCTACGGCTCCGGATTCGAGGACAGCGAGGAGACGCCGCCCACCACTTCTCGCTGGACGCGCCAGAAGGCCGAGTTCGACATTCCCCTCGAAGTGGACGCCTCGATGGCCCGCTTCTCGGTTCGGGCGGCACGGTATCTGGACGAGCCCACCCACATCACCGTCACCGTCGCCGGGAAGCCCTTCGCGTCCTTCGAGCAACCCCGGGGACGCCAGCGTATCCAGGAGATCGAGGCGCCGTTGCCGGAGGGCCGGCTCGACCTCGGGCTCACCAGTGAAGACCCGAAACTCGGCATGGCGCTCGATTGGATCCGCATCGACGGAGCGCGCTGGAGCATTCCCGCGAGCGAATGGACGGTGTGGATCCTGCCGCTCGGCATTTGTGGCGCGCTTTTCCTGTCCGGAGCGTCCATGGCCTTCACCGCCGGGGCCACGGCCATCATCCTCCTGGCCCTGGCCGCCGTGGCGGCGGCGGATCCGTTCGGTTTCGTTCACAGCATGCGGGACGTCGGGCCGCCGACCGTCCTCTTCTCGCTTATCGCGGCCCGTCTTTTCCGCGGCCGGGCTGCGGTCGTTCTGGCCATCACCTTCACCGTCCTCCTCAAGGGCGGCTTTCTCTTCCATCCGAGCTACTTCTACAACGACGTCCGTCAGAACGATCGTTACGTCGGGGCACTTCGCAGTTACGAAGGCTCGCTCATGGAGAGGTCGAGGAAGGCTCAGGTCGATCTCGGGGTCGGATATCCCCGCATCGTGGCCGGGAAGAAGTACGCGTTTCCCTACTCGCCGGTCTTCTATCTCCCCTTCACGCAGCTGCCTCCCGATCGCGATCTCGTGGTTCGCGCGATCAAGCACGTCGCTCTCTTCTCGACAGTGGTCGAGGTGGGGCTCGCCTGCGTGCTCGCGCGCCTGCTTCTGCCCGTTTCCGCCGGAGCCGCCGCGTGGTTCACATTCGCGTTCCCCATACTCACGAGCCGGATGCTCTACGCGATGTGGTCGACCCTCGCCGGTCACGCCCTCGATCTGCTCGTGGTGGTGGCCGCGGTGCGGATGGTCGAGCGGCCGAAAGACCCGAAAGCCACGGCGCTCGTCCTCGCCGCCACCCTGGCTACGTTCCTGACCTATGTCTCGAGTCTCTTCAACACCAGCGCATTCCTGGTGATCCTGGCTCTCCTCGCGGCCGCTGTCCGCTGGCGGGTGATCGCCCTGTGGATCGCGGCGGCCACGACCGTGGTCTTCGGTCTGTACGGTGATTTCACGCTGACCTTCGTCCGCGAGATCCTGCCCGCGATCCTCACCGGATCGGGGCATCCCGCGGCCGAGGCGTCGAGTGCCCCCTCGGGTGAACGCGGGGCCGTCATCGGAGCACTTTCGAGAATCGTCCTCTTCTCCGGATACGGCTTTCCGCTGTTCGCTCTTGCCGGCCTCTTCGTGATCGCGCGGCGTCGCGACCCTGTCGCCACCGTGGTCAAGGCCTACGCCATGGCCTTCGTGAGCCTGGTCCTGCTTCGCGGGCTGTCCTTCGGCCTTTTCAAGGATCTCAAGGAGATCGAATACGGGGGCCCGGCCTTCGCAATCCTGAGCGCCGTCGCCCTCGACCGGATCGACCGACCGGCGACGCGCTGGCTGGTCGCGATCGGGCTCGTCGTCACCGGAGTCTGGATGCAGTACGGGCACTTCGAAACCTGGAGTCGCCTCGTTCTTCGGTAGAGTTCGAATGGTCCCATGCCTGCCGTCCACATTCCCAACGCCTCGTTTGCCGTCACCGGAGGGTGTGGTTTCATCGGGGCCAACGTCGTCCAGCAGCTGCTCGATCAGGGCGCGAGCCGGGTCCTCGTCCTCGATTCGCTGAAGGCGGGACGCCGCGAGCGCCTTCCCCAGGACGCCCGGATCGTTTTCGTGGAGACGACTCTGGGCGAGGCGCCGGTGGAGAAGCTCACGGAGTTGCTGCATGGAGTCGACGGCGTCTTTCATCTGGCCGCCGAGAAGCACCGGCCGTCGCTCGACTCGCCTCGGGAACTGGTGCTCACCAACGTCCTCGGCACCCGCGACGTCATCGAAGCCGGAAAGAAGGCGGGAATCCGGAAGCTCGTTTTTTCGTCGTCTCTTTACGCCTATGGACGGATGTCCGGCCCCCCGATGGTGGAGACCGAGCCCTGTCACCCGCACACCCTCTACGGCACCACGAAGCTCGCGGGCGAGAACCTGGTCGAAGCGGCCTACCGCGCGGGGACGTTCGCCGCGGTCTCCCTTCGCTACTTCTTCGTGTACGGGCCGCGACAGTACGTGGGAACCGGGTACAAAAGCGTGGTCGTGGCGAACTTCGAACGGATGCGCCGGAACGAGCCCCCGCTCGTCCACGGCGATGGAGAGCAGGCGCTCGACTACTCCCACGTCGATGACATCGCGCACGCGACTCTGCTCGCCATGTCCCGCGAAGTGAACGGCAAGGTCCTGAACGTGGGTTCCGGCCGCGCCCTTTCCGTGAATGAGCTGACGGAGGCCATGATGACGGCGGCGGGAGTCCGCTTCGAGCCCGTCTTCGACGAGGCCGATGGCACGGCGGGAAGCTGCCGGGTCGCGAATACCGGCCACGCCGAGAGCCTGCTCGGTTTCCGCTCCCACGTGCCGCTCGAAGACGGCCTTCGGTCCACCTGGGAGTGGATCCGCAGCCAGCCCCTGTGAGTTCGGTCGAACTCTCGGTCGTCGTCCCCTGCTACAACGAAGCCGGGAACCTGCCCGAGCTCGTGGCCCGGCTGCTGAGCGTGTTCGGCAAGCGGAAGGTCAAAGGTGAGATCGTCCTCGTCAACGATGGCAGCCGTGACGAGACCGGCGCGGTCATCGAGTCGCTGGCGAAGACGCATCCCGAGGTCGTGCCCGTCCATCACGAGAAGAACCGCGGTCTCGCCGCGGGGTGGGATTCGGGCGTGGCGAAGGCCGTGGGCACGTACGTCTGCCTCATCGATGCGGACCTCCAGTATCAGCCCGAAGACGTGGCCCGCCTCCACCGCGAACTGTTGCACACGCGCGTCGATATGGTCCAGGGCTACCGCAGCTCGATCGGACGCCAGCGCGATTCGAGGTACCACCTTTCGAAGGGCCTGAACACGCTGCTCAACACTCTCTTCGGGATGAGGCTGCGCGACAACAAGTCGGGGTTCGTCATCGCGCGCCGCGAGACCCTCGCCGACATCCTGCATCGACGGATGACGTACGCGTACTTCCAGACCTTCATCGCGGTCTCCGCGCATGCCAAGGGGTATTCGATCCGCGAGATCGAGACCGTGTTCGAGACGCGCCTCGTGGGCCAGAGCTTCATCCCGAGCTTCCCCATGCGGCTGATCGTGCGGGTCCTCGCGGACCTCGTGAAGGGCTTCGTGGAATTCCGGCTCGCCCCCAAACAGGAAAGCCTGGTGGCCGATTTCCTGAAGCGGCACACGCCCGCGCGCGCCGACGACGAGCTCTCGTGGCCGCGCCGGCTGCGCCGCGCCGTGTATTTCCGGACCATGCCCCTGCACGCGTGGCTCCTCACCCGCCGAACCGAGCTCTACTACCGCGAGCTGAAGCGGAGCCAGTGGCTGTCCCTCGCCGAGATGCGCCTCCTCCAGGAGGAGAAGCTGCGACGCCTGATCCGGCACGCGTATCACCACGTGGGCTACTACCGCGAGCGCATGGACGCGCTCGGCCTCGGCCCCGAGGACATCAAGACCCTGGACGATCTCGCGAAGCTGCCGCTCCTGAGCAAGGCCGACGTGCGCGAGAACCTCCACTTCGATCTTCTCTCCGACAATCACGACAACGACCGCATCCTCCGGATCGCGACATCGGGCTCCACCGGCGAGCCTTTCGTCTGCTACGCCGACCAGCATCAGCTCGAAATCCGCCTCGCGTCCACGCTGCGCGCCATGGAGTGGGCAGGATGGAAGTTCGGCGATCGGCAGGCCCGGCTGTGGCACCAGACCCTCGGAATGAGCCCATCACAGGTCGCGCGCGAAAGACTCGACGCCTGGCTGTTGCGGCGGCTGTTCGTGCCGGCCTTCGAGATGTCGGAGGGCGCGATGGCCGCCTTCCTCGGGCGGCTCGCCTCGTTCAAACCCGTCCTCATCGACGGCTATGCGGAGTCCTTCAACTATCTCGCCGGGCATCTCGGTTCGGCGAAGAGCCGGCCCGATCTGAAGCCGCGCGGCATCATCTCGTCCGCCCAGGCGCTGCCCGAGGAGAGCCGCCGGATCATCGAGGAGGCTTTCGGAGCGCGGGTGTTCGACAAGTACGGCAGCCGCGAGTTCTCGGGCATCGCCTACGAGTGCGACGCGCACGAAGGCCATCACGTCATGGCCGAGAGCTACGTGGTGGAGATCCTCAAGGACGGGCGCCGCGCCGCGCCGGGCGAAGTGGGCGAAGTCGTCATCACCGATCTCAACAATCTCTGCCTGCCCTTCATCCGCTATCGCGTGGGCGATCTGGCCGAGGCGATGGACGAAACGAAGCCCTGTCCGTGCGGTCGCGGCCTGCCTCGGGTAGGACGGATCGAGGGCCGCGTCCAGTCGCTGGTGATCGGTGCTCACGGTCGGGTGATGCCGGGCACCTTCTTCTCCCACCTTTTCAAGGACTACGACTACCTCGTTCGTCAGTACCAGGTGGTGCAGGAGGAGCGCGGCGCGATCGTCCTGAAGGTGGTGAAGGGCAGCAGATTCGCGCCCGACCTCTTCGAGAGGGAAATCCTCACGGTGCTGCGGCAATATCTCGGTGAAGAGACGCGTATCGATGTGCAGTTCGTGGATCTCATCCCGCTGGTGCGCACGGGCAAGCGTCAGGCCGTGATCTCGAAACTGAGTCTCGACTTCCAAAAGCTCCAGTACCCCGAGAGTCCGAAGGCCTGATGATGGCGAGGTCCCGCCTCGCCATCGGGCTGGCCGGGCTCGCGGCGGCGGTCTTCCTCGCCTGGCCTGAGTTTTCGATCGACCGCAACGGGGACTGGCGGAAGGCTCTCGCGGGCTTCCAGCTTCAGAAGGAAACGGGCGACTTCATCGGCGCTGCGAACGCACTGATTCACTTTCACGGCCTCGACGGGCGCGGGGGGTGGATCCGGTTCACCCTGACGCCGCGAATCAGCGGCGACGCCGTCGCGGTCGACATCCGCAGCTCCTCTGACGTGAAGCGTGTGGCGCTTGGAGCGACACCGGTCGAGGTCGAGATGCCGTTCGGGCGCGCGCGCGACCTCGAGTTGAGGATCGCAGCCACTGCGGCCACGAATCCCCGGCCCATCGTTCTGTCGGGCCTTCGTTTGTATCGGGAATTCACAACGGGAATGCTCGGCCTCTCCCTGCTGCCACTGCTCCTCGGGGTCGCCGTCGCTTTGTTGACCCGGCGGGAGGAGGACGGCAGGCCAGGAGCCGTGGGCGTCTTCACGATTGTGGCGGCGGCCTTTCTGATCCTCGTCGCTTCTGAACCGTCGCGGGCGCTGAGTCTCGCGCCGGACACGATGCGGTGGGCGCCGATCCTGCTCGCGCTCGGATTCGCAGTGATTGGCGTCCGCGGCCGGGGTTGGACCTCCGCAACCCTGGCCCTGGCGGGAGGAACGGTGAGCCTCCACGTGCTGACCGTTCATTCGGGTTTCGTCTACGACGACCGGCTCTGGGCGAGGCCCTGGACCCTTGCTGAACTCGCCTCGACCTTCGCCGGATCGGAAGATCCGCGGGGCATTTCGGGCGAACAATATCGACCCATACCGAGCCTCACCCACGCCTTGGACCACGCGATCTATGGACCGAGCGCCTTCGCCTTCCACGGCACGAACATGGCCCTGCACGCTCTCTCGGCTCTCATGCTCTTCGCCCTGCTGATCCGGCTGGGCCTCCCGCGCGCGCCCGCGTTCCTCGGCGGCCTGACTCTTGTCGCTCACCCGATGGCGGCGTCGAGCGTCGGGTGGATCAGCGAACGAACCGACACCCTCGCCGACATCTTTATGCTGGCGACGCTCATGGCGTTCCTCGGGCCCAAAGGGACGAGGCCACTCCGGGTTCTCGGCGTCGCTCTGTTGGCCCTGTGGAGCAAGGAGACCGCAGTCATGCTGCCTGCCCTGGCCATTCTCCTTGGCCTCGTGGCTCTGGATCGCGAACAGTGGCGAGCGCGCCACGCGACCATCCGGGCTTTGATCGGCTTCGTCGTTCTCTACGTGGCTGTCTGGGTGTCACTCTTCCCGGAGAAGACGGTGGGGCGGCTCCAGGCCACCGCGGCCACCTTGCAGTCGGAGCAGAGCGGATGGGTGGCGCTCTTCGGCAGCTTGTTCAGCCAGCTCTTCCACCCGATCGGTTTCGAGATCTGGCGGGCGACTCGGGATTCGCTGCCGGCCGCGTGGTGGTTCGGACTCGCCGTCGGCGTCGGCGGGGCGGCGCTCGGCGCCTCCTTCATCGACGCCGCCCGGGCCCTTCCCTGGCGGCTCGTGGCGGCTGGCCTCACTTTTTCCGCGCTCGTCGTCCTCCCCTTCCGCGGCCACGATGCCGTGGATGTCTATCGACTGGGTCACACGCCCACGGTGGGCTTCGCACTGGCGGTCGCGGGATTCGCGTCCATCGTTGTCCGGCAGGCCCTCTGGCGATCGATGGCGCTCGCTGTTCTGCTCATCCTGAGATTCGGGCCGGTGGCGGCTGAGACGTCGTCCGCATGGGGCTACCCTGGGTTTCAGTTCCGCATGGCCCTGCGCTTCAATCTCGAGAATCCGATGTTCCTCGGCGGCCTGACTCCGGAGATGAAGCGGGATCTCGAGCGGGAGAGCCGCTTCGAAGCGCATCGTGACGACCCTCTCCGGACTCCCTTCGAGCCCTGAGCCGATCCCGCTATCCTTCGCGGCACTCCGGGCGCCGCGCTCCCGAAAGAACAATGAGGAACACGCAATGAAGATCGTGATCAGGGCCGCTCTAGGACTCTCGCTTCTCGCCGCGACGCTGTCGCACGCAGTCGCCGCTCCGGCCATCGTGATGCCGCCGAAGCTTCCGCCCCTGCGGGAGCAGGACACCATCCGCCAGGAGTGGCTGAAGCAGCGCCTCGAACGCTTCCTGCCGACCCTGATGCGGCGGCACGGCGTTTCGATGTGGCTCGTGATCAACCGCGAATACAACGAGGACCCTGTGTTCAGGTCCCTGATCTCGCCCTCCGTCATGTTTGCGCGGCGCCGGACCATCCTGGTCTTTTTCGACCGGGGCGGCGCCAAGGGCGTCGAACGACTCGCCCTCGGAGGAGGAACGAACGGCGGTCTTTACGAGATGTACCGTGATCCGGACAACGCGGGCCGGGAGATCATGGGCGACTCGCAATGGCAGACGCTCCGAAAGGTCATCGAACAGCGGCAGCCGAGCACCATCGCCATCGACGTCTCGCACACCCACGCGTTTTCCGACGGCCTTTCCGCGGGCGAGCGCGAGCAACTCGAGTCGGCTCTGGGGCCGTGGACATCGAAGATCGTGCGCGCCGAGAACCTTCCTCTCGAGTACATCTCCCTGCGACTGCCCGAGATGGAGCCGCACTACGTGGCCATGATGAAGACCGTCCACGCGCTCATCGCCCGCGCCTTCTCCGACGAGGTGATCACTCCGGGCAAGACCACATCGAAGGATGTCGAGTGGTGGCTTCGGCAAAGCGTCAACGACCTCGGCCTCGGAGAATGGTTCCCGCCCACCGTGTCGGTCCAGCGGCCGGACCGCAAGGCCACCGAGTTCGCGGCCACTGCCCGGCCCGATGCGGAGGTCATTCAGCGCGGCGATCACCTGCATGTCGACTTCGGCATCTACGCGATGGGCCTGGCCACGGACACCCAGCACGTGGGCTACGTCCTGAAGGAAGGCGAGACCGATGCTCCCGCGGGCCTGCAGAAAGCGCTCGCCAATTCGAATCGAATGCAGGACATCGCCTTCGAAGAGATGCGCCCCGGCCGCACCGGCAACGAGGTCCTCGCGTCGATGCTGGCCCAGATGAAGAAGGAGGGCATCGAAGGTTCGATGTACTCCCATCCCATCAACGACTACGGCCACGGGGCCGGGCCCCTGATCGGTCTCTGGGACCGTCAGGAGGGGGTTCCCGGGCGGGGCGATGTGATGCTTCTGCCGAGCACCTGGTTCTCGATCGAGCTGCAGGCCTCCACCCCGATACCGGAGTGGGGTGGCCAGAAGCTGCGCTCAGCTCAGGAAGAAGACGCCATCCTCGGCCCCGATGGGAAGATGCGGTGGGTGCTGAACCGCCAGACCAGGTATCACCTGGTGAAGTAGGCGTCCGGTCAGAAGCCGGTCGCGATGGCGAGGCTCAGGGCCACCGCGCCGAGAGCGAGCAGGCCTCCAAACAAGGGCAGAGCGAACCGGATCCACTTCTCGTAAGAAACGCCGGCGGCGGCCAGTACGGCCATCATGCCGCCGTTGGTGGGCGTGACCACGTCAGTGAGCCCGGCTCCATATTGGTAGGCGAGCACGACGCTCTGGCGGGAGACGTGGACGAGATCGCCGACAGGGATGAGCACCGGCATCGTCAGGGCCGCCTGGCCGCTCACGCTGGGAACGGGAACGTGGATTCCGACGTGGAGCGCGAGCATGCCGAGCGCCGAAGCGTAGGAGGGCAGCGACTCGAGCGGCGTCACCATCGCGTGAACCAGGGTGTCGATGACGTGGCCCTGATCGAGGACGTAGGAGATCGCGCGGGCGATCCCGATGAGCATCGCGGCGGTGGCCATGGAGGCGAAGCCCTCCGCGAAGGCCATGGCGGTGCCGGAGACGCCCAGGCCGCCGATGAGCCCGGCGACGATGCCCATGGCCACGAAGGGCGCGGAAAGCTGGTCGAAGTCCCATCCGAACTGCATGATCCCCACCACGAACACGGCAAAAGTCGCGGCAACAGTCAGGAGGATCGCGAAGTTCCGGCCATTCAGGGGCGCTGAAGGCTCGGCTTCGGCGCCGTTTTGCGCCGCTTCGACTCGCATCCGGTGTGCGTAGCGGAGGGTCGCGGCGATCCAGGCGGCGACGGCAAGCGCCAGGAACGCCGTTCGAAATCCTGCGCCCGAGCCCGGGGACAGCTGCGAGAGCTTCTGGGCGATCAGGACCTGGAAGGGGTTGACCGGAGAGAAGGAGGCGCCGATGGCGGCCGCGCCCGCGCTCATGGCGACCGCCACCAGAGGATCGAGCCGCAGGCGCCGGGTCAGGAGGAGGAGAACCGGAATGAGGGCGATGATCTCCTCCTGCATGTTCTCGAGCGCGCCCAGAGTGGCGAAAAGCATGGCCACCACGGGAACCGCGAGCAGGCCACGACCTTGCGACCTCTCGACCAGCACATCGACCATGGACTTGAGCGCTCCCGTCTTGTCGACCGCGGTGAATGCACCTCCGATCAGGAACACGAAGAAGATCACCGAGCCCGCGTCGGCCATTCCCTTGGGAATCGCGACCAGGGCATCGAAGGGAGAGATCGGGTTCGGCAGGGTGGCCTCATAGGAGCCCGCGGTCACGACGTCGCGACCCGTGGCTTCATCTTTGTGGCGATCGTACTGACCGGCGGGAAGAATCCAGGTCAGGCACGCCGCGACCGCGACGCAGACGAAGAGCAGGGAGAGCGGGTGCGGGAACTTCATGGCGACGTGTGGGGCACTATAGCCTCGTGGTTGGGACGCGATTCGCGGTTCGCCCGGCCGAGGTCGGTGCTTCGGCTGGTTTAAGGTGCGCCGCACATGGGAGACGAAGCCGAGGCTCATGATGCACGCGCCCTCCGAGGGTTCGTGGCGCCGCAAACGCTTCTGAACGAGGTGCAGAACTCCGCGCCGTGGCTCCCCAGGGCGAAGGACACCCCGGCCGGGGACATCCTGACCCTCGCCCGCGGACCGCTGGGCTTTATCGGGGTCCTTGCGGGGTACGGCCTGGGAGGCGCGACGGTCGCCCTCGCGCACGACCGGACGCTCGACTACTTCGGCCTTTGCCTCGCGTGCCACCACGCGACGGTGGCCACGTTCGTTCCTACCGACGTGGACACGAAGATTCGCGGCCTCTTGTGGCGCCTCATCAAGGACCCGGACCAGCTCGATCCGATGATGGACCTGACCGAAGCCTTCTGCAACTGGGACGTCGCGAGTGTTTCGCGGCGAACGGTCAACGTGAAGGGCCTTGGGATCTTCGCCGGACACCACGGCGAACGCCTCTCCGTTCTTGTAGCAGGCTTCGGGAGGGCTGTTCATCTGGGCCGCGCTGACCTGGCCGAGCGCATGCGTGACCAGATCACGGCGGAACTGGCGCGCGAGTCGCAAGGCCTGAGAGCGCTGCTCAATGGCGGCGATGAACTCGATGTCCTGCGCATGGCGGCGGTCATGACCCATAACGCGGGGGACATCGACCAGGCGATTTCATTCTGGCCTCAGTCGCCCGCCCACACTTCGGCCGCGGCGGATCTGAAGCGCCTGGCCCACGAGAACGTGCGGCCGTGGGATGGAAGCTTCGCGCTCGCCGCGAGGATCTACAAAGCGACGCTCGCGCCCGAAGGGCACCGAAACTATCCCCTCCGCCCCATTCGTGCTCTGCGTCAGTCCCACGACTTCCTCATCGAGACCGCGCCCTTCCTGGACGACTGGGGCGAAAGACTCGCCAGGGACCCGCGGCTCGAAGACTCCGACCGCAGCGAAATTCTCGAAGCGCTGGTGATGGGCTGCCGGAAGATCCTGGGTCAGCGCGGCTATCAGCGCGCCGCGGCCGGGATGGTTCAGGGACTCGGAAGCCGAGCGGAAGCGGTCGTCTCCAGAATGCCGGCAAGGGCCAGGAGCGAGTTCAAGGACTCCGACCTCCGCAAGGCCATGGCCGTGCCGCGGGTTTCCTTCGAGTCGTCGATGCGCTCGATGCTTCGGAAGGTCCTTCGCGGCTGACCGCAGCGCCCGGTTCGCGCGGCCAATGACGGTGTGATATATATTAATGAGTTGTTATTCATTAATCAGTTCGCTCGATCCCGAGGCAAGAATCCCGTGACTGAAATCAACACGCAAGCGAAGGCTGACGGCAAGAATGTGAGCGAGCTCGAAGCCCGCCAGGTCGCGGAGGCCGCGCGCGAGACTCAGTGGAAGCACCCGAGCTTCGTGAAGGAGCTGTTCCTCGGCAACTTCCGCCTCGATCTCATCCACCCCTACCCGCTCACCGGGGACGAGCGCCCGGAGTTCAGGGAGTTCTACGAGAAGTTCAAGGCGTTCCTGAAGAAGGAGGTCGACCCGGTGGAGATCGACCGAACGGGCGAGTATCCCGAGCACGTCCTCGATGGCCTGCGGAAGCTGGGGGCCTTCGGCATGAAGATCCCGAAGGAGTACGGCGGTCTGGGCTTCACGAATGTCGAATACAACCGCGTCATGAAGCTGCTTGGGACGTATTGCGGAAACGTCGGCGCTCTCCTGTCGGCCCACCAGTCGATCGGGGTGCCGCAGCCGGTGAAGAACTTTGGAACCCCGGAGCAGAAGAAGAAGTACCTTCCCCGCTGCGCTCGAGGCGAGATCTCGGCCTTTGCCCTCACGGAACTCGGCGTGGGCTCCGACCCGGCGCGCGTGACCACCACCGCGGAGAAGACGGAAGACGGCTCGGCCTACATCCTCAACGGCACCAAGCTGTGGACCACGAACGGAACGCTGGCGAAGCTCCTGGTCGTGATGGCCTGCGATCCCAAGACCCACAAGATCTCCGCGTTCATCGTGGAGACGGAGTGGAAGGGCGTCGTCATCCAGCACCGCTGCCGGTTCATGGGGCTCAAGGCTCTGTCGAACGCCGTCATCCACTTCGACAACGTGCGTGTTCCTGCCGAGAACCTGGTGGGCGGAGAGGGGCGCGGTCTCAAGATCGCGCTCACCACGCTCAACGACGGTCGCCTTTCCATTCCGAATATCTCGGCGGGCACCGTGAAGGCCGCGCTCGAGACGGTGCGCAACTGGGCGAGCGTACGCGTTCAGTGGGGCCGTCCGGTCGGCCGGCACGAGGCGGTCGGGCACAAGATCGCCGACATGGCCGCCACCGGCTTCGCCATGGAAGCGCTCGTGGAACTCGCGACCCAGATGTCGGATCGCGGCGGCGCCGACATTCGCCTGGAGGCCGCGGCGGCCAAGGAGTGGAACAGCGCGCGAGGCTGGGAGATCGTGGACGATCTCATGCAGATCCGCGGCGGACGCGGCTATGAGACCGAGCTCTCACTGGAGTCCCGCGGCGAGACGCCGATTCCCGTCGAACGCCTGATGCGCGATTTCCGGATCAACCGGATCTTCGAGGGCTCCAGCGAGATCATGCATCTGTTCATGGCCCGCGAAGCCGTGGACACCCACCTCGGCGTCGCGGGCGCCCTCGTGAATCCGAAGTCCACGACGGGCGAGAAGATCGCCGCCCTGCCGAAGATCGCCGCCTTCTATGCGTGGTGGTATCCGACCCGTTTCTTCGGCTGGGGCCACTGGCCTCGCTTCTCAGAGTTCGGCTCGCTCGCGAAGCACGTGCAGTTCGTGGATCGACGCTCGCGCAAACTCTCGCGCTCGAGCTTCCACGGCATGGCGCTCTATCAGGCGGGACTTCAGAACAAGCAGGCGTTCCTCTTCCGACTGGTCGACATCGTGAACGACCTCTTCGCCATCTCCGCGGCCTGCGTCCGGGCTCAGGCGCTCGTGGCCGCGGGCAAACCGGAGGCGCGCGAGGCCGTCGAGCTCGCCGACCTGTTCTCGCGCAACGCGAGCCGTAGGGTCGACGCGGCGTTCAAGGCGCTCTGGAGCAACGATGACGTGCGCAAGTACGCGGTCGCCAAGCACGTGCTCGACGGAAAGCACGTCTGGATGGAAGACGGCCTCATGGGTCTCTCCGAGGCCGGTGCGCACAAGAAAGCGGAGCCGGGATCGCAGCCCCGAGCGGTCGCCTAGGCAGGGAGAGGGCGAGGTCTCCCGAAACCAAGGTATCTTCCCGCGATGCGGAGAATCCTGGTCACCGGAGCGCTCGGACAGATCGGGTCCGAGCTCGTCGTCGCGCTCAGGGAGCGCTATGGGAGCGAAGCGGTCATCGCCTCCGATATTCGGCTCCCTCCCCTCGACACGCTGCATCCGGGCGAACGGTTCGAGTTCCTGGATTCGACCAACGCGCGCCAGATCCAGGACATCGTCCGCAACGGCGAGGTCGGAACCATCTACCACCTGGCCGCCCTTCTCTCCGCCACGTCGGAAGAGAAGCCGCACGTCGCCTGGGAACTCAACATGGGCGGCCTGTACAAGGTTCTCGAAGTGGCCCGCCAGCACGACTGCAAGGTGTTCTTCCCGAGCTCCATCGGCGCCTTCGGCCCGGGAACGCCCAAGGACAACACGCCACAGGACACGATCCAGCGGCCGACCACGATGTACGGCGTCACCAAGGTCGCGGGCGAGCTGCTCTGCGACTACTACAACCGACGGTTCGGTGTCGACACGCGCGGCATGAGATTTCCGGGCCTCATCTCCTATGCGGCGCCGCCGGGAGGCGGCACCACCGACTATGCGGTCGCGATCTTCTACGACGCGATCCGCTACGGCCGCTACACCTGCTTCCTCAAGCCGGATACCCGGCTCGACATGATGTACATGCCGGACGCCATCGCCGCTCTGATTTCGCTGATGGAAGCGGACCCGGCGAAGCTCATCCACCGCAACTCATTCAACGTCACCGCGATGAACTTCACCCCCTCCGAGCTGGCGAATGAGATTCGGAAGCACATCCCGTCCTTCGAGATCCGTTACGAGATCGACGCGGTTCGGCAGGGCATCGCGGACTCGTGGCCCAACTCGCTCGATTGCTCGGCGGCCAGGGCCGAATGGGGATTCGCCCCCAGATACAGCCTCAGCGCCATGGTCGAGGACATGCTGACCAAGCTTCGAACCCGGATCAGCTAGGCGAACCGCCGCTCGGAAACTCGAAGACTCTCTGATAGCTCGTGGTGTCGGCCGCTTCGGCGAAAGGCTGACCGGAACGTTCGACCCAGGCGTGAGCCTCCACGGTCCGCGCGCCGTCGGTCCGGACCCCGAAGACGATCACGGTGTCGACGCCCGCGCCACGCAGGAAACGGTGGAGCACGGCGGCACGGCGCCAGCACTGGGGGCGAATGAACGGAACCCGCGCGGTCAGCAGAGTATCCAGTGCGTTCACGATGACATGCGTCCGGCGTCCATCGCTCCCGCGCAGTCGCGGGGACATCCAGGCGAATGCCCTCGGTAAGGGCAGGAGGCGTGCAAGGACGCTGATCGCGAAATACGCTGCGGCCATGCGGGCCATGAGCCAGAAGCGCGCCGGATCCCGCAGCGCGGCGCCCGCGATGCGCATGGGGAGCCTCGGCGGGGAAGCCGTCCACGCGGCGTCTGGAACTTCGCGGAGACGCTCGAGGCGATTCATCGTGGACTGGGCATATTCTCCCCTATGCCATGTCCTTCAATCGCCTGTCCCAAGCCCTGAGCGCGGAAATCGCCGTCATCGACGGCCGCGGCTCCAGCAAACGCCGTGAAGCCATCATCGTCGACGTGGTGCCGCCGCGCGACGGTCATGGACCCAGGTATCTCCTCCGGGGCGAGGGGGAGAAGCCCTTCCTCAAGATGAACTCGAACAACTACCTCGGGATGGGCCTCCGGCGCCGGGTGGTCGAGGCCGAGGAGGAGGCGGTCGGTCGCTTCGGCTGCGGCCCGGGCGCCGTGCGCTTCATCAGCGGCACGTATGAGCCCCACGTCGCTCTCGAGGCCCGCCTGGCCGCGTTTCATGCTCGAGAAGCCGCGATGATCTTCTCCTCGGCTTACGCCACCATCGTCTCCACCATCGTTCCCCTGATCACCGCGGAGACCGCGCTCATCTCCGACGAGCTCAATCACAACTGCATCATCAACGCGATGCGCCTGGCCCGGCCGAAGGAGAAGTTCGTCTACAAGCACAATCAGGTCGCCGACCTCGAGACCTCGCTCGAGAAAGCCGCGGCAATGGGCGCGAAGCGGGCGGTGGTGGTAACGGACGGCATCTTCAGCATGCGCGGGGACCATGCGCCGCTGGTGGAGATCCAGGCCGCGGTGCGGAAGTTCGACCACCGCTTCCCGGAGAACGCGGCCCTCGTGGTCGACGACTCGCACGGGGTCGGCGCCTTTGGCGCCACCGGCCGCGGCACTGAAGAGTACACGGGCTGTGAACCCGTCGACATCCTCGTGGGCACCCTGGGCAAGGCCTTCGGCGTGAACGGCGGCTACGTCGCGGGACCACGCGCGCTGATCGACTTCCTGCGCGAGACGTCGATGATGTACATCTACTCAAACCCCATCACTCCCGCCGAAGCCGCGGCGGCCAAGGTGGCGGTTGACATTCTCGATTCGCCCGAAGGCCTCGGTCTCCTGACGCATCTTCGCGCGATGACCGCGAAGTTCGAGAAAGGCCTCGTAGACCTGGGCTTCGAGACCATTCGAGGCGAACACCCCGTAACCCCGCTCGTGGTGCGCGATACCCCGAAGACCCAGGCGCTGGTGAAGCACCTCTTCGCGAAGGGGATTCTCGCGACCGGCCTTTCCTACCCGGTGGTCCCCAAGGGCGACGAGGAGATCCGGTTCCAGGTTTCCGCCGATCACACTCCCGCGGACATCGACTGCGTGCTCGAGGCGCTCAAGTCCTTCGGCAGCTGACCCCGCAGCTTCCCCTCGGTCCCGGGGCGGGTAGGATCCGGTCCCATGATGACCGCCCACCGAAGTCTCCTCGCCTTTGGCCTCGTCTTCCTGGCCGGAACCGGGGGCGTCTTCGCCCAATCGTCGCGCCCGGTCCGGAACGCGACGCCGGCTGCCCGGCCGGCCGGAGATCGCACACCACCCGCCCGATTTTCCGACCCGGACCGCGCGTCGCGACTGGCGGCGGCGTTTCCCGAAATCGACAAGGCGTTCCTCGCCTTCGCCCAGGCCCCGAACGTTCCCGGGGTCGCATGGGGCGTCATCATCGACGGCGCCCTGGTTCACTCGGGGGCCACGGGCGTGCGCGATACCGCATCGAACGCCAAGGCGATGCCGGACAGCGTATTCCGCATCGCCTCGATGACCAAGAACTTCACCGCGATGGCGATCCTCAAGCTCCGCGATCAGGGCAAACTCTCGCTCGACGCCCCGGCGGCCCGTTACGTGCCGGAGTTGCTGGGCATTCGTTATCCAACAGCCGATTCCGCCGTCATCACCGTTCGGCACCTTCTGACCCACTCCGCGGGATTCCCCGAGGACAACCCCTGGGGCGACCGGCAGCTGGCGGAAACGGATGAGACGCTGTCCCGCTGGATGAAAGCCGGCTTCCCCTTCTCCCAGGCGCCCGGAATGGGCTACGAGTATTCGAACACCGGGTTCGCCATCCTGGGCCAGATCATCACGCGCGTCACCGGAATGCGTGCGCGGGACTACATCGATCGGGAGATCCTGAAACCCCTCGGCATGACCTCGACGAAATGGGAAGGGTCCGCCGTGCCCGGCGACCGGATTGCCAGGGGCTACGGGCGGATAGACAACGAATGGGTCGCGGAGAAGCCGCTCTCCGACGGCTCTTACGGTCCCATGGGCGGGCTCTACTCCAGCGTCCCCGATCTCGCGAGGCTCGTCTCGCTCTATCTCTCCGCCTACCCGCCCCGTGACGATGATGACCACGGGCCTATCAAGCGTTCATCACTGCGCGAAATGCAGATGCCCTATTCGCCCTACCGTTCCACGGCCCTCCGCGCCACCGTTAACTCACCCCTCGCTCTCTCGTCGGGCGGCTACGCGTTCGGCCTCGCGGCGAGCCAGACCTGTCGTTTCGCGCACTCGGTCTCGCACGGAGGCGGGCTGCCCGGCTACGGCTCGCAGATGCGGTGGCTTCCCGAATACGGCGTCGGAATCGTGGCCCTCGCGAACGGCACCTACGCGAGCCCCGGCCGGCCGGTGAACGAAGCGCTCGAGGCGCTCGCCCGGACGGGCGCCCTGAATCCCCGGGTGCCGCAACCCGGGGCGGAACTTCTGAAGACCAAGGCGGCGGTCGATGGCCTCATCGCTCAATGGAGCGACGCCGGTTTGCAGAAAATTGCAGCCATGAACCTGCTCCTCGACCGTTCCCTGGACCGCAGGCGGCGGGAATTCGAGGCGCTCCGCGAAAGGCACGGCGAGTGCCGGGCGACTTCGCCCATCGACGCCGAGAACGCGCTTCGGGGGCGTTGGGCGCTCACCTGCGAGCGAGGCCAGGTCAAGGTCAGCGTCACACTCGCGCCCACGCTTCCCCCCACCGTCCAGTACCTCGAAACATCCTCCGTCCTTCCGCCGAGCGAAGGGCTCACCCGGGTGGCGGGGGCGATCCTGCAGTCGATCAACGAGGGAGGCCGCCTCAGCGAGTCGCTCATCTCGCTCAGCGCTCCGCCCGATGTCGCCGGCCAGATCGAAGCCTCTCGCGCCTATGGAACATGCGCTCAGGGCGATGTGGTGAGCGGCGGAGGCGAGTCGGCGACCGTCCGCCTCAAGTGCGAACGCGGAAACCTGGACGCCCGGCTGACCGTCGATGCGGCGGGCCTGCTGACCGGCCTTCGCATCTCCCCCGCCTCGGGCGAGGTCTGCGCGCCCTGAGCGCCGGCTATTTCTGAGCGGAGGAGGCGAGCGCGCGTCCTCCCTCGACATCGACCCGGGACAGCAGGTAGGCGCCGGTCACGAAGAAGACCCCCAGCCCAAGCAGGCCCGCGCGACTCGATCCGGTCACCGTGACCGCGACCCAGAAGAGGGCCGGCCCCATGATTCCCGCGAAGCGGTCGCCCACCCCGTAGAAGCCAAAGAACTCGGATGACTTCTCTTTCGGAATGAGGCTCGCAAACAGCGAGCGGGAGAGCGCCTGAGCTCCACCTTGCGCCGAGCCGATCAGACCGGCGAGGAGAAAGAACTGCCAGGTCTCGGTCATCACGAAGCCCACGCCGCAGATGCACAGGTACGTCGCGAGGGCGAGGTAGATGGCCATGCGGGTGCCGATCTTCGCCGCCAGGTGGGAGTAGAAGTAGGCGAAGGGCAGCCCGATGAACTGGATGGCCAGGATGGCGAGGAGGAGACGCGATTGGGGGACTCCTATCTCGGTGCCATAGGTGGCGCCCACCCGAATCACCGTGTTGACCCCGTCGTTGTAGATGAGGAACGCCACCATCATCAGGAGAGCCTCGCGGTACCGCTTCAGATGGTGAAACGTGTCACGCAGAGACTTCACCGTGCCCATCGTCGCCGCGAAGACCGATCGCCGTTCGCCATTCCCGTTCCCGCTCGCGGGGGGCTCGGGGACGTTCCGGAAGAGGGGTATGGAGAAGAGGGCCCACCACAACGCGGCGAACGCGAAGGAGCCCCGAACCGCAGCGCCGCCGTCCGCGAACCCCCAGGCCTGCGGATTGGAAATCCAGAGAAGATTCAGGGCGAGAACCACACCTCCGGAGAGGTAACCGAAGGCGTAGCCCGCGGAGGAAACGAGGTCGACCTCCTCGGCCCGGGCCACATGAGGCAGCAGGGAGTCGTAGAGGATGAAGGACATGGCGATGGCGATGTTCCCGAGGCCATACCAGAGAAGCCCCGAGAGCCAGTGGCCGGGCCCCACGAAGGCAAGGCCCAGTGTCGCCGCCACACCGATCGCGATGGCGACCCCCATGATGCGCTTTCGGGTGCCCGAGAAATCGGCCATGGCGCCGAAGAAGGGGCCGAGGACGGCGACGATGAGAGCCGCTATGGTGGTGGCCGCGTAGAAGCGCGCGCTCGAGTCGGCTTTGGACAGGCCCAGGGCCAGAACCGTCGGGAAGTAGCTCTGAAAGACCTGAATGACCGAGGTCATGAATACGGAGTTCGCCCAGTCGTAGGCCACCCACCCGCGAAGTTCGGGGCGAGAGAGTCCCAGCCGACCAAGGAGCGAGCCCATCACGTTCCGCGCATTCTGACATCGACGCGGGCCGGCGGATCGCCACTTTGTTGTCAGAATGGGCCGTCATCATGAAGAACACTGCAACCACGTCGTCGAAGGAGACGCCGCACCCGCCCTTCGTGCTTCGGCTCCCTGTCATGTTCCACGACGTGGACGCGGCGGGAACCGCCTACTATCCCCGCCTCATCGACTTCTGTCACTGCGCATTCGAGGCGCTCTTCAATGAGCGAATAGGCCCTTCCTACGCCAGGGTGATCGGAGGGGGCATGGGCTTTCCCTCCGTGCACTTCGAGATCGACTTCATGAAACCGATCCGCCACGGCGATGTCATCGAAATCGGCGTGCGCGTGGCCCGCGTGGGGCGGACCTCCATCGGCCTCGAGTTCGAAGCCCGGCGAGGCCGGACCGTGCTCTTCCGCGCGAAGAACGTGGTGGTGGTGGTGAACCTGAAGACGATGACCGCGCGGCCTTTGAGCGCGCGTCTGCGCCGACGCTTCCTGGCGCTCCAGCCGAAGCCCTAGGCGAGAATCAGCCGCTCGAGCAGTTCGACTCTAAGGCCGAGGTCCGTCACCAGGACGTGCTCGTGCCTGGCGTGGGCTCCGTCCCCCATCGGCCCGAGTCCGTCGAGAGTCGGAACTCCGGCAGCCGCGGTGAGGTTGCCGTCCGACGCCCCTCCAACGCGCTCGCCTCTGAGTTCGAACCCCAGATCCCTGGCGATGCGCTGGGCGCTCGCGAACAGCGATCGAGACGCCTCGGTCTCGGCCAGCGGCGGCCGGTCGAATCCCCCCTCGATCTCGACGCCCACCCGCGGGTCCTTCGGACGCCAGGCGCGCAAGTCGCGATCCACTCTCTCCGGTTCCGACGGCGTCCAGACCCGGCAGTCGAGGATGACCTCGGCGCTTTCGGGAACCACGTTCGTCTTGGTCCCGGCAGACGCGACGGTGGGCGTCACGGTGGTGCCGGCTTCGACGTTCGCGAATCGCGGCGCATAGAGCACGAACTCGGCCAGCGCCTGGAGCGCGGAGACCCCTTTTTCGGGATCCAGGCCGGCGTGCGAGGAAACGCCTTTGAAGCGGATCCGATAGAGGCCGGTCCCCTTGCGGGCGACCTTCGCAGCGCCCCCTTTCGCCGAGGGCTCGAGCACCAGGACGCGGTCGTGCTTCTTCGCCTGTTCGATCAGGAGCGCCTTCGAGGCTTCGCTTCCGACCTCCTCATCGGGCGCCAGCAGCAGGGTGACGCGGGGCGAGGTCGGACGCTCGCGCAGGCGATCGAGGACCCGCAAGGCGATGGCCGCGCCGGCCTTCATATCGAAGACGCCGGGGCCGCGAACAACGGCCCCGTCGTTGGAGAAGGGAATCTCCTCGAGCGTTCCCACCGGCCACACGGTGTCGATGTGCCCGACAAGGAGGGTGCTCGGGCGCCCGGCCTCATCGGAGCCAACGGTCGCGAGCAAGGCATGACCCCGAGGCGGGCAGGGCACGGTCCTGGCGACGGGCGGCTGCCGGCGGTTCAGGCGCTCGCGGATCCACTCCGCCACCGCCGTCACGCGATCCGCATCGTCGGAGGGCGACTCGCGCGTCACCAGCTCGCGCAGGTCCGCGAGGACGCGATCGGCTTCTTCCATGAAGCTCATCATATTTGCGGCGCCCGGCGGCCGGAGTTCCCAAGAAGACGCGTCTGGGAACCTCGAGGGCTCCCGTTTCGTTACTGGAATAGACAGGAGAAATCCATGACCACGCTCTTCATCCTCGGCCTGATGTTCTTCGGCGCCCTCTTCTCGCTGGTGCTGATTCCGCTCGTCCTGCTGAAGGTCGTCCTTGGCCTGGTCGTCGGGCTCGTGATCATCCCCTTCAAGATCCTGGGCGCCTTTGTCGGCGGACTGACCCGGGGAGCGATCAAGGGCATGTTCCTGCTCGCTCTGTTCCTGGTTCCCCTGGCGATCATCGCGTTCCCGCTCACAATTCTGGCTTTGGGTGCCTGGGTCCTCTATCGCCTGATTCGCCCCCGGCGACCGGCCCAGGCCTACGTCGTCGGCTAGGCCCGCGCGCGCCGCCTGGTTCGTTCTGGGGGTGGAGCCCATACAATCTTCCGGATGAACCTCGTTGAGATCCTCTCGCGCCATGTGACGTCGGAGACACGCGAGGAGGCAGATCGCGCTCGGATGATCGAGTTTGCGAGAACGCACCCCGA
The DNA here is from genome assembly GCA_019694155.1 of Vicinamibacteria bacterium. Taxonomy (GTDB): domain Bacteria; phylum Acidobacteriota; class Vicinamibacteria; order Fen-336; family JAGNNV01; genus JAGNNV01. Next base: position 13,524 of record JAIBCN010000021.1, on the reverse strand, counting down.
TCCGTTCGACCGCTCTATCGGGGAGGGCCATTTCACGGGCTCGGGGCTGGTCATGGCGGGGGACGGTTCCGCCGTCCTGCTTCTCCACCACATCAAGCTGCACCGATGGCTGCAGCCCGGAGGCCACGCGGAGCCGGGCGAAACGCGAGGCGAAGATGTCGCGGGACGGGAAGTGGCCGAGGAGACCGGCCTTACGCCGAGACTGCATCCGACGGCGCCGCGGCCTTTCGACGTGGACATCCACACCATCCCGGCGCGCAAACAGGACGCGCAGCACGAGCACCTGGACCTTCGCTACCTGTTCGTGGGGGATCCAGGCGAGCCGCTGCGCGCCGAGGCCTCGGAGGGGCCGGCCGTCAACCCGGCTGGCCCGACGCTGCGCTGGTTCGAGGCGGACGAGGCCCTGGCCATGGACCTGGACCCCGGCCTCAAGAGGATGATCCGCAAGGCGCGCGCCCTCCTGGCCGCGGGCGACGCGACAGGAGCCTCGCTGTAGGGCAAGATTGCGGTCCATCGGAACCGAAGCTGGAGAAGAAATGAACGCGAAGGACCGTCTCATCGTCGCCCTCGATGTCGATTCGCGGGCCCGCGCGGAGGAGCTCGTCGGCGAGCTCGCGCCGCACGTCGGCATGTTCAAGGTCGGAAAGGAACTGTTCACCGCGGAGGGCCCCGAGATGGTCCGTTCCATCGTGAGCGCGGGCGGACGGGTCTTCCTCGACTTGAAGTTCCATGACATCCCGAACACCGTGGCCAAGGCGGTGGGCACCGCGTCGCGGCTGGGCGCCTTCTTCGTCACCGTCCATACCGCTGGGGGCCGGGCCATGCTGGAGGCGGCGGCCTCCGCGCTTCCCGCGGAAGGAACGCAGCTCCTCGGCGTCACCGTGCTGACCTCGCACACCGACGCAACTCTGCGGGAGGTCGGGGCGCGGGGGACGGTCGCGGAGACCGTCCGGCAACTGGCCATCCTGGCCCGCGACTCGGGTATCGACGGCGTCGTGTGCTCCCCGCACGAGATCGGTCTGATCCGCGAGACCGTGGGAGACGACATGGTGATCGTGACCCCGGGGATTCGGCCAAGAGGCTCGGCGAAGGGCGACCAGGCGCGGGTGATGACCCCGGGCGAGGCCTTGCGGCTTGGCTGCGACTACATGGTCGTGGGCCGGCCCATCACGGAAGCGGCGTCTCCGCAAGACGCGGCCCAGGCGATCGTCGAAGAGATCAGCCGCGGCTGATCGTGTTCGAAAGCTCGTCGCGGTCGGCGGCGCCCTCGACGCGCGGGAAGTGAACGGAGAGCAGAGCCCCGGCCCGCTCCACTGCTCCCACGAGCCCGTCGGTGAAGCGACCCTCGCGGAAGGCCGCCGCCATGGAAGAGGCCATCTCATCGAGAGGCCCTGTCCCCACCCGTGAGGTGACGCCGGAATCGCCGAGGACCGCGAACTTCTGGCTCTTCGGCGCCACGAAGATCAGGATGCCGTTGCGTTCGGCGGTCGCAGTCATGCCCAGGCGCTCGAACGTCCGGGCCGCTTCCTGCATCACATCGGCAACCATCTGCTGCGTGGCGTGAATCCGGATCTCGCCGCGGGAGCGCAGTTCGGCCTGACGAATCGATTCGACGATCCGCGGCTCATCGAGCTTCGAGAAGAAGTCGTCGGTCATGCGTTTCACCAGCTTCCGGAGGCGCCGCCGCCGCCAAAAGATCCTCCGCCGCCTGAAAAGCCTCCGCCCCCACCCCACGAGCTGCCGCCCCCGCCAGACCAGCCGCCCCCCGAGGAGAAGCCTCCCCCCGAACCCCAGCTCGTGCCTCGCCGGCGCGAGGTTCCATGCCCCGAGTACGTCCGGGAGCCGCTCACTTCGCCGAGGATCCTGAGGATCGGGATGACCACTCCGGTGAAGACGAAGACGAGGATCACCGCGACGATGAGGAGGGTCTCGAAGGAAACCCGGCTCTTCGCGACCGGCTGGTACTCGCCCTTGGTGGCGCGGATGATGGCGTCGACTCCCGCGAGCAGGCCGTCTCCGTACTTGCCCTCACGGAAGCGAGGGGTGATCTCGTCGTTGATGATCCGCGAGGCCAGCGCGTCGGGCAAGGCTCCTTCAAGCCCATAGCCCACCTCGATCCGCACCCTGCGATCGGCCACGAAGACAAAGAGGACAACCCCGTTGTCGCGGCTCTTGTCGCCGACGCGCCAGGCCTCGGCCGTCCGGTTCGTGTATTCCTCCAGCGAGGCGTAGCCCTCGGGCACGCGGTCGGCCACCACCACGAGGACCTGATTCGAGGAGGCCTTCTCGAACTCCCGCAGCCTCTGTTCGAGGCGAACCGCCGCATCCGCTGGCACCACTCCGGCGGTGTCGGTGAAGAAGTTCGCCGGCGGAGGAGGGGCCTTCGGCTGGGCTCCGGCGAGCCCGGCGAGGCCAGCGAGGGCAAGGGCGGCCAGCGCCCGGGACGGGAGGGCTCGCGCGAAGACCCTGGCCAGGAGGCTCAATGAGCGGCTACTTGGTGGGAGCCGGAGCGGGCGAGGGACCGAAGTTGAAGTTCACGCTCGGCGCCTTCTCGCTTCCCGCGACGGCCTTGAAATAGGGCTTCTCCTTCATGCCGAAGAGGCCCGCGAAGAGGCGGGCGGGCATCTGGAGAATGGCGGTGTTGTAGGTCTGCGCCTTCTCGTTGAAGCGGCCGCGTTCCACGGAGATGCGGTTCTCCGTGCCTTCGAGCTGGACCTGGAGGTCACGGAAGTTGGCGCTCGCCTTGAGATCAGGGTACTGCTCCGAAACCACGAGAAGGCGAGAGAGAGCGGAAGACAGACCGGTCTGCGCCTTTTCGAATTCGGCGAGCGAAGCGGCGTCTCCCGGATTCACCTTGACCTGGCCCACGCTGGCGCGAGCCTGGGTGACCGCTTCCAGGGTCGATTTCTCGAAGTTCGCGGCGCCCGAGACGGTCGCCACGAGATTGGGAATGAGGTCGGCGCGACGCTGGTAGGCGTTTTCCACCTGCGCCCATTGGGCATCCACGGCCTGAGCGAGCCCGACCAGGTTGTTGTAGCTCCCCATGAGGGCGAGCCCCACCACACCGATGACGAGTAGAACCGCTACGAGACAACCCATGGCTTTCATTTTTCTGGTCTCCACCTTGGGCCAGATGACTGGCTGGCCGCGCCTCAATCATAGTCGTCCGACTCGTTCGTGGTATGGTTCTCGGCCTGAAATGAAAACGAAGTTCATTTTCGTATTGAACGCGAGCCTTCTTCTCTCCGGATGCGCTCCCGCGAGCGACCCGGCCCCATCCCGTGAAGAGAAGGAGGCGACCGACGCCCAGAATGGGCCACGGCTCGTCTCCCTCATCGACTATGTCGCCGCTGATTACGGCGGGGCGGTTTCCGGCGGCGCCGTGATATCCGAGTACGAGTACGCTGAGCAACTCGGCTTCCTCGAAACCGCTCTCTCCCTCGTGCCCAGGACCAGCCGCTCCGGGGACGACCAGGCCGCGCTCACCGCTCGACTCGAAGCCCTGCGCGCCGCCGTGCGCGCCAAGAAAGACCCCGGCGCCGTGGCCGCGCTCGGTCGCGCCGCGCGGGAAGATGTCGTGTCCCGCCTCGGGCTCACCACCACGCCGCGGAAGCGCCCGGGCCTCAAAAGCGCCGAGACGCTGTACGCACAGTCGTGCGCCACCTGTCACGGGGTCGACGGTCTCGGCCGGACCGAAGTGGCGGCCTCGCTCTCACCGAGGCCCACGAGCTTTCAGGATCCATCGAGACGGCAGGCCTTGTCGCCCTATCGCGTTTACAACGCCCTGACGCTGGGTGTTCAGAACACGGCCATGCCCGCTTTCGAGGTCCTCTCCCCCGGGGAGCGCTGGGACCTCGCTTTCTACGTCTTGCGGCTGGCCCACGCGGGGGAGAAAGAAACGGGACCCGTCTCCATGACGCTCGCCGATCTCGCCGTGCGGTCGGACGGCGAGGTCCTCGCCGCGCTCCAGGCGAGCGGACACCCCTCGCCGCGCGAAGGGCTCGCCTTCGCGCGACGCGAGGCGGCATTCGCGGAGGCGCCTCTCGGCCTCGGCGTCGACCAGACCCGTTCCATGGTTCGAAGGGCGGCGTCGCTCGGCGCAACCGGCCGTGTCGCCGAGGCCGACCGGGTGGCTCTGGACGCCTATCTTCAGGGCTTCGAACCCCTGGAAGCGCAGATCAGCGCCCACGACCCGAACCGGACGCAGTCCGTCGAGATCGCGTTCCGCGACTTCCGCGCGGCTCTCGTGGAGAACAACCCCGCGCTGATCCAGAAGCAGGCGCGGCTTCTCGACGAACTCCTCTCGCGCTCCGTTTCGCGCGACGCCGGCGGTCTGCCTTTCGTCGCGGCCTTCATCATCTACTTCCGCGAGGGAGTCGAGGCCGCTCTGCTGGTAGGAGCGCTTCTGGGCGGGGTCCGGAAGCTCGGGCGGCCCGAAGCCAGCCGAGCCATTCATGCGGGGTGGATTTGGGCGCTCGTCGCGGGCGGCATCAGCTGGTTTCTCTTCTCCAGATTGATCGCCATCGCGCCATCGCAGCGCGAACTGGTGGAAGCCGTGATCGGCCTCGTGGCCGCGCTGGTGCTCTTCAGCGTGAGCTTCTGGATGATCTCGAAGGCGGAGTCGCGAAAGTGGATGGCGTTCCTCAAAGGCCAGATGAACCGGGGGCTGGGCTCGGGGCGGGTGTGGTCGTTCGCGGGAGTCGCGTTTCTCGCCGTCTACCGGGAGTGCGCGGAGACCATCCTGTTCACGGAAGCGCTGCTGATCGAGGCAGCGGGAACCCCCCTCCCCGTCTTCGCGGGCGCGGTCGCCGGGCTTGCCGGAGTGCTGCTCGTCGCCGTCGTCATCCGGAACGCATTCCAACGATTACCCCTGCCCGTGTTCTTCGGAGCTTCGGGCTTTCTTCTGAGCCTCCTTGCCGTGGCCTTCGCCGGCTCGAGCATCTCGGCTTTCGTCGCCGGGGGCTACCTGGCGCCGCGCCCCATCGCGTTTCCAAGCTTCCCCATGCTGGGCATTCATCCCGACCTCTCGAGTCTCGCCGTCCAGGGGGCCCTCGTCCTGGTCCTGACCATCGCGGCGATGAAGACGCTGCGTGACTCGCGGCTCCCTGACCGAGGCTGACCGCGGTCCAGGGCCGATCCGCGGTCTTCGGCGGCCAGCAACTAAGATCCGTGCATGAGCAAGCTCGAACCGCTGGGCATCAAGCGCCTCGAATCCGTCCACTACTATGTCCACGATCTGGAGCGCTCCCGGCGTTTCTACGTCGACATGATGGACTTCGCGGAGATCGGTCAGAGCTCGGACGAGCTGACGAAGCGAGGGAAGCAGAAATCGATCGCGTTCATGGCCGGCAACTGCGTGGTGGTCTGCATCGCGCCCGACGGTGAAGGCGGGCGGGCAGCGCGCTTCCTGAAGAAGCACCCCGACGGCGTCGGCACCCTCAACTTCGAGGTCGCGAACATCGAAACCACCTTCCGCCTGCTCGAGGAAAGGGGGGGGACGCCGATCCAGGACGTCGAGCGCGCCACAGACGGCCATGGCGGGACCCTCGCGTGGTTCTCCATCACCACACCCTTCGGCGACACCACCTTCCGCTTCGTGGAGCGCCGGGGTTATCAGGCTCTCTTCCCCGGCTTCGTCGCGCACGCCGCACCGAAGGGCGGCACGAACCGCTTCGGCTTTCAGGGCTTCGACCACACGACGTCGAACTTCCAGACCATGAAGCCCGCACTGCTGTGGATGGAGCACGTCATGGGCTTCGAGCGGTTCTGGGGCGTCGAGTTCCACACCACGGACGTGGGCAGGGAGGACAAGACGCACGGGTCGGGGCTGCGATCCGTCGTCATGTGGGACCGCCACTCCGGGGTGAAGTTCGCGAACAACGAGCCGTGGCGCCCCTTCTTCAAAGCCTCGCAGATCAACATCTTCAACGAAGAGCTCCGCGGTGATGGCGTCCAGCACCTGGCCATTTCCGCGAAGGACATCGTCTCGTGCGTGCGCGGCCTGCGCGAGCGAAGGGTCGAGTTCATGCCGACGCCTTCGACCTACTACGACATGCTGCCGGACCGGCTGAAGCAGCTTTCCATCGGTTCCATCGACGAGGACCTCAGCGTCCTTCGCGATCTGGAGATCCTCGTGGACGGCGATGGACCGAATTCGTATCTCCTGCAGATCTTCCTGCGCGAGGCCTCCGGTCTTTACAAGGACTCGTCGGCCGGTCCGTTCTTTTTCGAGATCATTCAGCGCAAGGGCGACGAGGGCTTCGGTGCGGGCAACTTCCGGGCCTTGTTCGAATCCATCGAACGCATGCAGACCGTCTGACCCGGCCCCCCGCGGGCCAGGAACCGCGGCCTCAGCCGCGCGGCCGGCACAGGGCGCGCAGACGCGGGTCGCCGGTATCGAACGCCTCGCCGCCAAAGGCCTCGAACGCCTCGAAGAGCGCCGCGGTCTTGCGAGGGTCCGGCTCGTCGCTGAGGAGGCACAGCGTCGAGGCGCCAGCGAGGCCGCGCCATATGTCGGCCGGATCATCGACCCTGGTCAGGCCGGAGAACGAGTAGCCCTGAAAGGAAGCCGGGGGCGGGTACCAGAGAAGAGGACCGCCGCGTGCGGTGTAGCCCCCGCCCACCGCCACGCGCGGAGCATAGGCATGGGCAGCGGCCGCCGCGTGATGAAAAGGGAAGGCGAGCAGCACTCCATCAGGGCCCAGTCGCCGCTCGATCCTGCTCATGGCGCCCCGCCAGTCCTCGCGGGCCGCGGGCTGGACCGACAGATATCGGAACGTCGCCACGCCGTTCGCCACGAGCAGCGCGATCGCCACGGGTAGTCCCGCGCGGTGGAGCCGGCTCAACACTCCCACCAGAAGCAGGAGCAACGCGGCGACGGAGAGGACGAAGTAGCGGGGAGCGAAGCCGATCGGAACCATCGCGTCCAGAAGGAACACGCTGCCGGTGACGACGATGAAGGCGCGGGACAGAAAGGACAACGCGGGCGAAGGCGAAGGGTATCGGACGCTCAGGAGGAGTGCTACGAGGAGAACCAGGCTCGTGAACTCCACACGCGCATCGAAGGGAACGGGCGCCAGTCCGAAGATGACGGTCGAGAGCGCGGGCGGGGAGGCGGACCAGCTGATACGCGACCCGACATTGGCCGTGGCCAGAGCGGAGGCCTTGAGCAGGCCGGGCGCGCACAGCAACAGCGCCAGCAGGCCCACGAGGGCCAGGCGGGCCCACGAACACCGCCGCCGGCACTCGAAAAGCCATATCGCCACCAGGGAAAGGCCGAGGTAGGAGAACGCGGTCGCGATGAGGGCGGCAATCGCGGCCCGAAAATCGCTCCTCTCGTCCGTGGTCCCGCCCATTCGGCCGAGAAAGAAGAAGGCACAGCAGAGGAGCGCCGAGTAGGGACGGAGCTCGTGGGCGAAGGTGAAGAGATGGGCCGATCCCGGAATCAGGCAGAGGGCCGGCCAGCGCGCCCGCGCACCAAAGAGGCGTTCGGAGGCCAGAAGGCCGAAGCACGCGGCAAGGCCGCCGAAGGCCACGGGCACGACACGCAGGCCCTCGTTGGACAGGCCCGCGAGCGCGAAGAGTTTCACCAGCAAGTAGAAAGCGGGCGGGGTGAAGCCATCCACGTTCGCCTGGTGAATCAGATCCGCGAGCGGCCGAGACGCCGCCCACACCGTGAAGAGTTCGTCGTATCCAAGGCTCTGGCCGGCCCGCGTGGCGAACGCGGCCAGCAGGAGACCGATCGAAGGAAGCCCGACGAGCCGGCACGCGCTCAAGGTCGCGGGGCGGTCATTTCGCCGGCTTGGGGGCCTCGGGTTTGCGGGTCACCAGCAGGTGATGATGGCTGTGGTTGTCGGGATACCCGTACCGGAACTTCAACTCGCGCTTCGGCTGCGCCGCGAACAGGGCCAGCATGTCCTGGGTCTCGGCGTCGGGCGCCGCCAGGAAAGGCGCGTCGAACTGGCCGTACGCGATCATCTCGAACCCGGCCTTCTGCGCGTAGCGGGGCGGAATCCCCGTGGAATCCGAGAGCATGAACTCCATGTTCCCGAGCAGATAGTTGCGGATCTTCGAGAAGCCGGAGTTCCACATCAGATAGCTCGCCGCTTTGGTGATGGCGGTGATCCGGCCCTTGGCTTCCAAGTGCTTCAGAATCCCCGGGACCTTGCGGAGACCGGAGTCGGAGAGATCGGCGGCGATGTGGCGATGGACGCGAAGCGGCGCCCTGGGGTCGGAGGCCTTGCGGAAAGTGATTTCCGAATTGGAGAAGGCCACCGAGAAATCGGGCGACTTCCAGACCTGATTGAGCTTCGTGGCGGTCGAACCCTCGAGGGCGGCGATGTCGTCCTTGGAAAGCCCCACCACGGCCCCCTCGGGACTCAAATTGAAGAAGCGGAGGCCGACTGGTTCCTGCCCGTGTACGGCGAGGCCGGTGAGGAAGAACGCGAGCTGCCCGGGGATGTCCCCCTTCTGAAGCTGGATCATGTTCTCGCTCGTGGATTCGGTCCAGATGAGCAGCCCGCTGACCCGGCGCCTCACCTGGGCCAGACTGAACTCCAGCCGCTCCGGGGTGATGCCGATGATGCGGCGCGGATCGCCCGCGTATTCGAGGGAGAGTGTGGTGACCTCGGTGAGGTTCGGGTAGGTCGTGAGCGCCGAGAGCAGGTCCCCGCCGCCGAAGGGGTAAACCACCGTGGTGGGCAGCCCCTTGGGCTGCAGTGCGACCAGGAAGGGCTGCGCCATCGCCACATACCGGGTCCGGTAGCTGTTCATCGTTTTCTGGAACAGGGCGCAATGGGCGGCCACGACCGCCTCGTATTCCTTGGGGACGGGCTCGGAGCCCGCGCAAGCCACCATGCGGAAGAGCAGGCGCAGTTCCTTGTCGAAACTCAAGGACCGGTCGGCGCCTGCGGCAGACGGTGCGCTTGGCGCCACTGGGGATGCCGTGGCGGGGGCGGGTGTCGCGGCGGGCACGACGGCGGACTGGGCCTGCGCGCCAGCGGGAATCAGGAGAGCGAGGAGAACGGCAGGCAGGGACTTGGTTGTTCTGGTCGTAGGCATTGCAGCCGCTGAGAGTAACATCCGCCCTCCCATGAGAGCGAGCGGCGGCCACCTGGGCCTCAGATCCGGAATCGGCCTGGTGGTCTCCAACATGGTGGGCGCCGGAGTCTTCATCAGCGCGGGCTTCATGGCCCAGGACCTCACCCCCGGCCTCATCCTCATCTCCTGGGTCCTGGGCGCCCTCATCGCCATGTCGGGGGCGCGCGCCTACGCCACGGTCGCCACCTGGGTGCCGCGTTCGGGGGGTGAGTACCGCTACCTCTCGGACCTCCTGCACCCGGCGCTTGGCTGTCTCGCGGGGTGGGGTTCGCTTCTGGTGGGCTTCTCAGCGCCCATCGCGGTGGATGCCCTGGCCGCCGGCGAGTTCGCGCGGACGCTCGGCGTTCCGCTCTCTCCCGCGGTTTTCGGCGCGGGAATGATCGTCGTTCTCGGGTTTGTGCACGCGATGGGCCGGCATGCCTCCAAGCACGGCCACAACCTCCTCTTCATCGGCAACGGCCTGTTGCTCGCGGGTTTCGTGATCACCGGCCTCTTCTTCGGGTCGAACAACTGGCCCACCTGGGTTCCGGCGACCGCCTCCGCCTCGACCACTTTTCCGAAGGAGGCCTTCGCCCGCGGCCTGTTCTTCATCGCTTTCGCGTTTTCCGGATGGAATGCCGCGACCTACGCGGCCTCGGAGTTCCGTGATCCGAAGCGCGACGTGCCTCGCGCGCTGCTCATCGGCTGCGGGCTCGTGGCCGTCCTGTACCTCGCGGTGAACTGGGTGTTCGTGGCGAATCTCACGCCCAACGACTTCAAGGTGGTCTTCGGCTACGACGAGAGCAAGGTGACCCTCGGCCACGTGATCCTGAGCCGGATCCTGGGCTCCACCGGCGGTTTCATCATGTCGCTGCTGGTGCTCGTCGCCTTCGTTTCCGCGGCGAGCGCCATGACGGTCGTCGGCCCGCGCGTGTACGCGAGCATGGCGCAGGACGGCTACCTGCCGGCCTTCCTTCGCGTGGAGGAGGGGACGGTGCCGGTGAAGGCCATCGTGTTGCAGTGCATCGTCGCGCTCTCGATCCTCGCCACCCATACGCTGCAGCAGGCTCTCGCGAATGTCGGCGCCATCCTCACTCTTTTCGCGGCCCTCGTCTCCGTCTCCATCTTCAGGCGCGCCCTTTCCCGCGACGCCGGCCTGGAGAAGCCCAATGCGCTCACCCTCGCGGCCGCCTCCATCCACGTGGGCTCATCGGTGTTCATGCTCTACTTCGGGTTCAAAGACTCAACCCGCCTCCTGATCTGGGTCGGCGCGGTTCTGGCCGCGGGTCTCACCTTCTGGGCGATCGTCCGACCGCGCAAGGTCGACGCGCCGGCCGCAACCTAGACGACGGCGCCGAAGACCTTTCCAACGAAGGCGGTGACGGCCATGGCGAGCGCCCCCCAGAAGAGGACGCGGGCTGCTGACCTGCCCACCGGAGCGCCGCCGGTTCGCGCGGCCACAACCCCAAGCGCGGCAAGGGAAAGAAGCGAGGCCACGGCCACCACCTCGGCCACGCGCGCCGCTGGAGCCAGCAGGGCGGAAGCCAGGGGAAGCGCGGCTCCGATGGCGAAGGTCGCGGCCGAAGTCAGCGCGGCCTGGACCGGCCGTGCGGTGGTGATCTGGGAAATGCCCAGTTCGTCGCGTGCGTGCGCCCCGAGGGCGTCATGCTCGGTGAGTTGGTGGGCGACCTGCGAGGCAAGTTCGGGCGTGAGCCCCCGGGACTGGTAGATCATCGCGAGTTCCAGGTGCTCCGACTCGGGCTCGGTGAGAAGCTCGTGGCGCTCGCGCGCGAGATCCGCCGCCTCCGTGTCGGCCTGGGAACTGACCGAGACGTACTCGCCCGCGGCCATCGACATCGCCCCCGCAACCAAACCCGCCATGCCCACGGTCACAAGCTCGGCGCGATCGACCTGGGCCGCAGCCACGCCTACGAGCAGGCTGGCCGTAGAGACGATTCCATCATTCGCTCCGAGAACGGCGGCGCGCAGCCATCCGATGCGTTCGGTACGGTGGGTCTCGCGATGAGTGTGACGGGCCATGCGCCCTAGTGTACGGCGTGCGGGGCGAACCGGCGGCCCCGGCATCGAGACGCGAACGGCCGGGACACGTGCTACGTTGACTCCATGGATCCACTCGCCGGCTCGAACTGGAGCTCCACCGCGACGGTAGCGGGGTTTTCGCAATCGCCCCCAAACGCCGTGCTGATGCGGTTCATCGAGGAGGAGCGGAGACGGCGGCCCCTTCGCCGCGTGCTCGACATCGGTTGCGGAGCCGGACGAAACGCGGCGCCGCTCGCCGATTCGGGCCTGGAGGTCATCGGGACCGATCTCTCGTGGCCCATGCTCCAGGCCGCGCGCTCCCGGCCGCGTTCGACCCGGGGGCGTCTGCACCTGGCCCTCTGCCCCATGGAGATTCTTCCGCTCCGCGACCGGAGCGTCGACGCGGTGGTGGCTCACGGAATCTGGAACCTTGCGCGTTCCGGAACCCAGTTCAGACAGGCGGTGCGCGAAGCTGCCCGAGCGTGCCGGCCGGGCGGGAGCCTCTTCCTTTTCACGTTCTCGCGGAACACGCTGCCCGCGAATACACAGCCCGTTCCCGGTGAGACGTTCGTCTTCACCCAGTTCTCGGGCGAGCCTCAGTGCTTTCTCACCGGGGAGCAGATCCTCTCGGAACTCGAACAGGGCGGATTCATCCGTGATCCTTTGGGGCCCCTCACCGAATACAACCGGCCGCAGCCCGGGCAGCTCCAGACGCCGAGGGGGCCGGTGATCTACGAAGCGACCTTCCGGCGCATCCCGGACTGATCCCGATATCGCTTTCGATACACTCCGGCCTTCTTCGAAGCGAGGTCTCAGATGACGCCACGAATTCCCGCCGCCATGATTCTCCTTTGCCTCGCACAGGCGGCGAAGGCACAACTGCCGGCTTCGCCCGCCCCAACAGAGCGCCTCTTGTGGCTCTCGCGGGTGCCGGGCGTCTCGGGTCACGAGGCCGATGTCCGCAAAGCGGTGGCCTCGATGCTGCCGGCGTCCCTTCACGCGGAGGCCGATAGTCTCGGGAACCTCGTGATCCGCATGGGATCGGGTTCGCCGCGCACCCTCGTGGTCGCGCCCCTCGACGAGCCTGGCTACGTCGTCTCGGGGATCACGGACGAGGGCTATCTGCGCCTGCATCGGCACACCACCGGGCTCACGCATCCGCTCGCTCACGAGTATCACGTGGGCCAGCCCGTGCTGATCCGCACCGCGAGCGGCGCCTACGTGAACGGCGTCACGGCGACGCCCTCCACGCACCTTCGAAGCACGCGTCTTCCGGGAACAGATTCGGCGCCGCGCTCCGTCGATGACCTCTTCGTGGACGTGGGCGCGGCCTCGAGTGAGGAAGTCGCGGCCCGGGGCATACGCTTGCTGGATGCAGTCACGCTGCGAGAGCGCGTGGCGAAGCTCGCGGGGACCGAGGTCGCCGGCATCACCACGTCCGCACGGGCGGGCGCCGTCGCCCTCGTCGAAATCGCCAATCGACTGGGAGCTACGCGGCCGCAAGGCACGCTCACGCTGGCCTGGACCGCTCAGGCGTTCTTCGGCCAGCGCGGCCTCCAACGCCTCGTAGAGTCGGAGAAGCCGGATCGACTCATCGCCTTCACCGGAGCGCTCCCTCCCGGGAAAGACGGGGCCGGTTCCACGGGAGAAACGGGCGGTGGTCCGCTGGTTCGGGAGGACGACACTTTGTTCGCCGCTTCGGCGGCGACGCTCAGCACGAGGCTCCAGAAGCGGACAAGCGCCGAGCTGCCCCATGCCTCCCCGCGCGGTCTCGAGACGCATGTCATCGCGATTCCGTCGCGCTACGCCCAGACGCCCGCGGAGATCGTCGATGCGCAGGACGTGGAAGCGGCGGCGCGGCTTGTCGCCGAGGCCGCCGGTCTGGGCGCGCTCGGGGTCATGACTCCCCTCCCGCCCTCGCCCGAACCTCCGGCCGCCACGTTCGCCGAGCCCGACCTTCGCCTGCTCGCCGGCCTCGTTCGCGCCTACGGAGTCGCGAATCACGAGGAGCCCGTGCGCGCCGAAGTTCTGCGCCGGCTGCCCGCGTGGGCGAAGTCCGAGGTCGACAAGAAGGGCAACGTGATCGTGCGCTTCGGCCAGGGCGGAAAGCGGGTCTTGTTCGTCGCCCACACCGACGAAGTCGGCTTCGAAATCGCGTCCATCAACGACAATGGCACCGCGACCGTTCGACCGCAGGGCGGCATGTACTTCTCGCTCTACGAGGCGCATCCGGTCATGGTTCACACCGTCAATGGCCCTCGCGAAGCCGTGCTGGCGCCTCGACGCAACTACGCCTCGTCCACCTCCCTCGAGCCCGAGCTCTCGGCCCTCCTTCTCGACACGGGGGCGAGGTCGCGCGCGCAGGCCGAATCGCTCGGTTTCGCGGTCGGGCAGTCGATCACGCCC
>JAIBCN010000003.1 GCA_019694155.1 Vicinamibacteria bacterium | reverse complement strand
CTTCCGCGTTTCCGAGACGGAGTCGCTGCACGCACAGAAGGGCCAGGTCGCGAAGTTCAAGGTGGCCGCCACGGGCGACCGCGAGTTCGGCGCCACCATCTATCACGTGGGGCAAGTCGCCGATCCCACCTCCCGGCAGGTCGAAGTGCTCGCCTGGGTGCAGAACCCCGGCGTGCTCAAGCCCGGTTTCTTCGCCGAGGTGTCGCTCCCGAGCGAGAGCAAGAAGGACGCGATCGTGGTGCCCGAAACCGCCATCCAGGCGAGCGACCGCGGCTTCGTGGCCTTCGTCATCGTGGACGGCAAGGCCGTGGTGCGCCAGGTGGAGATCGGCCCGCGCACCGGCGGCGGCGACGTCGAGATCCTGACCGGGCTCAATCCGGGCGAGACCATCGTCTTCGACGGCGCCGACCGCATCGCGAACGGCGTCGCGGTCAGCCCCACCACGGGCGCTCTTCCCGGCGCGCCGCGTCCCGGTGGCGCGGGTGGTCCCGGCGGCGGCCGTCGAGGGCCGCGGGCTCCCGGTGAGGACGGCCCCCAGGGTGGGGGCCCACGAGGACAAAGGCCCGGCAGCAGTCCGAATCCGAATGAGAGCGGAGGTCGTCAATGAGCCAGGACAAGCACGAGAGACCGAACACCCGCGGGCCTGAGCCCGAGGAAGATCCGCATGCCATAGCCACCGGCATGACCTTCGCGGACATCTCGATCCGCAACCATGTCTTCGCCTGGATGCTGATGTTCGGCCTCATGGGCTTCGGCATCATCGCCTTCAAGGGCGCGGGCGGCGTGGTGAAGGGTCTCGGCATCAGCCAGAACCCGGACGTTGATTACCCGGTGGTGAATGTCTCCGTGAACTACGAGGGCGCGTCGCCCGAGGTCATGGAGACCGACATCACGGACGTCGTGGAGGACGCGATGACCTCCATCGAAGGCGTCAAGGAGATCACCTCCACCTCGCGCCAGGGTTCGGCGAACGTCTCCATCGAGTTCGAGCTGTCGCGCGAGATCGACGCCGCGGTGCAGGATGTTCAGGCCCGCGTGGCCCAGCTCGGCCGCCGCTTCCCCCGTGACGTCGACCTGCCCACCGTTTCCAAGAACAACCCCGAGGACCAGCCCATCATGTGGGTGGGCGTCTCCGGGGATCGCACCCCGACCTTCCTCGCCGACTACGTCCGCAACGTGGTCAAGCCCGCCTTCCAGACCATCGAGGGCGTGGGCGAGATCATGTTCTTCTACCGAGAGCGCAACGTGCGGGTGTGGTTCGACGCGCCGCGCCTCGAAGCGCAGGGCCTCACGGTTCAGGACGTCACCGGGGCCATCGCGCGCGAGCACATCGAAATGCCCGCCGGCCGCATCGAGGGCGTGGGCCGCGAGATGACGGTGCGCGCGGAGGGCGAGGCCATCGACATCGAGACCTTCCGCAACCTGGTCATCACGTACCGCCAGGGCGCTCCCATCCGTCTGAAGGACGTCGCGGTGGTGGAGGACGGCTTCGAGGACATGCGGCGCGTTCAGCGCGCCATGGGCCAGACCGCGCTCGGCTTCGGCATCAAGAAGCTCCGCGGCGCGAACGCCGTCCAGGTGGGCCACGACGTCCGCGAGCGCATCGAACTGCTGCGCAAGCAGGCTCCCGACGGCATTTCCATCGCCATCAACTTCGACCAGACCCAGTACATCGAGGAGTCGATCAACGAGATCCTCTTCACCCTGGTGATGGCGGCCCTGCTCACCGCCACCGTGTGCTGGCTGTTCCTGGGGTCGTGGACCTCCACCATCAACATCCTGCTCGCGATCCCCACCTCGATCCTGGGCACGTTCATCGCCATGTACTTCCTGGGCTTCACCCTGAACACGTTCACCGTGCTCGGCCTGTCGCTCGTGGTGGGCATCGTGGTCGACGACGCCATCATGGTCCTCGAGAACATCTATCGCCACCGCGAGATGGGCGAGGGCAAGATCAAGGCGGCGAGTGTGGGCGCGCGCGAGGTCACCTTCGCGGCCGCCGCCACCACCGCGGCAATCGTCGCGATCTTCATGCCCGTGGCCTTCATGAAGGGCATCATCGGCAAGTTCTTCTTCCAGTTCGGCGTCACCATCTCCATCGCCGTGCTGCTCTCCCTGCTCGAGGCGCTCACCCTCACCCCCATGCGCTGCTCACGCTTCCTCCAGGTGGGGGAGAAGCGCGGGCCCATCGGCCGCTTCGTCGATCGTGCCTTCGAGACGCTGGCGGCGAAGTACCTCAAGGTCCTCCAGCCCGCCCTTCACCATCGCGGCGCGGTCATGGTCGGCTCGCTCGTCCTCTTCGTGGCGTCGCTGTCGCTGCTCAAGGTCCTGCCCCAGGAGTTCGTGCCCCGCCAGGACACGGGCCGTCTCTCCATCCGGTTCGTTCTTCCCATCGGCACGAGCATGCAGGTGACGGACCGGATCTCCCAGCAGATCGAGACCTACCTCGCGGGGCGGCCGGAGATCGAGCGCTACTTCGGCGGTCCGGGCGGCGGCATGGGCGGCGGCGAGGTGTCGTCGGGGAACATGCAGATCACCATGAAGTCGCTCAAGGAGCGGCCCATCGATCCGAAGCTCGGGCGGCGCCTGACCCAGATGGAGTTCATGGACTCGGTCCGCCGCGACCTCGCGGGCATCGCGGGAGCGCGCATCATCCTCACCGAGAACTCGCAGCAGAGCTTCACTCAGGGCCGCGGCAACCCCGTCGAGTTCTCCATCCGCGGCGGCGACTGGGACACTCTCGCGGGCAAGGCCCAGGAGATCATGGACCGGCTGCGCACCACCGGCGTCGTGGCCGACGTGGACAGCGACTACCGCCTCGGCATGCCCGAGGTGCAGGTCATCCCCGACCGCAACAAGGCGGCGGACCTCGGCATCTCCATGACCGCGATCGGCGAGACCATCAACGCGGCCATCGGCGGCGTTCGCGCCGGGCGCTTCAAGGACGGCGGCCGCCGCTTCGATATCCGCGTGCGCCTCCTCGCCCAGCAGCGTGAGAAGCCCGAAGACATCGCGCGTCTTCTCGTGCGAACCCGCACGGGCAGCCTCATCCGCCTCGGCGACCTCGTCCGCATCGAGCAGGCTCCCTCTCTCCAGGCCATCACCCGCATCGATCGCGAGCGCGCCATCCGCATCTTCGGCAACGTGGGCCAGGGCTTCTCCCAGGCCGAGGCCATCGACGGCGCCCTCAAGGTGGCCCGGGAGATCCTGCCCGACGGCTACCGCGCGCTGCCCGCGGGCTCGTCCCAGGCCTTCGCGGAGAGCTTCGACTCGCTTGGCTTCGCCTTCTTCATGGGCATCATCGTCGCTTACATGGTGCTGGCCGCGCAGTTCAACTCGTTCACCCACCCGGTGGTCGTCCTCCTGGCGCTGCCCTTCTCGGTGAGCGGCGCGCTGCTCATGCTGTACCTGATGGGCCAGTCGCTGAACGTCTACAGCGTCCTCGGTCTCATCCTGCTCATGGGTATCGCCAAGAAGAACTCGATCATGCTGGTGGACTTCACCAACCAGATCCGCGCCCGCGGCGTCGAGCGTCACGAGGCGCTGCTCCAGGCCTGCCCGGTCCGACTGCGGCCCATCCTGATGACCTCGATCGCCACAATCGCGGGCGCCACCCCGGCCGCCTTCGCTCTCGGTCCCGGCGCCGAGACGCAGCGGCCCATGGCCATCGGACTCGTGGGAGGCATGATCGTTTCCACGGTCATGACCCTGTTCGTGGTGCCCGCGGCCTACAGCGTCTTCGACGACATCGTCACCTGGAACGAGGAACGGCAGCGAAACGGCGTCTCTCTCTTCGCGGGCATCCTGTCGCCGAAGAGCGCCCGCGTGGCGGCGGCCACGGCAACCGCGGCGCGGGAGTAGGCGCCTCTAGGCCTTCATCGCCTCGAGAACCGGCTCGATCTGATCGGGCCGGTTCAAGGCGGCGGCGAGGCGTCCGAGCGCGGCCGCCACCTCTGCCGCGGGTCCGGTGAAGGTCGCGTGCCCGACCTTGCGGCCCGCGCGCGGCGTCTTGCCGTAGTCGTGCCAGTGGCCGAGAGGTTCGGAAAGCACGGGCAGAGCATCGGGAACTTCGCCGATCCAGTTCAAGAGCACGGACGTCTCGTGCGCCTCCGTGCCGCCAAGCGGCCACCCGAGGACGGCCCGGAGATGGTTCTCGAACTGGCTGGTGCGCGCGCCTTCGATGGTCCAGTGGCCGGAGTTGTGCACGCGGGGCGCCATCTCGTTCGCGAGCAGGCGGCCCTGGTGGACGAAGAGCTCCAGCGCGAAGACGCCCACGTAGTCGAGCTCCTCGGCGAGGCGACGGGCGTAGCCAACCGCCGTCTCCTGGATCGCCCCGGTGTTCGGAGCGGGGGAGAGGCTCGCGGAGAGGATCGAGTTCTGGTGGAAGTTCTGAGTGAGCGGGTAGGTGGCGAACTCGCCCCCGCGTCCGCGCACCGCGACCACGGAGATCTCCCGCTCGAAGGGCACCATGGCCTCGAGGATCAGGGGCACGTCCCCGAGCTTCGCCCAGGCCGCGTTGAGGTCGTCCTTCGACTTGATTCGGACCTGGCCCTTGCCGTCATAGCCGAGGCGCCGCGTCTTGAGGATGGCGGGAAGCCCCACTTTGGCGACGCCCGCCTCGAGATCCTCGCGCGAGTCGACGGTGGCGAACTCGGGCGTCAGCATCCCCAGGCGCTGGAAGAGCTGCTTTTCCTCGAGCCGGTCCTGCGCCACCGCGAGGGCCTGCGGGTTCGGGAATACGGGCACGCGTGAGGCGAGGAACATCGCGGTGTCGGCGGGCACGTTCTCGAAGTCGAAAGTGACCACGTCGATGCCTTCCGAGAAGGCGGTGATGGCATCGAAGTCGTTGTAGTCGGCGCAGATGAGCGGCGCGACCTGCGAGGCGCACGCGTCCTTCACGGTGTCGACCACTCGAAAGCGGAGGCCCAGGGGAGCCCCCGCGATCGCCATCATTCGGGCAAGCTGCCCCCCTCCAAGGATTCCGACGGTCTGCGCCATGGCGGGGAGCTTAGCCGCGTCGGGGATCGTTGTGCGCCGCGACCTCTTTGGTCTGCGCGCGCCGGAAGGCCGCGAGCGCCGCCGCCACTCCGCGATCCGCGGGCGCGATCATCGCCGCCGCGAACAAGGCCGCGTTCGCGGCTCCGGCGGCGCCGATGGCGAACGTGGCCACGGGAACTCCCGCGGGCATCTGGACGATGGAGAGAAGCGAGTCCAGGCCGCTCAGGGCCTTCGACTGCACGGGCACTCCGAGAACGGGCACCGCGGTCTTCGCGGCCAGCATCCCCGGCAGGTGGGCGGCGCCGCCCGCTCCCGCGATGATCGCCTGCAGGCCGCGCCCGGCCGCCGTGCCCGCGTATTCGAAGAGCCGGTCGGGCGTTCGGTGCGCGGAGACCACTTCGACTTCATGGGCGACTCCCAGCCGGTCGAGCATCTCGGAGGCGCCCTTCATGGTCTCCCAGTCAGAACGCGAACCCATGACGATCCCGACTCTGACCCGCGCCGCTCTTGCTTTCGCCATGCCGTGGGCGAGTCTACACAGGGGGTAGTGGCGGGAGGGGGTTGCTTCGGCCCGGTACCGACGGACTGGGGCCCGCTGAGAGACCCTACCGAGTAGGGCTTCTTTCAGACACTTTTCGCGGGCGCCATGGACCCCGGCTTTCACAGGCGTGACGGAGGCCGAAATCCCCGCAAGTCAGGTCGTCGCAGGCGGCTTCTCGAGGCAGCATTTGCACCCAGAGACGGAGCGGGGCCGGGCGCTGAGATGGGTCGCTGGCGCCGAGGCGTGGCCCGGGGCCAGGCTGCGCGCTTGATCGCGAGTCGCAGAACTCGGTCGGTAAAGTTCGCGATCATCGAGCCGAGTAAGGAGGCACACGATTCACGCGTTTCGGTATTCCAGTGCCGACGCAGCGCGAAGCCTCCCCGAAGGGGGACGAGGCGTGGCCCAAGGCCAGGCTGCGCGCTCCGCGGCGCGGCGAGCCCGTCTCAGCGTCTGGCCCCGCGGGCCACCACTACCAGGCCCGCGAGATCCCTTCGTGGGCCTGGCGTCGCGCTCGCCTACCTCGCGTCGGTCCCCTCGCGATGACGATCGGGGTTTCTCCCCAACATCACGTCCACAGGACGTAATCAGCTCGCGATGAGGTGGGGAGGATGGGGGAGGGACTGCACGACCTTGTCGTGGGAACAGTGCGGGCGCTACCGAGTCAGGATCTTCTCGAAGAACTCGAGAGCGCGCGGGTCCTTCGACTGGCCGAGCCAGAACATGGCCTGCTTGCGTACTTCGCGGCTCTTGTTTTCCTGGGCGACCCGGATGAGGTCGGGCACGCCTTCGCCGTGGGGGATCTGGCTGAGCGCGAACACCGCCTTCTTCTTCACCTCAAGGTCGGGATCGTCGGTGGCCGCGCGGATCACGTCTCCGTCAGCCGCCTTGCGGGCCTTCTGCGCGATCCAGAAGAGCGCCTGTCCGCGAACGCGCGGGGACGGGTCGGTCTTCGCCATGTCGATGAGCGTCGCTGAAGCCTCCTTCACCTTGCTCTGCGAGAAGCAGAAGGTCAGATGGTCGCGGAACGCGGCATCCTCGGACCCGCGCAGCCGCAGGAGCGCGTCGTACCCCGCGCGCTCCCGTGTGTTGCCGAGCCAGAACGCCGCGGAATGTCGAAGCTGCTTCGTCTCGCCGTCCCGGGCTACGCGCTCGAGCACCGCGTCCGCGGACTTGTCGTCGTGCATGGCGATCGCGGAGAGGGCCCCGTCGGCGCGCCGCTTCGCCGCCCGGTCGTCGTCGCTCGCCTTCACCAGGCTCTCCAGGTAGGCGACACTCTCGGCCGCACCCACGCCCGCGACCTCCCGCACCGTCTCTCCGCCCCGGTCGATCCGGCAGGAAGCCGAGTACACGCGGAGCTTGTCGACCTCGCCGCCCGCGACGTGCGCGTACACGACGAGGGTCGGATCGGCCGGCCGGCCGTCGTCGCTCGACATGTTCATCCCGTAGCTGTTGCTCGCGAGCGAGCAGCTGTTCGCGGCGCGGGATTCGCGGTTGTCCCAGCAGCAGGCGTTCCCGTCGGTCGCGGACGGGACGCTCCAGCTGAGCCAGGTGGAAGCACCCGACTTCCGGGCCGCGGCCATCGTGGACGCGAGGTCGTCGGCGGCGGGAGCGGCGAGGGCTATGACGAGGGCGGTGACCAGCATGGCGGTGATTCCTTTGTGGTGGGGAGGGGGGTCGCGAGGGGCGTCCGGCTAGTCCTTGAGCAGCTCGATCATGTAGGCGCGCGCTTCCTTGGAGTTCGTGAGCGAGAGCCAGTGCACCGCTTCCTTCTTGAGCGTCGGGTCTTTCTCGACTTTCGCGATCTCGACCAGGCGGACGGCGTTTCCCTGCAGGAAGAAGGCGTTCAGCACTTCCTTCTTGACCTCCGGGTCCGTCTCGACGCGGTAGAGCTCAGCGAGGACGGTCTCGCTCTTCCGGCCCATCAGGCCGAGGTTCCGGACCGCCACCAGGCGCACTTCCTTGTCCTTCTCGCTCCGGGCCGCGGCCGCCACCTGATCGGTGGCGCCGCCCACGAAGAGGGCCTGCAGGATGTCCTTCTTTTCGTCCGCGGTGGCCGCGGTCGCGTACATCTGGCCGAGTTCGGTGGTTCCCTGCATCACCCCGAGCAGCCGTATCGCGGTGGAGCGCAGGGCCGGATCCTTCTCGGTCTTGGCGGCGGTGAGGACGCGGGCCCGGTCGCCCGAGACCATGAAGGAGTTGAGGATCTGCTTGCGCAGGGCGTTGTCGGTCGTGGATGAATAGACCTCGCTCAGGACCTTGCGGTTCGTGGGTCCGCCGAACACGCCCAGGTACTGGATGGCCTTTCGCTGAAGCTCGGGCGAGGAGTTGCCGCGCGCCACTTCGGCGATGGCGCTGCTCGCCTGCTCGGTGCCCATCTGGGCGAGCACGAACAGCGAGCGCTCCTTCACCCGCCGCGAGGAGGACGGCGCGGCGAGGATCTTGGTCAGCACGGGGAGCGCTTCCTGGGGGTCGCTCTGCGCCATCGCGGAAACGGCCATGAGCTTGAGGTCGGCGTCGTCCTCCTGGTCGGGCCGCGGCGTCTGTCCCGCCTTGCCGCGCACTTCGAGCTCCAGGGCCTTGCCCTCCTTGGCCCAGCGGCTGGTGGGGAATTCCTTCTGCAGGCGGGCGAGGCTCGCGAGAGACGCGGCCGCGCGGTTCATCTTGGCCTGCGCGTAGCTCGTCCAGTAGAGCGCCGCGTCCACCTTCACGTTGAGGCTCATCAGCTTGGAGAGGGGCCGGAGCGCGTCACTCCATTCCTCATCGTCGATCGACTCCATGGCCTCGTCGTACAGATCGTCGATCCGTTCGGACTCTTCCCGCACCGCTTCGCGCTTCTCACGCTCGCGCTCACGCGCCTCCTGGGCCTTTTCGCGCGCACGCTCTCTTTCCTCGAGCTGCCTTTCGCGCGCCCGGTTTCGCTCTTCGAGAGCTTTCTCCCGGGCCTCCTGCTGCGCGTCCTGCATGGCCTCCCGCATGGCCGTCTCCCGCGAGGCGCGCGATTCGTGCATCGCGGCCTCGGCGGTGGCCCGCGCCTCCGCCGAGAGCTGACGGCGCTGCGCATCCGTCAGGGCCATGTTCTTCGCGGCTTTCCTGGCCTCCTTCTCGATATCGGCGCGCGAGATCTCCGCCTCGCGCAGGGCCCGCTCCATCTCGCGCCGGGCGGAGGCGTTGGCGCGATCGACCTCGGCTTCAATCCGGTCCGCGTCGACGTGAACATCGACGTCGACATCCACGTCGACGTCATCGTCGACGTCCCGGGGCTCGACCTTGACCGAAGCGGGCGAGGCGGATGGCGATGGGGACGGGGAGGGAGCCGGGTCCTGCGCGCGCGCCGTCGCGCCCAGAGCGAGGACGGCCAGGAGGGCCGTGATGAAGATCTGGCGAGGGGGCATCGTGGTGTTCATGGCGGTTGGGAACCTCAGAGGATTCATGGGTATCAAAGAGAACTCTTGGAAGAAGGCGTGATGCTCTGCCCGCGCTTCTCGACCTGCGCTTCCATCACCTGGAGGCGGAAGAGGAGGTCGCGGGAGTCGACCTTGGCCCGAAGGCCGTCGAGCTCGTGTTTCGCTTCGCCCTCGGGAGCGGCGGCGAAGCGGAGCAGGAGGCGCTCGGTCTCCTCCATCACTCCGGCGATCTGGCCCTCGCCCGCGCGCTCCGCGGCGGCGCGGAAGAGCCGGCTCGCGGCCACCAGGTTGTCGGCCGCAGCCTGCAGATTTCTGAGGTCCTGATCGGAGACCTCGCGGTTTTTGAGTTCGACCAGGGTGACGCGGGAGCGCCCGAGGTGCTCGCCGAGCGCGGTCATGAGGATGCGCTCCTGCCTTTGCGAGGCGGAGAGGGTCTGTTCCTCGACATGTCCGAACCGGCGGCCCACCGAGAAGGCGATGATGAGACAGGCGGCTAGTGCCGCACCGGCGGCCAGGAATCGGGCAGCCGTCGAAAATCGACCGGGGAACTGGAGGAGGCGCCCCCGTTCTTCCTTTTTCGCGGCGGCAAGCACCTGCGCCGTCATTCGCGCCTCGAAATCGCCCGCGGGCTCGGGCACATCATCCTGCGCGACCGCGGCCAGGATGCGGGTCAGCCCCGCAAAGCGGGCGGCGCAGGAAGCGCAGGCCGCGAGATGGCCGTCGAGCCCGGCTTCCTCGAGGGGCTCGCGGTAGTAGAGCAGCACGAGCTGGTCGTCCGTGAGATGGGAGGGCTGAGAGGTGGTCATGTTCATGAGGCTTGCACCAGGGGTTCAAGGTCCTGACGAACCTTGCGAACGGCGCGGAAGACGCATTGCTTGGTGGCGGCTAGAGAGATGCCAAGGGTGGCTCCGATGTGCTCGAGCGTGTGCCCTTCGAAGTGGCGGAGCACGAAGGCGGTCCGCTCGGTGGCGCTCATCCGCTCCATGCTCTCGTTGACGCGCCGGCGGATGTCCGAGGCGTGGGCGCTCTGGTCGGGACCCGGGGTGGTGGAAAGGAGGCTGGAGGTGATGGCGTCGGTCTCGGAGTCCGTCTCGGGAAGGTCGTCCTCGGCGCGGCGCACGCGCTTTCTGAGGAGGTCGTAGGCGCAGTTGGTGGTGATCCGGTGGAGCCAGGTCGAAAGCTCGGATCGGTTCTCGAACCGGTCGAGGCCGCGGTAGGCCTTGAGGAGGGCCTCCTGCACTACGTCTTCGGCGTCCTGTTCGTTTCGGGTCATTCGATATGCCAGCCTGTGAAGGGAACGGGCGTGGCTCATCACGAGGGCTCTAAACCCCTCGTCGTCGGCAGCCCCCGCTTCAGGGGGCGCTTGCCCGAGTCCGCTCATTCGTATCGTTTGACGCCGCCTCGGTCCGGAGGTTAGCAAGGGAACCAAAACCCAACAATCACAGCGATTTGCAGCCACCGAGTTGGCGTCGCCGTCTTCGCATATCCTCCCCTCATGACGAAACGACTGCGCGACGGGGTCCTCCTGGCCCTCATCTTTGTATGCGTGCCCGTGGAGGCCCAGCCCGCCGGCACCGCGCAGGCTCTCTACGATCAGATCGACCGCATCTTCCAGAAAAGGGAGTACGACGCGCCGAGGTTCGGCCCGGCGCGGTGGCTCCCCGGAGGCTCGGCCTACGCCATCGTGGAGGCGGTGGCGGCCCCCGGCAAGGGCCGTGAGATCGTGCGCTACGACGCGGCCACCGGCGCCCGGTCGATTCTTGTTCCGGCTTCGTCAATGACCCCGCCGGGGGCGGAGGCGCCCCTCGACGTCAGCGACTACGCCTGGTCCTCGGACGGCGCCCGGCTCCTGATCTTCACCAACACGCGCAAGGTCTGGCGCGACAACACGCGCGGGGACTACTGGGTGCTGAATCTCCAGGGCGGCGGACTGCGCAAGCTGGGCGGTGATGGGCCCGAAGCCTCGCTGATGTTCGCGAAGTTCTCTCCCGATGGGACGCGCGTGGGCTACGTGCGCGGCAACAACATCTACGTCGAACGCCTCGAGGATGGCCGGATCACACCGCTCACGAAGGACGGGTCGGAGACCACGATCAACGGCACCTCGGACTGGGTCTACGAGGAGGAGCTGGGCGTGCGCGACGGGTTCCGCTGGAGCCCGGATGGCCGCCACATCGCCTACTGGCAGTTCGACACCACGGGGGTCGGGATTTTCTCGCTCATCAACACGACCGACACGCTTTATCCCGCCATCACCCGGATTCCCTATCCGAAGGCCGGCACCACGAACTCCGCGGTCCGGATCGGCGTCGTGAGCGAGGGCGGAGGAGAGACGCGCTGGCTCAAGACCCCGGGCGACCCGCGTGATTCCTACCTCGCGCGGATGGACTGGGTCGATGCTTCGACGGTCGCCATCGAACAACTGAACCGCCAGCAGAACCAGAACGACTTCCTCATGGCGGACGCGGCGAACGGGGACGTGCGGCGCGTCTTTCGTGATGAGTCGAAGACCTGGGTCGACCTGGTGGACGAAGTGAGGTGGATCGACGGCGGCCGGGCGTTTCTCTGGCTCAGCGAACGCGACGGGTGGCGTCATGCCTATCGCGTGTCCCGTGAGGGTGGCGAGCCGCGGCTCATCACCCGATTCGAGGCCGACGTCATCTCGGTTTCGGGCGTCGACGAAGCGGCGGGCTGGCTCTACTTCATCGCCTCACCGACGAACGCCACCCAGCAGTACCTCTATCGTTCGAAGCTCGACGGCAGCGGCGTCCCGGAACGAGTGACGCCCGAGAGTCAGCCCGGGTCGCATTCGTACAACCTCGCTCCCGGCGGCCGCATGGCCTTCCACACCTACTCGCGTCACGATCAGCCGCCCGCGCAGGACGTGGTGGCCCTGCCCGCCCATCGCTCGCTCCGCGCTCTCACCGATGTGTCGGCCCTGGTGGCGAAGGTCGCGCCGCTGCTCGTGCCGGCCGTGGAGTTCTTCACCCTCGACATCGGTTCCGGTGTTCCCATCCCTCTCGATGGCTGGATGCTCAAGCCGAAGACCTTCGATCCGAAGCGGCGCTACCCGGCGATCGTCTACGTGTACGGGGAGCCCGCGAGCCAGACGGTCACCGATCGCTGGGGTGGAGGGCGGATGCTGTTCCACCGCGCCCTCGCCGATGCCGGCTACATCGTGGTGAGCTTCGACAACCATGGCACCCCCGCGCCGAAGGGCGCGGCCTGGCGGAAGAAGGTGTATGGGTCGGTGGGGGATCTCTCGTCGGCGGAGCAGGCGCTCGCGGTCCGGCGTCTCGCCGAGATGCGGCCCTACATCGATCGCGACCGCGTCGGCGTGTGGGGGTGGAGCGGGGGCGGATCGAACACGCTCAACGCGATGTTCCGCTTCCCCGATGTCTTCCGCGTTGGAGTTTCCGTGGCCCCGGTGCCCGATCAGAAGCTCTACGACACCATCTACCAGGAGCGCTACATGGGCCTGCCGCAGGAGAACGCCGAGGGCTATCGCATCGGGTCTCCCATCAACTTCGCGGAAGGGCTCAAAGGGAACCTCCTGATCGTCCATGGCTCCGGGGACGACAACGTCCACTACCAGGGGACGGAGCGCCTCATCAACCGGCTCATCGCGCTGGGCAAGCCGTTCGACACCATGGTCTATCCGAACCGGACCCACTCGATCTCGGAAGGCCCGGGAACGACCCCGCACATCCACAAGCTGATCGCCCGCTACTTCCTGGACCACCTGGCGCCCGGTCCTCGGTAGGCAGCGCCCCTACTCCCGCAGCCAGCGGACGAGGTGCGGATAGGGGGCAAGCCCCTGCTTCGCCGCGTCTGAGGCGGACAGGGCCATGCCGTTCGCGATGAGGCCGCCGGCGCCCGGATAGCTTCCGATGGAGTACGAGAAGGCGAGGCCTTGCGAGCGCCCCTGGTAGCCACCTTCGTGGAAAAGAACCGCGGGGTCGAGGCCGATCGCAACAACGGCAGCCCAGGCCCACGCCGTGGCCTCCGCTTCGCCCGCATGGGCCGCCATCACGTCCTCTCCGAGCTTGCCTCCGAGGTCCCGCCGCAGCACCGCGGGAACCACGGCGATGTGGCCGGCTTCGTGGAGCAGATCGCCGGGCCAGGTCAGACGATCGGGGTCGTAGACGATGCCTCCATTCACGATGTCGACTCCGGGAAGGAGGGCCGATGGAGCCACCGGCCCCTCCGTCACCTCGACGCCGATCGACTTCAGAAACGACGAGATTCGCTCCAGATTCGACGACCAATCAGCGGTGGGGGAGGGCATTGAAGGGGAGCTTAGCGGGACCCTCATCGCCGGCAAGGGCCTTGGTACACTGCGGTACAGAGGAGCCTGCTGAATGAAACCCCTTTCGACGCTGACTGCCCTTGGTGTGTTCGCGATTGTCGCCGCACCCGCTTTTGCCCAGAGGCCGGCGCGCCCCTCGGCCTCGCCGGGCCCCTCGCCCGCGAAGGCGGAGAGCGCTCCCGCGCCAGCCGCGGGCGGCGGGACGTTCGATGGCCTCAAGTTCCGCGAGATCGGGCCCGCGACGCCGTCCGGCCGCATCGACGATTTTGCGGTGATCGACTCCGAACCTTCCACCTTCTACGTGGCTTCGGCGACGGGCGGCGTGTGGAAGACCACGAACCGCGGCACGACGTTCACCCCGGTCTTCGATCGCGAGGCGACGTCGTCGGTGGGGGACATCGCCACCGCACCCAACGACCCGAACCTGCTCTGGGTCGGCACGGGCGAGAACAACAACCGGCAGAGCTCGTCGTGGGGCGAGGGTGTGTTCAAGTCCACCGACGGAGGAAAGACATTCGCGGCCATGGGACTGAAGGCGTCGCGTCACATCGCGAGGATCCTCGTCGATCCCGTGGATCACGACGTCGTCTACGTCGCCGCGCAGGGGAGCCTGTGGGGCCAGGGCGGCGACCGGGGCGTCTTCAAGACGACGGACGGGGGCCTCACCTGGACGAACGTGCTTCGGACCGACCCCGACACCGGCGCCACCGAACTCGTGATGGACCCTCGCAACAACAAGGTGATCTATGCCGCGACCTATCAGCGTCAGCGCAAGCCCTGGGGCATGAACGGCGGCGGGGAAGGCAGCGCCATCCACAAGACCACGGACGCGGGCAGAACCTGGACGAAGCTGACCAGGGGGATTCCCGAGGGAGCGAAGGGCCGCATCGGCCTCGACGTCTGGCGCAAGGATCCAAACGTGGTCTACGCCAGGATCGAGCACGAGAAGGAATCGGGCGTCTATCGCTCGGATGACGCGGGGGCTTCGTGGCGGAAACTCTCCTCCACGAATCCGCGGCCCATGTACTTCAGCCAGATCCGCATCGACCCGAAGGATGATTCCCGCATCTACGTTCTCGGCGTCAGCCTTCACGTCTCCGACGACGGAGGGAAGACGTTTCGCGACGACGGCGCCGCGAAGATCCACGTCGACTTCCACGCCATGTGGATCGACCCGGAGAACCCGGATCACCTGATGATCGGCGGCGACGGGGGCGTCGGCATTTCCTACGACCGCAGCCGGACCTACCAGTGGCTCGCGAATCTCAACGTGGGCCAGTTCTACCACGTGCAGTACGACATGAAGTCTCCCTTCACCGTGTGCGGCGGACTGCAGGACAACAACACCTGGTGCGGACCCTCGGCCATCCGCAACAAGGACGGAATAGGCAACGACGAGTGGTTCATCGTGCAGGGCGGCGACGGCTTCGCCGCATCCATCGACCCGGGCGACGCGCGGATCATCTACGCCGAGTCGCAGGACGGGAACATGAGCCGGATCGACCGGGTGACGAACGAACGGCAGTCCATCCGTCCGGAGGCGAAGGAAGGGGACAAGCCGTACCGGTGGAACTGGGACACGCCGCTCCTCCTCTCGCCCCACGACCCGAAGACCGTCTTCGCCGCCGCCAACATGGTCTTCAAGTCGAGCGACCGGGGTCTTTCCTGGTCCGCGGTGAGCCCCGATCTCACGAACGCGGTGGATCGGGACGATCGCGAGATCATGGGCATCAAGGGCAAGGACGTGAAGATCGCGAAGCACGACGGCGTCACGGTGTGGGGCACCATCGTGAGCTTCGCCGAGTCGCCGAAGCGCGCGGGGCTTTACTACTCCGGTTCCGACGACGGCGTTGTCGCGGTTTCGAAGGACGCGGGGGCCACGTGGACGCGGGTCACCGACAAGATCCCCGGCGTGCCGAAGGAAACCTATGTCTCCGAGGTCGTGCCGTCGCGCTTCGAGGAAGGCCGCGTCTATGTCACCTTCGACGGCCACCGCGGCAACGACTTCAACGCCTACGCCTTCGTGAGCCCGGACTTCGGGGCGACCTGGAAATCCATCACCGCCGACCTGCCGAAGGGCGAAGTCGTCCGCACGCTGACCGAGGACCTGAAGAACCCAGACGTGCTCTACCTCGGCACGGAGACGGGCCTCTTCGCGACCACGGACGGCGGTGTGTCCTGGACGCGGGTGCGCGCCAACCTGCCCACCGTGCCCGTGTACGAAATCACCCTCCATCCGCGCGACAACGCGATGATCCTCGCCACCCACGGCCGCAGCCTGTGGATCCTCGACGACCTGCAGCCGTTCCAGGCCCACGCGAAGGCTGCGGCGGCCGAGGCCTTCATCTTCGAGGCCGAGCCGGGCGTGACCCGAAACCCGTCGTCGGAGCGGATGCGGGAGTTCGAGGGAGATTTGAAGTTCCTCGGGCAGAATCCACCCGCCGGCACGCCGATCACCTACCGCCTCAAGGCGGAAGCGAAGGATCTGAAGCTCGCGATCTCCGACGCGTCGGGGAAGGTCGTCCGCGAACTCACCGGCGACGCGACGAAGGACGCGGGCAAGGCGGGCCTCAACAGCGTGGTCTGGGACCTTCGGGTGGCCCCTCTCGCCCCCGTGCGCGGCGCGCAGCCCGGCGGAGGAGGGGGCTTTGGTGGCGGCGGCGCCAGCGGACCGATGGTTCTTCCCGGCGTCTACGCGCTCGCTCTCTCCTCGGGTGGCAAGGAGCTCGCGAAGGCGAGCGTCACGGTGACGGGCGACCCCGAAGTCGTCATCTCGGACGCCGACCTGCGCGCGCGCTTCGACACGCTGATGCGGCTGCATGACCTCGGTCGCAAGGCCAACGAGGCCTACAACGCCCTCTTCTCCGTGAACGAGCAGCTGAACACGGTCAAGGACAAGGTGAAGGCGCCCACCGCGCCCGCCGAGTTGA
>JAIBCN010000066.1 GCA_019694155.1 Vicinamibacteria bacterium | reverse complement strand
GATCTCTTCGACTTCTACGATCTCGACGAGCACAAGCTCGGGCTTTCGGTGGGCGACGTGGCCGGCAAGGGTGTTCCCGCCGCCCTCTTCGGGGCGTTCACCTCGGGCACGATCCGCGCGCGGGCCTTCCAGCGGGCGGCGCCCAAGGAGATTCTCTTCCGCGCCAATCGGACGTTGATCCGCCGGGCCGTGGAGGGCCTCTACTGCGCCCTCACCTACGCGGTCTTCGACTTCCAGGCGAACGAAGTGCGGATCGCGAATTCCGGACTGCCCTTCCCCATTCACTACCGGGCCTCGCAGAAGAAGGCGGCTCCCATCGTTCTTCCCGGAGTGCCGCTCGGCCTTTTCGACAACATCGAATACGACGAGATCGCGATACCCGTCGAATCCGGCGACGTCTTCGTGTTCCATTCCGACGGCCTCACCGAGGCCTGGAACGGCAAGGAGGAGTTCGGTTCGGCCCGCCTTTCTGCTCTGGTCGCCAAGCACGCGAAGAAGCCGGCGGCCGAGATGGGCGACGAGATCGAGAAGACCCTGCGCCACTGGGCGAAGCAGCACCTCGCGAATGACGATGTGACCTTCGTGATCGTACGCGTCGTCTGACCCCCGCATCGTCGCCGGCCCAGGCGCCCCTGCTATCCCCCGGGCTTGCCCCGCCCTCCGTCACTCCGGCGAAAGCCGCAGTCCACTCCAAGGGGGGGCGTCTTTGTTGTCGGTCGACCCGGCCTTCGCCTGGTGGATTACCGTTCGCGCGACAGCCGCACGACCGTGCCTATGGCCCGAAAGACCTCCGCTCTGGAGATCTTCGACTTGCCGTGCCGGCGTTCCTCGAAAATGATGGGGATCTCGGCCACCCGACCCCCGCTCTTGAGGACGCGCACGAGCATCTCCACCTGGAACGAGTAGCCCTCGGCGAGGACGCTCGAGAAGTCGATCCGCCGCAGCGCGGCGGCGGTGTAGCAGCGAAAGCCCGCGGTGCAGTCGCGCACCTTGAGACCGAGCATGCCGCGTGCGAAGGCATTGGCGCCCTCGCTGAGAATCCGGCGGTGCAAGCCCCAACCGCTCGTGCCGCCGCCCCCGATGTATCGCGAACCGATGACGAGATCGTATTCGGCCGCCTTGGCAAGTAGGTCTGGGACGTAGGCGGGCTTGTGCGAGAAGTCGGCGTCCATCTCGATCACGGCTTCGAAGCCCTCGGCGAGGGCACGGGTGAAGCCGGCGATGTAGGCGGTGCCAAGACCCATCTTTCCGGGGCGGTGAATCACCCCGACGCGCGGCTCCTTGTGCACCCATTCGTCGACGCGCCCACCGGTGCCATCGGGCGAGCCGTCGTCGACGACCAGCGCGTGGAGGTTCTCAGGCAACCCGAGCAGGGCCTCCAGGAGCGCATCGATGTTCTCCCGTTCGTTATAAGTGGGAACGACGACGACGGCTTTCAACGGCACTCGCTATCTCGCGCTCGCGTGCCCTGGCTCACGGAGCTGGATTCGCCCGGTCGCGCTCCGCGCTCAAGTTCGAGTGCCGCCGACCGTACGCGAAGTAGAGGGCCGTTCCGATCAGCAGCCAGATGCCGAATCTCTCCCACGCGGCGGTGGGCAGGTAGTACATCGTGTAGAGGCACCCCGCCGCCCCCAGGGGAGCGACCACCCAGACAAAGGGCACGCGGAACGGGCGGTGGCGCTGCGGGTCCTTCAGGCGCAGGGCAAGAACGCCCAGGCACACGATCAGGAACGCGAACAGGGTGCCGATGTTGGTGAGGTCGTAGGTCTCATCGTCATCGAGGATGGTGGAGCCCAGCGCCACCAGGAGACCGGTCACGATGGTGGTGATGTGGGGCGTTTGATATTTCGGATGGAGCTGCCGGAAGAACGGCGGCAGCAGGCCATCCCGGCTCATCGAATAGAAGATCCGCGGCTGGCCGTACTGGAAGACGAGGAGCACCGCGCTCATGGAGACGATGGCGCCGAAGGAGATGATCACCTGGCCCCAGCCGATGCCCGCCAGCTCGAACGCACGCGCGAGAGGATCCGAGCCCTTGAGTTGAGCGTAGGGAACGATGCCGGTGGCCACCGCACCCACGATCACGTAGATGATCGTGCAAATGGCCAGGGACCACAGGATCCCGCGAGGCATCGAGCGTTGGGGGTCCTTGGCCTCCTCTGCCGCCGTCGAGATTGCGTCAAAGCCGATGTAGGCGAAGAAGACGATAGCGGCGCCGTTCATGACCCCGCGCCAGCCGTTCGGCGCGAAGGGGACCCAGTTCTCCGGCTTGATGTAGAAGAAGCCGACGCCGATGAAGAGCGCCAGGACGGAGAGCTTCAGGACCACCATCACGTTGTTGACCTGCGCGCTTTCCTTCACGCCGATCACCAGCAGCCACGTGATCAGGCCGACGATGGCGATGGCGGGGACGTTGATCGCGATGTGGTGCCCGAAGACGATGGGCAGCTTGTCCATGTGCTCGGGATAGGAGAAGGCCACGTCCCGATAGCTGTGGCAGAGCCAGAACGGAATCTCAATGCCGAAAAAGCGAAGGAACGAGGCGAAGTATCCCGACCAAGCGATGGCCACGGCCACGTTGCCGACCGCGTATTCGAGGATCAGGTCCCAGCCGATGATCCAGGCCACCAGTTCGCCCAGCGTGGCGTAGGCGTAGGTGTACGCGCTTCCCGACACGGGAATCATGGCGGTCAGCTCCGCGTAGCAGAGGCCGGAGAGAGCGCAGACAGCGCCGAGAAGCACGAACGACAAGGTCAGGGCGGGGCCGGCTCCATAGCGGATGACGGTGCCGTCCGGCGCCACCTCGCCCACCGCCGCCGTGCCGATGCTGGAGAAAATGCCCGCGCCGATGACCGCGCCGATGCCGAGCATCACGAGGTCGAACGTGGTGAGCGTCCGCTTCATGCCGGAGCCGGCGGCGCCGTGGACACCGAGAAGCTCGTCGACGGTCTTGGTCTGGAAGATGCTGGACATTCGGTGGGGGGGACTCCTATTTGGTCTGGGGAGCGTACTCGACGCGGATGCCCGACTGGAGGCCCTGAATACCGAAGTCCGAGAAGTACAGTGATTCTCGAGTGGTATACGAGACGAAGGCCGACAGTCGCGCCCGTCCCAGGCGGATGCCGATGTCGCCTCGCGCGTCGTAGACGAGGTCGTCGCGTACGGCAAAG
>JAIBCN010000215.1 GCA_019694155.1 Vicinamibacteria bacterium | reverse complement strand
CCACCGCGTCCTGAGGATTGTCGTCGTAGAAGCGATCGGCGTTCACCCGGATCATCAGGTTCTGGCTGGAGGTGAGCTTGTGGTCGAGTCTCGCGTTCACCAGGGTCTGCCGGTAATGGCCGGTGTAATCGAGGCTGCCGTCTTTCGGGAGGACGAAGGCGGGCAGGGTGGACGAAAGGTAGGTGGTGCGGTCCTGCCGCGTGTAGTCGGCGGAGAGGAAAAAGAACGTCCTGTCCTTCACGATCGGGCCGCCGATCGAGCCCGAAACCTGCCCGAGCTCATCGGGTATATCGACCGGGCTGATCGCGGTGAGGGTTTGCGGCGTCACGCAGGTCGAGAGAGACGGCGGGCAGAAGCCTTCCGTCGAAAACGACTTCGCCTGGAAGCGGCCGCCCGGGCGGCTGAGGAGCAGGGCCTCGCCGTGCAGGGCGTTGGCGCCCCCCTTGGTGACCATGTTCAGCGCCGGCCCCGAGGTCCATCCGTACTCGGACGAGAAGGCGTTCGAGAGCACGGTCACCTCGCGAACGGCGGCGATGGGCACGGTCGCAATGGCGGTCTGGCGGCCCCAGCCTTCGTCGTTGCTCGCTCCGTCGAGAGTGAACGTGGTGGCGCGGCGCGAGCCCACGCCCGTGATGAAGTACGTCGCGTTGACGAAGAGGTCGCCGGTGCCCTTCCCCTGGCGGAACGCGGAGTTGAGCAGGGGCAGGGTCGTCACCTTGCGTCCGAGGATCGGCGTCTCGTCGATCAGCTCGCTGCTGAGGCGGCGGCCGATCTGAGCATCGTTGCGCACGCCCTCGGCCGTTCCGTAGACCGTGACCTCGCTCGTGCCTCCCGTCACGACGAGCTTGACCCTGAGGGTCGCGGTCTCACCGGAGCGAAGGTGGACGTCTTTGGCCACACCGTCCGCGAACCCCTGTTTCATGACGGTCACGGTGTAAGCACCCGACACCGAGAGGCCGGGCAGAGTGGCGCCGCCGTCAACGCCGGACACCGACTCGCGACTCTCACCGGTGGACGTGTTTTCGGCCCTGACCGAAGCACCCTGGGTCACGCCACCCGACTGGTCGACGACCACCACCACGAGGGTCGAGGTGTTCGGCGATTGGGCGTTCGCGGGATTCAGGGCGAGGATGCACAGAAGGGCGGCGGCGATGATGCGAAGAGGGCTTTGGAGCTTCATGGGTTTCCTTGGCTGAGCGTTATTTCGTGGTGACCAGGTAGTCCTTGAAGTCGCTGGTGCTGTCGGTCTTGGACCACAGCCCCACGCGGCCCTTCACCGGGGGCCTCAGGACGGGGTTGTTCGCGGGAAAGAGGTCGGGAAGGGGCGCGGCGCCGTTCCGACCGGGACCCGGCTCGGACCCAAGCGTGTGCTCGAGCGCGAGCTGGTCGTCCACGAAGGCCTTGAGCTCGACTCCTTCGATGGTCAGCCTCAGTTCGTGCCAGGCCGCGCGGTCCAGCATGAACTTCTTCGTGCGGTCAGAGAACTTCACGGGACGCCGGAGGCCGTTGTGGAACTCCCAGAGCGCCACGTTGTTCTCGGTGTCGTTGTATCGCACGGACAGCCAGTCGCCGTTCTCCTTGACGTTGAAGAGAATCCCCGAGCAGCGATCGAGATCTCCCCCCACCGTCTTGAACTTGACGCGGATCGCGCCTTCGGAGAAGTTGTCGAGGCCCTTGAGGACCGCCACCGGGAAGTAGGCGAACTGCTTGGCGTTGTCCATCAGCTCCTCGTTGGAGGTTCCATAGAGTCGCCGGGCGCTCGAGGCCAGGAGTTTCGTGGGCGCGTCCTGACTGGCCTTCCAGGGAGAACCGTCCACGCGAATGACCTTCTCCTTGCCGTCTTCGGCGACCACCCAGGTGCCGACCATGGGCTCGAAGCTCACCGGCGTCTTTCCAACCTGGTCCTTCTTCATGTCGGGCTTGAAGTCGCCCGCGTGGGCGAACACCGCGGTGAAGGCCAGGGCGCTGGCCATGAATCGGGGAATGAGTTTCATTTGGGTCTCCTGAAAACAAAGAGGCCGGCGCTCCCTACGAGCGTCGGCCAGAGGATGTAGAAGAAGAAGGCGGCCCCCGCGGGGCGGGCGGCCAGGGGGTGGCCCCGGAAGACGGGCTCTGTTTCCGGAGGCGGGGTGAGCGCGGCCAGCGCAAAGATGTTCTCCAGGACTCCCTCGGCCGTGGTCTCCCGGCTCACCGCCTTCTGGCCTCCCATCTGGTACCAGATCTCGCCGTAGTGGTCGGCGGTCTGCTCGAAGAGGCCGGTAGATGTGGACGAAACGTAGTGGACGGTGAGATCGGGCATCACTCGTCGCAGTTTCGGGAAGACCTTGCGATCGAGGTCGTAGCGCCGCGGGTCCTCGGGCGCCAGGTGAACCTCCACGGCGAGGGGCCTGCGGATCCGTTCGAGAGTGGTCTCGTCGGCGACGGAGAAGGAGTTGTAGCGATTCTCGGACGCGTCCCAGCTCGCCGGAGCCAGCGCGGCGGCCCCCATGATCAGGGAAGCCGCGCCGATCACGGCGAACGACTCGACGACCCGCTGCCGCGGGCTCACCCCGATCTTCATCCACACCGCGGCGATCGCGAGTCCCGCGAGCACCAGGGTGAGCGCGATCCCAACCGCGTCCGCCTGCACAAGGCCGTGCTGGAAAGCCGCTACCATCACCGGAGGCGTATAGGAAGCGACGCGCTCCCACAGGCCTCCCTGGATGGCGGCCACGAAGCTCACCACCCACGTGCCCACCGTGAAGGCGAGGGTGAGGATCGCGGCGGTCGCGGGATGCTCGGCGATCGAAGCGCACGCGGCGGCAAGCGCGATGGTGAGGCCGGCATTGAGGAGATGGCCGAGCGCGATGGCGAAGATCTCGGGCCAGTGGATGGGGCCTCCGTAGCTCCTCCAGAGAAGGAGGGTCGCGGCGGCGGCCAGAGAGGCGATGCCCCAGCCCGCGAGCAGAACCAACCCCTTGAGAGCGATCCGAAAGAAGGGCGACATCGGCTGCTGCATTTCGATCTTGAGGGCGCCGGTCTGGCGGTCGGCCGAGACCATTCGGATTCCCACGAAGGGCAGGAGGAAGGCCGCGACGATTTCGTAGGCGCTGAAGGTCGGGCCCCAGATGCCGATGAGCGGCGAGAAGGCCTCTCCCACACCCGCCGCCGTCCCGTTCAGGCCCGAGAGTTCGGCGTACGTGTTCACCGC
>JAIBCN010000071.1 GCA_019694155.1 Vicinamibacteria bacterium | reverse complement strand
ACCAGATCTACTTGAACCGCCAGAGGGCGTGGGTGGACCGGCTCTGGCACGACTTCCGCTTCGGAAGCGTCGCGAACTGACGTCCCGCGAGCAGCGGGCAGAAAGGGAAACAGGGACGTGAGCACCAGGAGACAACCCGTCATCGTGCTGGGCGCGGGCATGATCGGCTCGGCCATGGCGCAGGACCTTGCCGCGGCGCCCGGCCTCGAAGTCCACATCGCGGACTCCAGGCCGGAAGGGCTGGAGCGCGTCCGGAAGAAGGCGCCGGTCGAGGTGCATCAAGTCGACCTCGGCAACCCCGAGTACCTGCGCGCTCTCCTCAAGGGCTATCGCCTCGCGATCGGCGCGCTCCCCAGCGTGATCGGACTTCAGTCGGTGAAGGCGAGCATCGAAGCGGGATGCGACATGGTCGACATCAGCTTCATGTCCGAGGACGCGCGCGCCCTCGATGCCCTGGCCCGCGCCCGCGGCGCCACCGTGGTCACGGACTGCGGCGTCGCGCCCGGCCTCACCAACATGCTCGCCGCCTACGCAGCGAGCCGGTTCGACTCGTGCGAGCGAATCGAAATGTCGGTGGGCGGCCTCCCCGCCGTGCGGAAGTGGCCCTTCAACTACAAGGCCGGCTTCGCGCCATGGGATGTGATCGAGATCTACACGCGGCCGGCGGCGGTGGTCGAGAACGGCCGGGTCGTGATCAAGGAGGCGATGGCCGATCTCGAACTGATCGACGTCCCCGGCGTGGGCACGCTCGAGTCGTTCGTGACCGACGGCCTGCGCAGCCTCGCCGACACTCTCAAGGTCCCGAACATGGTGGAGCGGACGCTGCGCTGGCCCGGCCACGTCGAACTGATGCGCGTTTTCCGCGAGACCGGCTTCTTCTCTCTCGACCCCATCCCGGTGGGCGGACACATGATCCGTCCACGCGACATGACCGCGGCCCTTCTCTTTCCGAAGTGGACGTTCGACGACGGCGAGGCGGACATCACGGTGCTGCGCATCCGCTCCTCGGGCGTCAAGGATGGCGCCCCGCACCGCTTCACCTTCGACTTCGTGGACCGGTTCGATCCGGCGAGCGGTCTGCGCAGCATGTCGCGATCGACCGGGTTCACCGCGACGGCGGTCGCCGGGCTGATCCTCGACGGAACTCTGAAGGAACCGGGCGTCCACGCGCCCGAGGCCCTGGGGGCGCGTCCCGGAATCCTGGACCGGGTCCTGGAGCATTTGCGTGCCCGCGGGGTGCGGTGCGAAATGTTTGCCGGATCCTGAGGTGACGCGGGGAGCAAGAACCGGGCAGGTTGGCCCGGATCCTGCTTGTTGAATCCGATGGCGGGCGGCTGATTCATTCGTTTGTCCGAAATTGGAGTCAACCCTTGAAGCCCTCCCGTACCGCCTCTGTCCTGTTTGTCGGACTCGCGTTTGGCTGCGTCCAGGCCAAGCCCGCCACCGATACCGGCGGAATCAACGCCAGTTCGAGCACCTCCAGCGTTTCCGGCCCGAGTGCCGTGTCCACACCGACACCGGCAACCACGCCGAGCACAGGAGCCGCCACCCCGACGCCCACTCCAACGACCGGCGTCACCCTGGCCTACACGCCCGACCTTCAGCCCATCTTTGCCTCGGACTGTCTCGTCTGCCACAGCGATCGGAATCCGCTGGGCCGATACTCGATGAGCAGCTACACCGCGGTGATGAAGGCGGTGACGCCGGGCAGCGCCTCGAGCACCCTCGTGCGCGTCACCCAATCCAACGGAAGCATGTACCGGTACTGGAGCGGAGACCGGCAAGCCAAGGCCACCAAGACGCGCGACTGGGTCGTCACCAATCGCGCGGCCCAGACTCGCTAGAGGAACCCCGATGACACGCTCCTCCTCCACGGCGCCGATTCGCGCGCTGCTCGCGGTTTCGCTGCTCGCCCCGCTGAGCCCCCCTTCGGCCTCGCCAAGCGACTCCCTCAAGGCGCTGCCCGCGCCGGCCATCAGCGCCAAGGACCGGGAAGGACATGCGCGCAGCCTCTCCGAATTCAAGGGCCGCGTCGTCCTCGTCGACTTCTGGGCGAGCTGGTGCGCGCCCTGCAAGGTCTCGTTCCCCGAACTCGATGCGCTCCATGAGGAGTTCCACGACGCAGGGCTCGAGGTGGTGGCGATCAACGTGGACGAGGATGCGAAGAGCGCCCGGGCGTTCCTCGCCGGCAAATCGCCCTCGATGACCGTCCTCTTCGATCCGCAGGGGCGAACGCCCGAGGCCTTCAAGGTGGAGGGGATGCCGAGTTCGTTCCTCATCGACCGCGAGGGCAACATCCGCTTCCGGCACATGGGATTCACGGCACAGACCAGGAGCGATTTCCGCCGGGAAATCGGAATCCTGCTCGGGGAGGGATCGACTCATGTTCAGCAATGAACCCGTCGCGCGCGGCCGGGGCCTGCGCGCCCTCGCTCTCTTCGCCGGGCTCGCCGCCGCCTCGGGCTGCGCGACCGTGAAGCCCTGGCAGCGGTCCCGCCTCGCCGATCCGTGCATGACGTTCGAAGCGAACGCGAACATGACGGCCTACGCGGCTCACTGGCAGGAGGCCCGCGAGGGCTCTTCGGGCGGCGCGGGTGTGCAAGGCGGTGGCTGTGGTTGCAAGTAGGGCGCCCTTCTCCAGGCTTCGCGTGAGAGCCGGCTTTGTGGCCGGCGTGGGTCTCGTGGCCGTAGGCGGCTTGATGTTCGCGCCGGGGCTCACGCGCCGGACCGAGTCCGAGGAGATCCACATCTTCTTCCACGGGTTTCAGGATTCGAGGGGCGTCACCGTCCTGAGCCCCACCGTCGACCTGTCCAAGGACTTCACCGACCGCACCAATCTCAAGCTCAAGTTCGGGGTCGACGCCATCTCCGCGTCGTCCGACTCCTGTGCCCGCTGTCATCCGGACGGCGCCAACAGCGGAAGAGCGGTGCTCTCCGCGACATTGAACCGGAAGTACGGCGACACCACGGTGGGGCTGGGCGCCGAGTACTCGCAGGAGAACTTCTATCGGGCAAGCACCGTCTCGACCAGCATCTCGCGCGTCCTCAACAACGCCAACACCACGATCGCGGGCGGCTACGCCTTCTCGTTCAATCAGCCCGTGCTCCACCCCAGCGAGTTCGCGGAGAAGCAGTACGTGCACGACCTGTACGCCTCGATCAGCCAGACCCTCACGAAGTCGACGGTCGCCCAG
>JAIBCN010000197.1 GCA_019694155.1 Vicinamibacteria bacterium | reverse complement strand
CCGACCAGGGCTGGGTCAGGAACCGCGCCGAGGGCACGAATCGCATCTACCGGATGCCGGCGCCCGAAGACACGGTGGCGAAGAAGCTGTGGCACGTGGCCAAGGACCAGACCGAGGAATGGGCGACAGCGAAGCAGGACCAGCTTCGCCTCGATCAGCTCGAGTCGCGGCGTCCGCAGGAAGCGCTTGCGTTCTTCGCCGGGGCCGCCGGCACCTGGGATCGCCTGCGCTCCGAGCTCTACGGCAATTCCTTCAACGACTCGGCCTTGTTGAGCCTCATCCCCTCCCACTGGACGGTGGCCGACCTCGGCTGCGGCTCGGGCATCCTGGCCGCCCGCATCGCGCCGCACGTCGAGAAGGTCATCGGCATCGACCAGTCGACGGCCATGCTCAAAGCGGCGAAGAAGCGAACCGCCGCCTACCGGAACGTGGATCTGCGCCCGGGCAGCCTCGAGGCCCTGCCCCTGGCCGACGCCTCGGTCGACGCGACCCTGGTGGTCCTCGCCCTCAGCTATCTCAAGGACGCTCGCCTCGCGCTTGCCGAGATGTCGCGCGTTCTCAAGCCCGGCGGCCGCGCGGTGGTCGTCGACCTGCTCCGGCACGACCGGGAGCAGTTCCGCATCGAGATGGGTCAGACCTCGCGCGGCTTCTCCCGAAACGAGCTCAACGATCTGCTCGTGGAAAGCGGCCTTCGAAACGTGAGCTGCCGCCCGCTTGCCCCCGAGGCCGACGCCAAGGGTCCCGCCCTCCTTCTCGCCACCGCGGTGACGCCGGCCGAGGCCGGCGACGACGCGGACGTTCAACTTCCGTCTTCATCTCCAATCAAGACTCAATCGCACAAGACACCCAAACCGAAAGGACACTCATGACCGCCACCGTCGCTGTCGACAAGAAGGCCGCCACCGCGCGCCTCCCCTTCAAAGTCAAGGACCTCTCCCTCGCCGAGTTCGGCCGCAAGGAGATCCGCCTCGCCGAGCAGGAGATGCCCGGCCTCATGTCGCTCCGTGAGCGCTACGGCAAGCAGAAGCCGCTCAAGGGCGCGAAGATCATGGGCTCCCTCCACATGACCGTCCAGACCGCGGTCCTCATCGAGACCCTGGTGGAGCTCGGCGCCGACGTGCGCTGGGTGTCGTGCAACATCTTCTCCACCCAGGACCACGCGGCGGCGGCCGTGGTTGTGGGCCGTCCCGAATCCGGCGGCACCGAGGCGAACCCCAAGGGCACGCCGGTGTTCGCGTGGAAGGGCGAGACCCTCGAGGAGTACTGGTGGTGCACGCGTGAAGCCATCATCTGGCCCGACGGCACCGGCCCGACTCTCATCGTCGACGACGGCGGCGACGCCACCCTGCTCGTGCACAAGGGCACCGAGTTCGAGAAGGCGGGCAGCGTCCCCGCCTTCGACCCGAACTCCGATCCCGAGGAGTGGGGCGTCATTCTCGACCTGCTCCGCCTTGAACTCGCGGAGAACCCCGGGGCCTGGACGAAGATCGGCCAGGGCATCCGGGGTGTTTCCGAGGAGACGACCACCGGCGTCCACCGTCTCTATCAGATGGAAGCGGCGAAGACCCTGCTCTTCCCGGCCATCAACGTGAACGACGCCACCACCAAGCACAAGTTCGACAACATCTACGGCTGCCGCCATTCCGTCATCGACGGCCTCAATCGCGCGACCGACGTGATGCTCTCGGGCAAAGTCGCGGTGGTTTGCGGCTACGGTGAAGTGGGCAAGGGCTGCGCCCAGGCCCTGAAGGGCCAGGGGGCTCGCGTCATCGTCACCGAGATCGATCCGATCTGCGCGCTGCAGGCGGCCATGGAGGGCTTCGAGGTCAAGACGCTCGAGGACTTCGTGGCCACCGCGGACCTCTTCATCACCACCACCGGCAACTTCAACATCATCACCGCCGACCACATGGCGAAGATGAAGGACAAGGCCATCGTCGGCAACATCGGCCACTTCGACAACGAAATCGACATGGCCGGCCTCAAGAAGGTGAAGGGCATCAAGACCATCAACATCAAGCCCCAGTACGACGAGTGGGTTTTCCCCGATGGTCACTCCGTGATGATCCTGGCCGAGGGGCGCCTCATGAACCTCGGCTGCGCCACCGGCCATCCGAGCTTCGTGATGTCGACGTCCTTCACCAACCAGACCCTCGCGCAGATGGAGCTCCACGCGAACGCGAGCAAGTACGAGAAGAAGGTGTACATGCTGCCGAAGAAGCTGGACGAGGAAGTGGCGCGGCTGCACCTCGACAAGCTCGGCGTCAAGCTCACCAGGCTCACGAAGGAGCAGGCGGACTACATCGGCGTGCCGGTGGAAGGCCCGTACAAGCCTGATCACTACAAGTACTGAGACGGTCCGCGACCCCGCCGCGCCCCTGTGCCGTGCAGGGGCAGCGTCGGGGTCCGGCACGCTCTCTCCCTTTCGTCGCCTGGTGAAAGCCGAGGTGCAGTCAGCGGCCCTTTCTGTCGAGTGACTTCGGACATGCCCATCAAGGTCGGTGAAGTAGCAGCCCTTTACCGCTACCCGGTGAAGTCCATGCGAGGCGAGCGCCTCGACATCGCCGACCTCGGGTGGCACGGACTCGAAGGCGACCGTCGCCTGGCGTTTCGCCGCGATGACGACCGCGGAGGCTTCCCGTGGCTGACCGCCGGCAGGCTTCCGGAGCTGGTTCTCTTCGCTCCACAGGGAGGCGGAGCTGCGGCGGGCGCGGATCTCCCGCCACTCGTGCGCACACCCGATGGGGTTGATCTGGAGACGTTCGGTCAGGATCTGGCGGCGGAAGTCGGGGGCCGCCATGGCTCACCAGTCCGGATGACGCACCTGAAGCATGGCATCTTCGACGAGGCGAGCGTCTCCCTGCTGACCTCCGCCACGGTCGATGAGATCGGGAGGCTCGCGGCGCAGCCTCCGGACGCTCGCAGGTTCCGACCGAACATTCTGATGACCTCGCTGCGGTCCGTTCCCTTCGAGGAGGACGCATGGGTGGGGGGCGTCCTCTCTTTCGGGGAAGGCGGCGATACGGCCGCGATCGGAATCACCCTCCGTGACGAGCGCTGCGCGATGGTGAACCTCGACCCGGACACGGCGGGTGTCGAACCCGAGACGCTGAAGGCGATCGTGCGAACGAGGCAGAACAAGGCGGGGGTTTACGGCGCCGTCGTGCGGCGCGGGCGTATCGAAGTGGGGCAGCCCATACTCTTCGA
>JAIBCN010000057.1 GCA_019694155.1 Vicinamibacteria bacterium | reverse complement strand
GGAAGGCCGCGACGATTTCGTAGGCGCTGAAGGTCGGGCCCCAGATGCCGATGAGCGGCGAGAAGGCCTCTCCCACACCCGCCGCCGTCCCGTTCAGGCCCGAGAGTTCGGCGTACGTGTTCACCGCACTGATGAACGACACCCCCACGAGGGGCCCGGTGAGGAAAAGCATCACCCAGAACGCCCGCGATGAGAGGAGTTCCCTCCACTCCTTCTCGAGAAGCCACGTCCAGGCGGGCCTAGGTGAGGGCAAGGAAGACCTCCTCGAGGTCCGCGGGCGGACGTCCGGCCCCGCTTGCCGGCTCGCGCGAAGCGGCCGCGGCCTTCAGCTCATCGAGAGTCCCTTCGCCTCGCACGCGTCCCTCGCTCAGGAGAACGAAGCGGTCGCAGAGCCGCGCGGCGTCGGCGATCTGGTGGATGGAGAGAAAGAGCGTGCGGCCCCCCTTCGCATGGGCCCGGAGCGTCGCCGCCACTTCGCGGGACTGTCTCAGGTCAAGACCATCGAAGGGCTCGTCGACGAGGAGTAGGGGTTGAGGAGCGAGAAGGCCCATGGCGAGGAGCGCCCGCTTGCGCTGTCCCTTGGAGAGCTCTCCAATGCGCGAGGCCAGCAGGGGCTCGAGGGCGAGGCTCACGATCACCTCATCGCGGAGAGAAGCGCGTCCACCGAGGAACCCCACCACGAAGTCGAGACCCCAGCGCACGGTCTGCGCGGGCCAGGGCGTGATCGCGTCAGGAAGGTAGAAGGCCTGCTCATGCGAGAGTCGGGTCCCCACACCCGGAGGCAGGACGCCCGCGAGGCACTCGAAGAGGGTGGTTTTGCCGGCGCCGTTGGGGCCGATCAGCCCGAGCACCTCTCCCGGCCGGATCGAGAAGCTCACTCCGTCGAGAGCCAGGAGCCTCCCGTAGGACTTCGACACTCCCGCAATCCGCAGAGCCTCCGAGGCGAACATTCGGACGATCTTGGGGGATCGCCCGCAGTACTACCAGCCCCCGTAGTCGGACTCCGCGAGGCGAGCCGGACGGGATG
Organism: Vicinamibacteria bacterium; assembly: GCA_019694155.1. GTDB lineage: Bacteria > Acidobacteriota > Vicinamibacteria > Fen-336 > JAGNNV01 > JAGNNV01. The sequence goes on along the minus strand of JAIBCN010000057.1, from coordinate 2,190 downwards.
TCAGCGGGGGTAGCGGATGGTCCCGACCAGGTCGCGGATGCTGCCGATGTGGTGTCGGGTCAGGTAGTCGACGAGGCCGGATTCGATCTCGGCATAGATGTTCGGCCGCGAGAAGTTCATCGTTCCCACCTGCACCGCGGAGGCGCCGGCGATGAAGAACTCGAGCGCGTCGCTGGCCGAGGCGATGCCCCCGATGCCGATGATGGGGATCTTCACGGCGCGAGCCGCCTGCCACGTCATGCGAACAGCGAGAGGCCGGATCGCGGGCCCGGACAGGCCGCCGGTGCCAAAGGCGAGCCGCGGCTTGCGCGTCTCCACGTCGATGGCGAGGCCCAGGAAAGTGTTGACGCACGAGATCGCGTCCGCTCCCGCTTCTTCGCAGGCCCGCGCGAACACGGTGATGTCGGTGACGTTCGGCGAAAGCTTCGGTATCACGGGGAGCGCGCTCGCCTTCCGAACCGCCCCGACCACGTCGCGGGTCATGAGGGGATCCGTCCCGAAGGCGATGCCGCCCGTCTTCACGTTCGGGCACGAGATGTTGATCTCGAGCGCATGGACCCCGGGGGCGTCGCTCGCGATCCTGGCGACTTCGGCGTACTCCTCCACGGTCTCGCCGCACACGTTCACGATGACCGCGGTGTCGTGCTCGCGCAGCCGCGGCAGCACGCGGTCGACGAAAGCGCGGATCCCCACGCCCTGCAGTCCGATGGCATTGAGGAGCCCGGCCGGAGTCTCCGCGATGCGCGGCGCCTCGCACCCGTCCCGGGCGGCCATGTACAGGCCCTTGGTGACGATGCCGCCCAAGGTCGCGAGATCGACCACGTGTGCGATCTCGACTCCGTACCCGCACGTGCCCGAGGCGGCGAGGAGCGGGTTCCTCAGTTTCAGGGAGCCGATCTCCACGCCCAGCGACGGGGCGGTCATGAGTGCTTCTCCCACACCACTCGTCTCGCGTCGAACACCGGCCCTTCCGTGCAGGCGGGGCGGTTCTTCGGCCGCGGTTCTCCTTCGTCCTGGATCTTCACCACGCAGCCGAGACAGGTGCCGAGGCCACACCCCATCCACGGGTCGAGGCTCACTTCACAGGCCAGGCGCTTCTCCGAAGAGATCTCCGCCACCGCGCGCATCATGGGCTCGGGCCCGCAGGCATAGAGGCGCGGCGTGCCCGGCACCAAGGAGAGGGCGTCCATGAGGGGTACGGTGACTCTTCCCCGCTCTCCTCGTGTTCCGTCATCGGTCGAGAGGGTGAGGGGGATGCCGCGGCGCTCCAGTTCGCCGACCAGGGGCAGTTCGGACGCGCTCCGGCCGCCATAGAACAGGTGGAAGGCGCTCCCCGCTTCGCGGAGCCCCCGGGAAAAGAGGGCAAAAGGCGCGACGCCGTAGCCGCCGCCCACCAGGAACGCGCGTTCGCCCGGGGCGGGAGCGGTGAAGCCGCGGCCGAGGGGCCCGAGTACGCGGGCGTTGTCTCCTTCCCGCAGGTCGAACACCGCCTTCGAACCCGGACCCACCGCCTTGAGGAAGATCGTGAAGCGCGAAGTACTGGGGTCCGTGTCCATGATCGAGAAGGGGCGCCTCAAGAGGAGGTCGCCTTGAGCCTCCGGCTGGATCATGGCGAATTGCCCCGCGCTCGCGCCCGCGACGCCCGCGTGCTCGAAGGTCAGGAGGGCGTAGGCCCCGCCCAGCGACTCGCGCTTGACCAGGGGGCAGACCCGGTCAGCGGGGGAAGGGGGGGAGGAGGTCACGGCTTGGAGGCCGCGGCCGACTCGGCGGCGGCGAGACGCTCTTCGAGCTCGCGCACCCGCTTGATCAGGTCCGGCAGTTGCTTCAAGCCGCCGCTCACCTTGAGCCAGGTTCGCGCATCGTAGGCCGGGCTGCCCGCCACCCGGGACCGGTCCGGAGTTTCACCATGAAGGCCCGATTGCGCGCTCACGATCACGTCGTTGCCGATCGAGGCGTGATCGGCCACGCCGACCTGGCCGGCGAGTATCACCCGATCCCCCACCCTGGTGCTTCCCGCGATCCCCACCTGAGCGCAGAGAACTCCGTCTTCCCCGATCTCGACGCTGTGACCGACCTGCACGAGGTTGTCGAGCTTCGTGCCCCGCCGGATCCGGGTGACGCCCATGGAGGCCCGATCGACCGCCGAGAGCGCGCCGATCTCGACATCGTCCTCGATCTCGACGATGCCCA
>JAIBCN010000136.1 GCA_019694155.1 Vicinamibacteria bacterium | reverse complement strand
GCCCGACGTCGTCGTGGCGCCCGCCATGGGCGGCATCGTGGTCGGCCATGAGGTGGCACGCGGCTTCGGCTGCCGGTCGCTCTTCACCGAGCGCGAGGGCACGACCATGACCCTGCGGCGAGGCTTCGCACTCGAGCGCGGCGAGACCGTGGTCGTGGTCGAAGACGTCGTCACCACCGGCAAGTCGACGCGCGAGGTCATCGCGGTCGTCGAGGCGGCGGGCGCGCGCGTCATCGGCATCGCCTCTCTGGTCGATCGCAGCTCCGGCAAGGCGGGCTTCGAGGTTCCTTTCGAGAGCCTCCTGAAGATCGCGGTGGACGCCTGGGCGGCGGCGGCCTGCCCCCTGTGCGCGGCGGGGTCGACCCCGATCAAGCCCGGGTCGCGGCCGGCGGCTTGAGCGAAGGCGACGCGCGGCCGGAATACAACCAGCGGGTCACGCTGTCGTACGACGGCTACGGCTTCGCGGGATTCCAGGCCCAGGACAAGGACAAGGGCCGGACCATCCAGGACGAGGTGGAGCAGGCCCTGCGCAAACTCCATGGCGGGGCGTTCATCCGCATCGAAGGCTCGGGCCGGACGGACCAGGGTGTTCACGCGCTCGGCCAGGTGATCTCGTTCCGCTCGCCGCGGCTCTGGCCGGAAAACGAACTGGCGCGGGCGCTCAACTCGACCCTGCCGAGAGACATTCGCGCCATGGCCTCCGCGCCGGCTGCGCCGGAATTCCACGCGCGCCGGTCCGCGGTGTCCAAGCACTACCGATATCTCCTCGATGTCTGCGAGACCCAGCACGCGGTGAGGCGGCGCTACGCGGGGCACACCGGCTTCAAGCTCGATCGCGAGGTCATCGACCAGGTCGCCTTTCTTTTCCTTGGCCGGAAGGACTTCGCCTCGCTTCGAAACGCGGGTACCGACGTGAAGACCACGATCCGGAACGTCACACGGGCGGATGTGCACTGGGAGGATTCCACCATGGTCTTCGACGTCGAAGCCGACGGCTTCCTGCGGCGCATGGTCCGGGCGATGGTGGGGGGACTCGTCTCCGCGGGCCGGGGAGCGAGCACGGTGGAGCAGCTCTCGGCCGCCATCGAAAGCCGCGACCGCAGTCATTGGCCGGCGCCGGCAGGCCCGGAGGGCCTGTATCTCGTGTCGGTCCGCTACTAGACGCGCTTCAGCGAACGTAGTCGAGAACGGCCTGGGCGAACAGTTCCGGCCTCTCGTTCGCCACGAAGACGCCAGCGTCGAGAAAGACCTCGGTCGCGGGCTTGAAGGCTTCCCGAATCGGCCGGGCGCGCACCGGGTCAGCGAAGGGATCGCGCTGGAGGTAGATGAGGAGGGCGGGGCACTTCACCAGCCCCAGCCGATCCTCCATGCGATAGAGCGCACTCGCGAAGTGGCCCTGCTCGCTGCTCTCGCCCGCGCGCCAGAGGTCGAGCACCAGCCGCTGCACCAGCGCCGGGTCGGGGATCCAGTGAAAAAAGCGATCCCACTTCTCCTGGAGGTGCGAGCCGTCATCTCTTACGCGCCACTGCTTGAATACATTCGCAAGTTCGTCTCGCCCGGCGGCGTCCGTGCACACCGGCCCCGAAAGAACGACTCTGTCCACGCGCTCGGGAAAGGCCGCCGCGAGTTCGATGGAGACAATCGCGCCGGTGTGGTGGCCGACGCAGATCGCCCTTTGGATGCGCATTGCATCGAGGACATCGACGACGGCGCGGGCGTAGTCGGCCACCGTCGGCTGCCCCGCCACCGGATCGGAACTTCCATACCCAGGAGTGTCGATCGCGATGGTCCGTCGGCGCCGGGCCAGGATGGGAAGCACCTCCCGAAATTCATCCACGGAACGCGGCGTCTGGTGGAGAAGGATCAGGGGCGCCCCCTCGCCCGAACCCGAATCGATGCCGTGGACCTGACCCATCGCGGTGTCGCAGAGGAAGCGGCGTGACCCGTTCATGGATGCGATTATGGACGACTCGACGCCTGTCCGTGCGCCGCCGATGTTCGCTATAATTTCGCCCACCCGCTCCTTCTCTCCCGAGGGCTTCTTGGAACCAGACTCGATCACCATCACCGGCGCGCGCCAGCACAACCTGAAGAACGTCTCCCTCTCGATTCCGAAGAGGAAGTTCGTGGTGTTCACGGGTCCCTCGGGCTCGGGCAAGTCATCTCTCGCTTTCGACACCCTCTACGCGGAAGGTCAGCGTCGTTACATCGAGAGCCTCAATGCGTATGCCCGGCAGTTCCTCGGCCAGATGGACAAGCCGCTGTACGACTCCATCCGCGGCCTCGCGCCCACCATCTCCATCGAGCAGAAGGCGGCCTCCGCGAACCCCCGCTCCACCGTGGGCACGGTGACGGAGATCCACGACTATCTTCGCGTGCTCTTCGCGCGGGTCGGACATCTCTCCTGTCCGAAATGCGGGCGCGATGTGAAACCGCAGTCGTCGCAGCAGATCGTGGCCGAGCTGGCTTCGCTCAAGGAAGGGAAAAAGTTTCTGGTCCTCGCTCCCCTCGTGGACGGCCGCAAGGGCGAACACCAGGATGTCTTCGAGACCATCCGCCGCTCCGGTTTCACCCGGGCCCGGGTTGATGGCGCGGTGGTGGCCCTCGAGGACGACATCCGGCTCGACAAGAAGCGGAAGCACTCGATCGAAGCGGTGGTGGATCGGCTGATCGCGAAGCCCGACCTCGACCGGACCCGTCTCGCGGACTCGGTGGAGCAGGCGCTCAAGCTCGGCGAGGGCGTGGTGATCGTGGCCGTGGAAGGCGAGCCCGATCGCGTCATGTCGCAGCAGCGCGCGTGCGCGAACTGCAACCTCTCCTTTCCCGAGCCGACGCCTCAGCTCTTTTCCTTCAACTCGCCGGTGGGCATGTGCCCGGATTGTTCCGGCCTCGGCACCCGCATGGAGATGGACGCGGACCGCCTGATCCCGAATCCGGATCTCTCGATCAACGAGGGCGCGGTGAAGGCCTGGGGCAAGCTCGACGATGCCACGAGCTGGGGCTCGGACATCGTGCGCGCTCTCTCGAAGGAACGCGGCATCGATCTCAACAAGCCCTGGAAGTCGCTCTCGCAGGCGCACAAGGACGTCCTCCTCTTCGGCACCGGCGGCGAGCGGGTGGCCATCAAGTTCAAGGGCTCGTGGGGCGGCGGGACCTTCCGGATGCGCTACGAGGGGTTGTTGAATTCCATGCTGCGCCGGATGAAGGAGACGCAGTCGGAGGACATGCGTCAGTACTACCAGCGCTTTCTCTCCCAGAGGCCGTGCTCCACCTGCCACGGCCGAAGGGTGCGCGCCGAGGCGCTGGCCGTGAAGATCGACGGCCTCACCATCGCCGACCTTACGGCACTCTCGGTGGGCGAAGCCCACGCGTTCCTGGAGAAACTGAAACTCAAGGGCGCGGAGGCCACCATCGCGGTCGAACTCCTCAAGGAGATCAGGAACCGGCTGCGCTTCCTCGTCGACGTCGGCCTGACGTACCTCACCCTCGACCGGGCCGCGCCGTCTCTCTCGGGAGGCGAGGGCCAGCGCATCCGCCTGGCCAGCCAGATCGGGAGCGAGTTGACCGGGGTCATCTATGTCCTCGATGAGCCCTCGATCGGCCTGCATCAACGTGACAACCGCAAGCTCCTCGAGGCGCTCAAGCGCCTGCGCGACATCGGCAACAGCGTGGTGGTCGTCGAACACGACCGCGAGGCCATGGAGGAATCGGACTGGCTGGTCGACTTCGGCCCGGGCGCCGGACGGCACGGCGGCGAGATCGTGGCCGAAGGCACGCCGAAGATGATCAAGGCGAACCCGAAGAGCGTCACCGGCCAGTACCTGAAGGGAACGCTCTCGATCGAGACGCCGAAGGCCCGGCGCCCCGGAAACGGCCTCGCCATCCAGGTCGTGGGCGCCCGGGAGAACAATCTCAAGAACATCACCGCCACTTTCCCGCTGGGCAAGCTGATCTGCGTGACCGGGGTGTCAGGAGCCGGCAAGAGCACCCTCGTCAATCACATCCTCTACCCGGCCACCGCGCGAGCGCTGCACGGCACCGAGATCACGGTCGGCGCGCATGACAAGATCACCGGCCTCGAGCACATCGACAAGGTCATCGACATCGACCAGACCCCGATCGGGCGCACCCCGCGAAGTAATCCCGCGACTTACACCAAGGTCTTCGACCTGGTCCGCGAGTTCTTCGCCGAGCTTCCGCAGGCGAAACAGAACGGCTACACGCCGGGCCGGTTCTCGTTCAACGTGAAGGGCGGCCGCTGCGAGGCCTGCGAAGGCGATGGCGTCAAGTGCGTGGAGATGCACTTCCTGCCCGACGTCTACGTGCCCTGCGAGGTCTGCCAGGGCAAGCGGTTCAACGAAGCCACCCTGACCGTGGCCTACAACGGCAAGTCGATCGCGGACGTCCTCGCCATCACGGTCGACGAGTCGCGTGAACTCTTCAAACACCATCCGCAGATCAAGCGGGCGCTCGACACCCTCGCCGACGTGGGCCTCGGCTACATCGCCCTCGGCCAGTCCTCGCCCACCCTCTCGGGCGGCGAGGCGCAGCGGGTGAAGCTCTCGCGCGAACTCTCGAAGCGCTCGACCGGACGCACGCTCTACGTCCTCGACGAGCCCACCACCGGGCTGCACTTCGACGACATCAAGAAACTCCTCGGCGTCATCAACCGGCTGGTCGACGCGGGCAACACCATGGTGGTGATCGAACACAATCTCGACGTCATCAAGACCGCGGACTGGATCATCGAGGTGGGCCCGGAAGGCGGCCACGCGGGGGGGCGGATCCTCGCGACCGGCACACCGGAGCAGATCGCGGCCGCGAAGACCACGGCCACGGGCAGCTTCCTGGCCGAGCTTCTCTAGGGTCGGTCTTCACTCCGTGAGGAGCTGAAGGTCGCCGTACGAGAAGGCCCCCGTCACGAACGAGCTCCGGTGGTCGTCGAACGGCGCTCCCTTCTCGTCCCGCACGCCCGAGATGGTGACCAGGTGCTGAGCCTGCGCCTCCATGGTGGCGGCTGGACGCCAGAAGAGAATGCGGCCGTCGGACGAGATGTCGAGGACACCCTCGACATCGCCCTCCTCCGTGCGCACCCGCACTCCCTGGGTCGAATGCTGATCGACCTTGCGCGGCGCCGTCACCAGCACCGTGGCGTCGCGGGGCACGCCGGTCTCCTGATCCCTCGGCATGACCTTCAAGACGGGGCTCGTGTCCCTGGGTCTCATGGGCTCATCCTTGTCGATCGACCCAGCGCTTGCCGCGCAGGATCATGATCCGGACCCGGGCCGAGCCCCCGGTCACACGAACGCCGGCCATGCTCGATCGCGTACGCAGATAGAAAGTGCCCGGCGTGCCCGTGCCCAGGGGCGAGAAGGACACCATGCGCGCGTTGCCGAACCGGATCGGCTCCGAGCCGAGCAAGCCGCCTTCCGGAGACGGCGCACCAGGCAGAACGCCCACATCGACCCCCGCCTGTCCGGCGTCGAGCCGGAAGGGACCGGCGATCCGTGTGTCGATCCCGGTCGCGATGTCTGCGGTGAGCACGCCGTTGAAGTTGCCGTCGATGTAGGTCGAGTAGAGCGTCCTTCCCGCGGCGTCGGTCTCGAAGCGAATGGCGGTCTGAGTGTTCTTCATGGTGGCGACAGAGCGCGCACGCATGAACTCGGCCTTGAATCCCTGGGCGGCGCCCAGAAGCGCCGCTTCCTGACGGAACCCGATGATGTTCGGCAGGGCCACGGAGCCCATGAGCAGGATGATGCCGAGGCTGACCATGAGTTCGAGGAGCGAGTAACCGGACGGAGTGGGGCGGGGCGGGGTCTTCTTCATGGTTCTGTTCCTTTCTCTGCGGATCCACGAGGCCAAAGAAGAGGGGCGCGGACTGTCGATCCGCGCCCCTCTTCCGTCCTCGGAAGAAGCCGCTACTGCTTCGGCGTCTCCTTGGTCGGCGAGGACGCGCCCACCGACAGGTAGGGCTGGATCTTCGAGAAGTTCTTCTCGCCGACGCCCTTGACCGCCATCACGTCCTCCACGGCCTTGAAGGCGCCGTTCTTCTGGCGGTGCTCCACGATGCGAGCCGCGAGCGCCGGGCCGATGCCGGGCAGGTCCTCGAGCTGGCTCGCCGTCGCGGTATTGAGGTTGACCTTGCCCGCGGGCGCCGAAGCGGCGGCGAAGGCGGGGCCGGTGGTGAGAACGAGGGCGGCGAGAAGCGCCGCGGCCACGAAACGGTTGATGTTGTTGAAACGCATGATGGTTTTCTCCTTTGTTCGAGGCGTCGAACTCGACTTTGGCTTGCGGGTCGTCGGCCTCTTTTGGGTTGTTGTTGGTTATGGGTTAGTTGAGGTGGCGGGGGCCCTGGTCTCTCCCAAGTTGTCCAGGACCCCCACCGTGAAACGTCATGGCATTCCGTAGGGCAAGGCCGGTGCCATCGTCGTCCGCGGGGGCTCAAGTTCCACGCGGAGAGACGGATCGGGTCCACCCACCCCGAAAAGAAGGCCCACTCGGAGGAGTGGGGCGTCAAATCCGGTTGACGCCTACTGTCCCGGGGTAACGCTCAGGTTGGCGGGCACGCAGGAGAAAGGGCCGAAACCCGCGAAGATGGGCTGCTTGACGCCCGAAAGAGGCGGCCCCGCTGTAGGATCGCGCCACCTTTCCCAGGAGCACTCCCGATGAAAACGATCGACTGGATGTATCACCGCAACGGCTGAATGACCTGCAAAAAGACGCAGGAGTTTCTTGCGAAGACAGGAACCGGCACGAAGACGGTGGTAAACGCGACGAAAACGCATCTCGGGCTCAAGGACGCGAAGGAGCTCCTGCAAGGCATCGATGAGATCCTCTCGTCGAGGGGAAGCAAGGTCGAACGACTGCTGATGAAGGACCAGCCGGACGATGCGGCTCTGGAGCGTGCCCTGATCGGGCCTACGGGAAGGCTGCGGGCGCCCACCGCCCGAATCGGGAGACGCCTGCTCGTCGGCTTCAACGAAGCGGCGTATCGCGCGACCCTCGGCTAAGCTCTCACTTGTCTAAACCCTTGTGGTCCGCCTTTTCCGCAAAGGCGGCTTTTTAATGCCTACCTCGGACTCCCCAAGCAAGAAGACTCCCCTGGAGAACACGGATCCTCTCGTGCGCGCCAAGGCCGCGCGGGAGTGGCCCGTGGACGATCAGGCCGCCCTCGAACGCCTGGCCACCCAGGATCCCGATCCCCGGGTCCGTCAGGTGGCGGTGCGGAGGCTGAAGAGCTCCGCTCTGGTGCTGCGCGTTCTGAACGCGGACGCCGACGCCCACGTGAGGCAGGAAGCCCAGGACCGGATGTTCAAGGCGCTGCTTTCGAGCGAGCCTGAGGCTTCTTCGCTGTTCGCAGAGATCGCGCCGCACCTCTCGGATGACGAACTCGTCCGGATCGCCAAGGAAGTGCATGGCGAGACGAGCGCAAAGGCGGTGGCCTTCGTGAAGGGAGCCAAAGCGCTCGCCGACCTTGCGAAGACGGCACGCTCCCACGATGTGCGCGTCGCCGCCTTCGCGCGGGTGATGGGCGCCGACGAGAGCCTCCTCGTCGACATCGCCCTGCACTCCGAGTTCAAGGACTCCGGCGCCGCCGCCGTGCAGAAGATCGAGTCGGAGGCCGCGCTGACCCGGGTGGCCGAACGCGCGCGGCTCAAGCCCGTGGCCCGCGAAGCCCTTTCCCGGCTCGGCAAGGTGGAGCACGACGAAGAGGAAGAGGAGGGCTCCGCCGACCTCGAGCCCGCGGCGGAGGCGGAGGCGCCTCAAGCCCCCATTGATCCGGCCGAGGAAGCCCGGCTGCTTGCGGACTTCGACGCAGCCGTGCAGGCGCGCGAGGCGATTCTCGCGAAGGTCGAAGCCCTTTCGAACGCCGAGGCGCGGAGCGCGGTGGTCGAGGCGCGCCTCGAGTGGGCGGCACTGCCGCCGCTTTCCGGAGTACAGGGACACGAGTTCGCCGAACGATTCAGCGCGCTGTGTTCGCGGAAGATCGCGGCCGCCGGACGCGCGGAGCGGTTCGCGGCCGTCTCGCCCTCCCTGGATTCGCTGGCCGAGCGCGCCGAGAAGCTTGCGGCCGAAGAGGTCATTCGCAACCAGCGCGAGCGCGTCCGCGCGTTGCGCGCGGAATGGGATCACACCACGAGAGACGCCGGCGTTCCCGACGACGATCCTCGCCGCCTGCGCTTCGAAACCGCCGCTCTCAAGGTCGAGCAGGCCCTCGCTGAGATCGACGCGGCGTCGCAGCAGAAGCGCGATGAGGAGCTCGAATCCCTGCGCACCCTGCCCGCCCGCCTGGAATTCCTGATTCAGCAGAAAGAGGTCGCGGTTTCCCAGCTCGAGGAAGCGCAGCGTGAACTGCGCACCATGGAGCCCCTGGTGGGGATGCTGGTGGGCGACGAGCGGAAGAAGATCGGCCGCGCGCTCGAGGAGGTTCGCCCGAAGCTCTTCGCCAAGACCCAGGAAGTTCGCGAAGCCGTCGAGTGGACCGGCTTCGCGCACCTCGCCGCCCAGGAGCGCCTGATCGCGGAGATCGAAGCCGCGTCGGCCATCGAGAACCCCGACTCGGCCGCCAACAAGCTGCGCGACATCGAGGCGCGCTGGGCGGAAGTGCGCAAGGTCCCGAAGGACCAGGGCGAGGAACTCTGGAAGAAGTTCACCTCGTTCCGGGATCCGCTGCGCAAGCGGCTGAACGAGTTCTTCGCCAAGCGGACCGCGGAGCAGAAGGACGCGAAGAAGAAGAAGGAAGAGCTCATCGCGCGAGCCGAGGCCCTGGTGGCCGCGGTGAACGAGGCGACTGACTGGAAGAAGGGCGCCGATGATTTCAAGGGCCTGCAGACGGAGTGGAAGGCGCTCCCCTCCTCCGGCAAGCACGAGAAGGACCTCATCCCCCGCTTCAAGGCCCCGGCCGACCGCTTCTTCGCCGCCCGCAAGGGGGCGATGGAGGAGCGCGACAAGTCCTTTGGCGCGAATCGGGCGGCTTTCGAGGATCTGGTGAAGCGCGCGGAGGCCCTCGCTCTCTCCACCGAGTGGGACAAGACCACCACGGAAGCGAAGAAGCTGCAGGCGGAGTGGAAGACGGTCGGCCCCATCCCGATGCGCGAGCGGGAAAAGCTCTACAACAGGTTCCACAAGGCCGTGGATTCGGTGTTCGACCGGTATCGCCGCCGCGACTCCATCGAAGACGAGAAGTTCCAGGCCGAACGCGCGGCCTTCCTTGCCGAAATGGAAGCGCTCGAGGGCGCGGAGGCGGCCGCCGACGGCGCCGAGGACTACAAGAACAAGGTGGCCGATTTCCGCGCACGCTGGCGCAAGATGTCCGGTCGACCGAGCCGCGAGCAGGACATCCGATTCAAGACCCTTTTCGCGAACCTGATCTCGAAGAACTCCGAAGCCTTCAAGGGCACGGACATGGACGTCGACGAGAACAGGAAGAAGCTCGAGAAACTCGTTGTCAAACTGGAAGCCCTCGAGAACGACAAGGCCAAGGTCGACTCCATGGACCTGGCGACGCGCCTGAAGGAAGCCTGGGCGTCGAGAACCATGGGCGCCAAGCCCGGCGGATCGAATTTCAAGGCGGAAGTCGAAAAAGCCCGTTCGATCTACGAGAAGCTCGGCCCGGTGACGGGCGATGAGGGCGAGGCCCTTCGGAAGCGCTTCGACGCGATCTGCCGCAAGCTGGGCTAGTCCTTGGGCCGTTCTACAGCTCGCGGATGGCGCGGGCGATCTCCGCGGCCTTGTGCTTCTGGATGCTGTGCCCGCCGTCGTCGAAACGAAGGGCGCGGGCGCCGGGAATCGCCTCCGCGAGTTCGGTCGGGATCTGAGGCTCGACCAGGTGATCGTCGGCCGCGAAGACCACGAGCGTCTTCTTCGGGAGAGGCTTGCGCGCGGCGCGATTGAGGAGCGGGTAGTCGGCCGCGGTGAAGGACTCGAACTGAGTCGCGTACTCGGCGGCGGTCATCTCGTCGGCTCGGGGAAAGCGTCTCCGCCTGTAGTGATCCCTGACCCTGGGCAGAACGAGATGGCGCACCCCCGGGACTTTCAACAGGAAGGCGATGCGCATGAACGAGGCCCGGGAGCGGGAGAGTCCCTTGTGCGGCCGCAGTCCCATGGGCGCGATCAACACGAGATGAGACACGCGCTCGGGAGCCATGGAAGCAGTCACGAGCGCGGTGCCGGCGCCCATGGAGTGGCCGATCACTCCGAATTTCCGGATCTCCAGGAGGTCGGCGAGGCCCAGGATGGTTTCCGCGCGGGCCTCGAAGCTCCGCAGGGCGGCCCGACGCGGCTCCGATCCGCCGGAGCCCGGAAGGTCCACGCGGATCAGGCGCGCGAAGGTGAGGAGGGGCGGGGAAAGATAGCGGAAATCCCGCACCGAGCCCGGAACGCCGTGGATGGCGAAAAAGACCTCCTTCGAATGGCCCTCGTCGGTGAAGGTCAGCCGCGACCCCGCCACCCGGGCGTCCCGGAGCGGCGGATCGGATTTCGGAAGACGGGGCTCGGTGGGGGTCAAGGCGATCCGGACCTTCGATTCTAGAAGGCGGATCGCGGAAATCCGGCCTCCTTAGCGCACGCCGCCCATCATCCTCTTGATCGTGGGCGAGAGAGCGAACAGCACCAGGGCCATCACTGTGGTGATGGCGAAGAGGCCGCCGAATAACGTCGCCGGAGGCAGCCGGTCGCTGAAGCCGCCGGCGAAACCCGCGAGCATGTTGCCCGCTCCGATGGCGAAGAAGAAGACACCCATCATGACGCCTGAATAGCGCGGAGGTGCGAGCTTGGAGACGGTGCTGAGACCCACCGGAGAGAGGCACAGTTCACCGATCGTCTGCAGGAGATAGGTGCCCACGAGCCACCAGGGGGCCACGCGGAGGGTGGGTTCCGCGGTGTAGGCGAGGCTCGGCGGCACCAGGAGAAGCATGCCCGCGCCCACGAAGAGCAAGCCGAGCGCGAACTTCACCGGGCTGCTCGGTTCCTTGTCGCCAAGCCTCACCCAAAGCCAGCTGAGCACGGGAGCGAGGAGCAGGAGCCACGTGGAGTTGACGCTCTGGAACCAGCTCGACGGGAAGGCCCAGCCTCCGATCGAGTTGCGCGTGTGCTCGTCGGCGAAGAGGTTGAGGGTGGTGCCCGCCTGCTCGAACACGAAGAAGAAGGTGATGATGAACAGCACCAGTATGCCGACCACCCACATGCGCTGCCGCTCTTCATGGGTGAGAGGCGCCTGGGCGGCTTGATCCCCCTGCTGGGTCACGCGCGCCCCGGCCCGAAGCCCCACCTCGCCCAGAATCCCCTGGCGCAGCGTGTACTGCACGAGGCCTGCGACCATGGCGAGGCCGGCAAGGCCGAACGCGCATCGCCAGCCGTTCACGGATCCGAGACCCAGAACACCGAGCGCGTTGACGACCGCCGGCTCCTGCGCGATGAAGCCGAGGATGAGGGGCGCGATCAGGGCTCCGATGTTGATCCCCATGTAGTAGATCGAGAAGCCCGCGTCCCGCCGGGAGTCGTTCTCGCCGTACAGCATGCCGACGAGCGACGTGCAGTTCGTCTTGAGGAGGCCGGTGCCCACCGCTATGGCGACGAGACCCAGGTAGAACAAAGGCCGGGGCCCGGAGGCGAGGCCAAACTCGCCAAGCACGATGAGAACCCCGCCCGCCTGCACCGCGCGTCGGTAGCCGAGGAACCGGTCCGCCACCCAGCCGCCGGGAATGCTCAGGGCATATACGAAGAAGGTGTAGAAGGCGTAGACCGTCCCCGCCCACTCCTTGGAAAGGGCGAGCCCGCCGGCCGTGGCCGGGGCCACCATGTAGAGCATGAGCAGCGCCCGCATGCCGTAGTAGCTGAAGCGCTCCCACATCTCCGTGAAGAAGAGGGGGCCGAGGCCCTTCGGGTGCGGACGCAGGGCGACGAGGCCGTAGACCACGAAGGCAACCCACAGGCCCACCGCCACGAACAGAGGGGTGAAGGCTCCGAGCGTCAAGGCCGCGAAAACGGCTTGCAGACTGTTTGCATCCATCCTCCAGAAAGAGGCCGCAGGATAGGTCCTCGGGCTCCTGGCCGCAACCCATCCATGCTCGACCTGTGGCTGCATCCGCCTTCCCGAGACGGATGGAGGGAGGTCGCCTCTCCTCAGCCCTTCCTTCGTGCCCGCAGGAGTTCCTGCGACCAGGCGTCGAGCTCGCGCAGGTCGGAGAAGGCGGTGGTTCCCTTCAGGTTCGCGGGTGCGCCTGCGCCCCCGACCACGAGTTCGATCTTCCGAGGCAGTTCGGATCTCAGTTCGGCCAGGGCGGCCGGGGCCTGCCGGTGCGTCCATATGGAAGCCGAAACGGCCACCGCGCTCGCACCCGTCCGCTCGGCAAGAGCGCCGATCTCCGCGATCGGCACCTCCGTGCCCAGACTCAGGACGCGGAGGCCGCGGGCGGAGAGAGCAAGCGCCGCCATCTGAACGCCCAGCCCGTGCGGCTCTCCGGGCAGGGTGGCGAGAACCACGAGCGGCCCGGTCGCGGTCTCTTCAAACCGCAGCCGCGCGCCGCGCAGGACATCGGAGACGCGCTCGGATGCGAAATGCTCATGGGCCACGTCGATCTCGCCCTTCTGCCAGGCCGTTCCGAGAACCTCGAGGCAGGGGGCGATTCGGGTTTCGAGATAGGCGAGCGGGTCTTCGTTCGCGAGATCGCTGTAGAGCGAGCGCATCAACCGGTCGGCGTCGAATTTCTTCACCGCCTCTATGAACGAGTGGGTATCGAAGGGAAGAGCCTGGCTGCGCGTGACCGGTTTGACCGGGACAGTGGCGAGCAGCGATTCCAGGACGGCGTCGGTGGCCGGCACCACGTCACCTGCCCGCAGGCCTCGATCGAGGGCTTGCCCCATGCGGCGGATCCGCTCGACGTGCGACACGTCGAACTGACGATGCCCCGAGGGCTTGCGGACGGACTTGGGAAAGCCGTACCGAAGCTCCCAGGTGCGCAGCGTCTCTATGGGAACGCCGGTGGCGCGAGAGAGCCCGCCGATGGAGACGTAAGCCTTGCCGGCTTCTGCTTTGTCCTCACTCGCGGTGGTCCTGGGCTTGCTTGGCGTCATGAGGATGAGCAGCGATCGTAAGGGGCCGGCCGCCCGCTGTCAAGGTTTTGAGCAGTATTGGAGGGGAGGCGGGCGTTAGCCGTGATCGCCTAGGATTCAAGCGTGATAGACAAGGAGCTGCGGACCTTCGAGGAGTTCTGGCCTCACTACCTGGGGGAACATCTCCACCCGGTGAATCGCGCGCTTCATTTCGTGGGAACGACCCTGGTCTACGGCATCGCGGTCATGGGAGTCGTTCAGTCCCCGCGGTGGTTCGCCCTGGCTCCCTTCGTCGGATACGGCTTCGCCTGGGTGGGTCACTTCTTCGTGGAGCGCAACCGTCCGGCGACCTTCACGTACCCGCTGTGGTCCCTGCGCGGCGACTTTCGTATGCACGCGCGAATGGCGACCCTTCGCCTGGGCCCCGATCTGGTTCGAGCGCGCGCTGCCGGTCTGAAGCCGATCGGAAACGAGGCTTAGTCGCGCGGCACGCGGCCCTTCTTCGCCCGTCTCGTCCACACCGCGGTTTCGATGCGCAAGGCGATGCGGTCGGTGACCGATCGGTCCTCGTAGGACGTGGCCCGGGCCCGAAAGGCGCGCTCCGCGAAGCGTGATCTCCTGAGCGCGGTAACGCGAGGCAGGAGTTCGCGGCCCTCTCCGATCAGTCCGGCCACGAAGGCGAGGCCCTCCTGAACCGGCACCACGGCGTCCGTCCTTTGCGTCGCTTCGAGAAACCTCTCCACGTCGATGCCGCGACCCGCCTTCCGAAGGAGAAGCGTGGCGTCGGCGACCCAGCGGACGTGGGGCATGCGGGTCCATCTCACGCCATGCACGAGGATATGCAGGAGCTGATCCTCCGGGGAAAGAGCGAGTGTCTTGTGGTTCCCGATCGTGAGTGGCTGCGCGGCCGACCAAAAAGGCACGTCGTCCTCGTCGCCGCGCGCGCTGGCGAGGACGTGCCAATGCAGGTCGAGGCTCAGCTCGTGCCGCTTCTGCGGGTAGAAGACGTGTGCGTGATTCGCGCGCAGTTCCTCGGGCGTCCCGGGTTCGCCGGGACCTGAACGAAAGCCGTGCCGCTTCAAAGCGTCCATGGCCCGAAAGACATCCCGGCCGGGCACCAGGATGTCGAGGTCCGAGACCGTCCGTAGGCCCGGTGAGTCGTACACCGTGGCCCCCAGGGCAAGCCCCTTGAGCGCCATGGTGGGAACGGATTCCCGGGCCAGGCAGTCGAGGATCGCCTCCGCCGACTTGATCATCGCCAGCCCCTTGAGCTTCTCGAGGGTCAGGAAATGCGGGTTGTTCCTGACCCAGGGGTCGTCGGGCGCCAGGCGCTTGAGATTCGCCATGAGGAGCGGCGCGATCCACGCGATCCCGGCGTTCTCGGGGCTGGTGACAGCCGTCAGTTTTCGCCAGGCCTGCACAGCAGCTTCTCCATCGAACAGACTCGCCTGAAGAGCGAGGCTTTCTTCGTCGTTCGGAAACGCGGTGACCGCGCGCCCGGTGGTGGAGACCATGACGCGGCCCCGAAAACGCCTATTTCGCGCCCGACCGATAGGCGACCCTGCCGTTCACGATGGTGTAGAGAACCTGAGCCTTCAGGATCTCGGCATCGGGCACGCTCAGGATGTCCTTGGAAAGGACGGTCAGGTCCGCCCACTTCCCCGGGACGACAACGCCGCCGTTGGCCTCCGCGAAAGAAGCCCAGTAAGCGTCCTTCGTGTAGGACCGAAGGGCTTCGAGCCGGGTGAGTTTCTGATCGGGCTGATAGCCGCCTCGGGGCTCGCCGGCCTCGCTCTGCCGGGTGACCGACGCGTAGTAGGACTTGATGGGGTCCACGTCCTCGACCGGCGCATCCGTGCCGTTGATCAGGACGGCCCCCGATTTCCGGAGCTTCTGCCAAACATAAGCACCCTCGAGGACCCGGGCTTCGCCGAGGCGCTTCGCGGCCCACGGCAGATCGGACGTGCCGTGGATGCCTTGAATGGAGGCGATCACTCCCAGCCTGCCGAAACGCGGAATATCGCTCTCGTCGAGGATCTGTGAGTGCTCGTCACGGAACCGGACGTCCTTCTTTTCCGGGTGAGCTTTGAAGGCCGCTTCGAAAGCGTCGAGCACCGCGCGGTTTCCCGCATCGCCGATTGCATGCACGTTGACCTGAAAGCCGTGCTCGATTCCGTAGAGCGCCCCCTCGCGGACCTTCGCGGGATCGGTGACCCACAAACCGGTGTTGCCGGGATCGTCCACGTAGGGCTCGAGGAGCCTCGCCCCCCGGGAACCAAGCGCCCCATCGATCACGAGCTTCACGGAACGGATGCTGAGGAACGAATCCGCCCCGCCGGGCTCCGGCGGGCCGAACTTCTTCATGCTATCGAGGCCCGCGATCATCGCGTAGAGCCGGAGCCCCAGCTGGTTCTTCGCCGCCAGATCCTTGTAGAGCGCGAGGGTCGCTGGATCAGCGCCCGCATCATCGAAGAACGTGATTCCCTTGCGCAGGCACTCCTCCGTGGCCAGTCGGACGGCTTCGCGAATGTCCGCGTCGGTGGGAGACGGCGGCCGGATCAGTCCCTTGGCGGTGTCGATGAAGACCCCCGTGGCCTCTCCCGTCTCATCCCGGATGACATCGCCGCCCGCGGGCGCTTTGGTCTCCTTCGTGATCTTCATCAGTTCCATGGCCCGGGCGTTGGCGAAGCCCGCATGACCGTCGGCGCGAACCAGGTAGACGGGATTGTCGGGCGAGACCGCGGAGAGCGCGTTGTGGGGGGGGAAGCCGCGGATCTCCCGCGCGGGCCGGGTCTGCCACTTCCCTTCGTGCCAACCACGGCCCACGATCCAAGCACCCTTGGGGCGCGTCTTGACCGCCTCCGCCACCCTTGCCACCACTTCATCCCAGCTCTTCGTTCCCACGAGGTCGAGGACCATCCGGGCCTGGCCGATGCCTATGAAGTGCCCGTGGCTCTCCTTGAGCCCGGGAATCACGGTGGCGCCGCGCAGGTCGATCACCTCGGTCTGCGGGCCCTTCAGGGCGAGAACCTCGGCGGACGAGCCCACCGCGGAGATCCTCCCGCCGGTCATGGCCACCGCCTCGGCCCGCGGCCGGGCATCGTCCATCGTGTGGACCACGCCGTTCACGAGAATGCGATCGGGCGCGGCGGCGGCGAGGACAAGGGCGAGGATGGTTGAGGTCGGAAACATGCGTGTCTTCTCGTTTCTGGATGGGCCTTGGGTGGAGGCAATCGGGCGTCTCACCTACTCTATTCGCCTCGCCTGCCTCTCGATATCTGAGAAAATGCCCGAAGGGGCGGCCGGGGACGGTGGGGTACGCTTACTCGCTGGCGGCTTGCCCATTGAACCCCCCGAATGAGAACGCATTGAACGAAGAACGCTTCGACATCGTCCCCGGCCTGCGCCGGGAGTGGATGATCGTCGTCCGGCGACGGCGGCTCGTCGCGCTCGGTCTCGTGGTTTCGCTCGTGGGCGCCACCATCTACAACTACACGCTGCGGCCGGTGTACGAGGGTCTCGCGGTGGTGGCCATCGCCGAAGCCATGGCCGCCAACCCTCTGGCGAGAATGTCCACGGAGGTGACGCGTCTCGGCGCCATTCTGGAGCGCCAGCGGGTCCTCATCCGGAGCCCGGAATTCGCGTCTCGAACGGTGACCTCGCTCGACGCCGCCGCGCAGAAGGAGCTCTCCACGGGTCCCATCGGGAGCTGGCCGGATCGCATGCGGGCAGAGTGGGGACGGCTGATCGGCGCGGACGGAACCGACGCCCCCACGGACACGGTGGCCGCCTTCCGCTCGCGTCTGCGCGTGACGGGAGAGGCAAAGTCCACCTGGATCGAGATCCGATTCGCCGCCTATGACCCCAAGGTGGCGGCCGACGTGGCGAACGCCATCATGGACCAGTATCTGCGCGAGACCGAAGCCTCGAACAACCGGGCGGTGGAACAGTCACGCCAGTTCCTGGGCGCGCAGGTCGAGGAAAAGGA
>JAIBCN010000188.1 GCA_019694155.1 Vicinamibacteria bacterium | reverse complement strand
CATGAGCTCGGTGTCCATGAGCTGCATCCCCTGCTCGCGCGCGGTCGCGATCACGGAAGGGATCTGGAAGCTCTTCCCCTTGCGGATGAGACTCGCCACCGCCTCGTTGTTGATCATCACCTCGACGGCGAGGCAACGGCCTCCGGTGAGGCGCCTCAGGAGGAACTGACAGATGACGGCGCGCAGGCTCCCCGCGAGCAGGCTGCGCATGTGGTCCTGCTGGGCCGAAGGAGCGGCGCTCACCAGCCGGTCGACGGTGGATGCGGCGGAGGTGGTGTGGACGGAGCCGAACACGAGGTGGCCGGTCTCAGCGGCGCTCACCGCCGCGGAGATGGTCTCGAAGTCGCGGATCTCGCCGATCATGAGAACGTCCGGATCCTGACGCAGGGCGGCGCGGAGCGCGGTCGCGAAGGACATCACGTGAGCGCCGATCTCGCGCTGGTTCACGAGGCTCTTCTTGTTCGCGTGGACCACCTCGACCGGGTCTTCAATGGAAAGGATGTGGTGGCTGGCCTTGCGATTGATGGCGTCGATGAGGGCCGCGAGTGTCGTGGACTTGCCGGAACCCGTGGGGCCGCCGACGAGGACCAGGCCGTCGTTGAAGTCCTGGAATGACTTCACCACCGCGGGGAACCCCCCGGCTTCGATGTCGAGGAGGGTGCTCTTGATCGACCGGAAGACGGCGGCGAGCCCGCCCATCTCATTGAAGACGTGGGCCCGGAATCGCAGTTCCCGTCCCGGGACGTCGTAGGAAAAGTCGACATCCTGCAGTGCCGCAATCTCCTCGCGCTGGGATATGGAGAGGCGCGGGAGAAGCAGGGCTCGGAGCTGATCACCGGTCAGGACGGCGCCGGGCAATTCCTCGATACGTCCCGATCTCTTGATCGCGGCTCTCCGGCCGGAAAGAAGCACCAGGTCGTCGGCCTCGGCCTCGACCGCCATGACCAGCAGCTGGTCGAGCGCGGTGCCGGTCGGGGCCTGACTCCCGCTGCGGTTGTCGGCCGCGAAGCGGATCAGGAACTCCCGGGCCCGGACACGATTTCGGGGGTGCGAATCCTCGAGGGCCGACTGCACGCTCGGCACCTCCTTGACCGCTTCGCACCTCGTGAGGCAGTCGAGAGCGGCTCCACGGACGTCCGCGTCCGGCGAGGAGAGGAGCGCCGCCACGTGGGTGGATACGCTTCTCGCATTGAGCTGGCCCAGGGCCTGCAGGCAGGCGATCTGGATCTCGGGAGCACGGGTCATCATGTCCACGAGATGGGGCACGACCCTGGGGTCGCCGATCGCGCCGAGAGCCTCCACCGCTCCCTCCCGCACCCACCAGTCCTGATCCGAATCGGCCACCCGCACGAGCGTCCCGAGCGCGGCTGCGTTCTTGAGCCGCTTCAGCATGTCGGTGCCGAAGCGCCGGATCAGCGGGTCCTTCTCGGAGAGAAGCTGGGCTACCGGACGAAGGATGGAGTCGGCGGCGATTTCCACCAGAACGTCGCCGACGCGCTCGCGGACCCACCAGTCTTCGTCCCGGAGATATTCGACGAGCTGGGGCCAGAGTGTGTCGGGAC
This sequence comes from Vicinamibacteria bacterium, assembly GCA_019694155.1. GTDB lineage: Bacteria > Acidobacteriota > Vicinamibacteria > Fen-336 > JAGNNV01 > JAGNNV01. Next base: position 15,599 of record JAIBCN010000188.1, on the reverse strand, counting down.
TGCCCGCGGACCGGGCCAGATCCACCCCGAAGCGGCGGACATCCTGATCACGGCTCTTGAGGAGCCACAAGACGGTGCGGGAGAGGTCGGCGCGACCTTCCTGTCCCAGCTGGGAAAGGAGATTCGCCGCGGAGCTGCGCAGCAGCGGGTTCTTGAGCTCGAGGGCCTCGACGAGCAGGGGAACCGCGCTCGCGTCACGACGCACTTCGAGTGCTTCGAGCACGGTCTGCCGGATCGAATTGGGCCCCTCACGCAGCTTCCGCGAGAGCAGGCGCGTGGAACGGGCGCTCGAGAATCGCGACGCTCCCTTGAGGACCACGCGGGCGACTTCGATGCGGTTCTCGTCGAGAAGGGGGGCCGCCTTGTCGAAGTACTCGTCCTCGCTGGCGAGGGCGCAGAAACCGGCGGCCGCGGCGAGGGCGATGGGTTCGGCGGGGTCCGACATGTAGGGCGCCAGGAGCGACGCCGCGCCCTGGGAGTCCTTGTCCGCGGAGGCGGGCGACGACAGGTGCTGAATGGCGCGCAGCTTCTCCGCCGCATTTCCGATCGCAAGGACGCCCTTGAGATGCGGCGCGGCGTGCTGGGGCGCCAGGGCCATGAGGACGTCCATGGCCTCCAGTCGGCCGGGGAAGGTCGGCTCGGCAACGAGCTTCCCCACCATGTCGAAGACCGTCCGTCCTCCGATTTTGCTCAGCGCCTTCGCCGCCACTCCGCGCAGGAGAGGCTCGGGGGCGCGCAGCAGGCCCGCGAGTTCGCCGTGCGCCTCCACGCTGTTGACCCTGGGAATGGCGTCCACGAGGACGTTCCGGAGGGGCGCGTCCGCGGTGCGGAGGGCGCGCACGAAAGGAAGGAAGAGGGCCTTGTCGCTCCACCCTTCCGCGATCGCCGAGAAGAGCTTGAGCCTCTTGGTGTGGCGCCCCGGGTCTTTTTGGGCCAGCGCCCGGTTGCCGACCACCTCCAGAAGCTTCAGCGCCTCCGCCGATTTGAGAGAGCGCGCCGTCTCGACGAAGTCCTTCTCTTCGGCTTCCCCTGGGAAGGTGATCGCCGTGAAGGCGGGGAGAACGTCCCGCTCGTTCAAAGGCCGCGCCTACCGGTTCGCCTTGATGCCTGCGCCCATCGCATACCCGAGCAGAGCCGCGACCACGTTCAGAATGGTGTTCACGACAAGTCCCCCGACGCGGGCCAGCATGGCCGCTCCAAAGGGCACGGCCGCGGCCTGATTGAGAGCCGCGGGCGAATTCCACAAAGTGGAGAGCCCGAGCATGTAGGAGGCGGCGGTGGAGACGAAGATCACCACCTGCGTGACCAGTCCGATGAGGGCGCCGAGCGCCGCCGCATCCTTGAGCGAATAGCCCTGGAACGCGCGGGCGAAGGCCGCGTGGTGCGCGGAAGCGATGAGCGCCAGAGGCACGAGGCTGAAGATCCAGGTCGCCCGCGCGTAATCCGACGAAGTGAATGAGATGACCCAGCGCCCGACCGTGAACAGGGCGAGCAGCCAGAAATAGAAGCCCATCAGCTTGAAGTGTTTGGCCATTCGACGTCTCCTTTTGGTGTTTCGCCAGTCTATGCGAAGGCCCGAGGGAAATTCTCCTGGCGGACCTAGACCGCCCGGGCAAAGGAGAAGTTGACTCCGAGGGACGCCTCGCGCGCGCGTCGGAAGGCGAGCGAAGCGACGGCGAGGTCCTCGAAGGCGACGCCGCAGGACTTGAAGATGGTGATGGCGCCCGGGTCGCGCTCCGCGGGAAACGGCGCGGCCTTCGCCAGAATGGAACCGAGGGTCACCACGCGATCCGAAACACCGCCCCTTTCGGCCTCCGCCATCTGGAAGTCCCCTGCTTCGAGGAGGGTGTCGGCGGTCTCCACCGCGAGGACGGCGGCGCGGGTCACGGCCTCCGTATCGATTTCCCGTGTGTGCCGGGTGTGCGCCCCGATGGGATTGAGGTGCGTCCCGTCGCGAAGCCAGCGGCCGAGCAGAACGGGATCGGGGGCCGACGTCGCCGTCACCACGAGATCGCAGGCCGCGGCCTCTTCCGGCACGGCGGTCACCGTCCACGAGGAGACCCGCCGCAGATCGTCGCTCGCGCGCAGTGAGGCCGCCAGAGCCTCGGCCTGATCGCGGCGGCGCGCCCAGATCGTCACTGCGTCGATGGGCCTGACCGCGGCGAGGAGACACGCGTGGAAGGCCGCCTGGGCGCCCGCGCCAAGAAGGCCCAGGGTCCTCGCGTTGGGGCGTGACAGGAGCCGCGCGGCCAGGGCGGACACCGCCGCGGTGCGAACCAGCGTGAGATAGCTGCCATCCATGACCGAGAGAGGAACGCCGGTTCCCGGATCGAAAAGGGCATACAGGCCGGAGACGCTTGGCAGAGACCGGGCGGCGTTGCCGGGAAACGTGCTCACGAGCTTCGCGCCCAGGGCCTCGGGCGAACCGCCGCCGCACGGCATGGCGAGCAAACCCCCGGCTTTCGTATGGGCGGCGATCCGCTTCGGCGTGTCCCATTCGCGGCGGTGCTCGGCCCGGAAGGCCTGTTCGAGGACGTCGATGACGGACGGAAAATCGAGCACGCGCTCGAGGTCGCGGCGGGAGAGAAGAAGAGCATCCTGCATGAGAGGGCCGCGCTAGACTACCGCCCTCGTGGCCTCCCTTTGCATCACACTGACGGAAAGGTTGACCGTCGACGTCATCGACCGCATGTCGGACCTCTCCGGCCTCGCCGACATGTTCGAGATCCGGGCCGACCTCGTCACCGACATCGACCCCTTGACCATTCTGCGGGTCCGCACGAAGCCTCTCATCTTCACCGCGCGCTCCGCCTCGGAAGGCGGGAAGATGAAAGACGACGACCCCAAGCGCCGGGCGCTCCTCCACGAAGCCGTGCGGCGAGGTTATGACTACGTCGACATCGAGTACCGCAGCGGCTTCTTCGACATCATGACGGAGAAAGCGGGCAAGGGACTCATCGTGTCGTTTCACGACATGACGGGGACGCCTCAGGATCTCGAGGCGCTGTACGAGGGCATGTGCAGGACGGGCGCCGACGTGGTGAAGATCGCGGTCAGCCCGCGGTCGATGACCGATGTGGGACGCCTCATGGAGCTTGCGCGGCGGCACGCGGGTTCGAGCCCGCCCCTCGTCGCCATCGCGCTCGGGCCGCTCGGCGCGGTGTCGCGCATCGTGGGGCCCAGGTACGGAGCGCCCTTCGTGTACGCGTCCACGGGCAAGGGACACGAGGCCGCGGCCGGCCAGATCCCCGCCGAGGAGATGGACACCATCTACAACGTGAAGACGATCGGGCCGCAGACCAAGGTGTACGGCCTCGTGGGCGGCGACGTGATGCACAGCCTCTCTCCCGCCATCCACAACCGCGGCTTCTCCGAGTCCGGGATCGACGCGGTGTTCGTCCCGCTCCAGTCCGATTCGCTCGCCGCCTTCTTCCAGGCCTTCCCCCACCTGGGCCTTTCCGGCTTCTCGGTCACCCGGCCCTACAAGGTGGAGATGGTGGGGAGAATGCACGCGGTGGACGCCACCGTGGCGCAATGCGGAAGCGTCAACACGGTGGTGGTCCATGACACCGGCCAGCTCCACGGCACGAGCACGGATGGTCTCGGCGTGGTGGCCCCGCTCAGGAAGCGCGGAGAGATCAAGGGCAAATCGGTCCTGATTCTCGGCGCCGGCGGCGCCGCCCGGGCGGCCGCGGTGGCCCTCGAGGAGCGCGGGGCGACCGTCCGCATCCTGGCCAGGAACCGGGAGAAGGCGCTTCAGGTGGGGGCCGAGGTGGGCTGCGCGGCCGGAGACATGAGCGTGCTCCTGAACTCGCAGTGGGACATCCTCGTCAACGCCACGCCGGTCGGCGGAGGGTCGCTGGCCGAACAGAGTCTCGTGCCCAAGGCGCTGCTCAAGAGCGGCGCCATCGTCTTCGACATGATCTACGACCCGCTCGAAACCCGGCTACTGCGCGAGGCGGCGCAGGCTGGATGCACGGTCATCAGCGGTTTCGAAATGCTCCTCGCCCAGGCCGCCGCGCAGTTCGAGGTGTGGACGGGAAACGAAGCCCCGGTGGACGCCATGCGCTCCGCGGCCCTCCTCCTCGCTCAGACCCGCAGCGCGTAGGTTGCCGCTGAATCCCCAGGGCCCTGCGTCTCCTCGGTCGGTGCGGTATTCCCGCCAGGAGATCTTCACGCCCATCGGGCGCTCCGGCCAGGACCGGCTCAACGCTTCCCGCGTGGCCATCGTGGGGTGCGGCGCCCTCGGCTCCCAGCTCGCCGAAACCATGGTCCGCGCGGGCGTGGGCCTCGTCCGGCTCATCGACCGTGACATCGTCGAGGAATCGAATCTCCAGCGCCAGACTCTCTTCACCGAGGCGGATGCGCGCGCCCTGCGCCCGAAGGCGCTCGCGGCCCGGGATCGCCTGGGCGCGGTGAACTCGGACGTCACTCTCGACGCGCGCGTGGAAGACCTCAACTGGGACAACGCCCGGACCCTCCTCGAAGGCATCGACCTCTTCCTAGACGGCACCGACAACTTCGACACGCGCTACGTCCTGAACGACCTGAGCATCGAGACGTCGATCCCCTGGATCTACGGGGCCTGCGTCGGTTCGTACGGCCTGGTGCTGCCCGTCCTGCGCGGCGCGCGAAAGACACCCTGTCTGCGCTGCGTTTTGGGCGACGCGCCGCCCGCCGGATCCTCGCCCACCTGCGACACCGCGGGAGTCATTGCCCCCATCGTCCAGGTGATCGCGGGCCTGCAGGGCGCCGAGGCCCTGAAGATCCTCTCCGGCCATCCGGAGGCGGTGGGCGTCGGCCTCGTCAGCATCGACGTGTGGTCGTCGCAATTCGACCGCATCGACCTCTCGCGAACCGAACCCTCCTGCGACGCCTGCGTGAGCGGCGTCTTCCTGACCCGGGAGCAGAGCGCCGGCGAGGCCTTCCTGTGCGGCCGCGACGCCGTGCAGATCCGGCCTCCCGAGAAGGGCATGGCCCTCGACATCGACGACTTCGCGGTGACCTGGCGCGCGCTCGGCGACGTCACGCTCTCCGAACACGTGGTCCGGCTCAAGGAGAAGAACTCCGAGATGCTCCTCTTCCGCGACGGCCGCGCCCTCATCAAGGGCACCGCGGATCTCGGGCGCGCGCGCGCCATCTACTCTCGGTTGATCGGGAGCTAGGTGACTCCTCCCGCCATCGAAGCCAGGAACCTGGTCAAGGCGTACAAGACCAAGACCGCGGTTCGCGACCTCTCGCTTTCCGTCCGGCCCGGGGTGCTCTACGCATTCCTGGGCCCGAACGGCGCGGGCAAGAGCACCACGCTGCGGATGCTCACCGGACTGCTGAAGCCGACGAGCGGTGAAGTCCTGATCCTCGGCCAGTCGATCGAGGCCGACCCCATGGCGGTGAAGAGCTCGATCGGCCTCGTGCCCGACGACCTGCCTCTGTTCGACCGGCTCACCGGCGAGGAGACGCTCCTCTTCACGGGGCGCATCCATGGCCTCTCCACCGCGGAAGCCCGGCGGCGGAGCGACGAGCTCGTCGAGTACTTCGACCTGGCGGAGGCGAAGGCCCAGGCGGTGCTCGAGTACTCGCTAGGGATGAAGAAGAAGCTGGCGCTCGCCGCGGCGCTCATCCACAAGCCCCGGGTGCTTTTCCTGGACGAAGCGCTGAACGGTGTGGACCCGGTGTCCGTGAAGACGGTGGCTGATCTCCTTCGTTCGCTGGTGGCGAGCGGACTCACCATCTTCTTCACCACGCACGTGCTCGACATGGCCGAGCGGCTCTGCGACGAGATCGGCGTGATCCACGAAGGAAGGCTCGTGGCCTCGGGCACCATCGAGGAGATCAAGCGACTGCGGCGGATGGGAACCGACGCGAGGCTCGAGGACGTATTCCTTCAGGTAGTGGGCGCCGAGAAGCCGAAAGAGCCGCCCTCTTTCCTGGAGGCCGCCCCCCACGCCTCGCTGCCGGAGCCGCCCGCGGCCCAGCCGTGAGCCGGCTGCTCCTCCTCATCGGGCTCTCGTGGCGCACCCGCATGCGCGGGATCGCCTCCGCGGGCGCATCGTCGATCTTTCTCCTCCTGGGCGCGCTGCTCTACCTGGGCGCCACCTGCGCCATGGGCGCGGGCGCGTACTTCGCACTGTCCCAGACCCACGGGGTGAAGGCGGAGCGGATCGCCGATCTCGCCTCGCTCGTGGTCACGCTCTTCGGCGTCTTCTTCCTGACCCGGCCCCTGATCCTCAGCAATCTCGCGGGCGCATCCTTGCAGAACCTGCTTCATCTTCCCATCCGGCGCGGGGAGCTTCTCGCCTACTCGCTCCTCACCGGGGTGGTGACGCCGCTCGTGCTGGAGTCACCCGTGCTCCTTGGCGCCGCCTTCGGCGCGGCCTCGCGCCCCGCGCTCACGTTCGTCACCCTGCCCCTCGCTCTCCTCGCTCATCTGACCCTGCTCATGGGAGCGCACGCCATGTCTCTCTTCGCGGTCCTGATCGCGAGGCGGACATGGGTCTCCGACCTTGCGCGGCTCCTGGCCTTCGCGATCTTCTTCCTGCCCTCGCTCGTGAGCTACCGCGGGCCGCGCGAGTTCCTGAGGCCGCTCGTCGCGCCGCTGGTGCAGTTCTCGCCGCTTGGATGGGCGGCCCGGGCCGCGGTGTACGCGGGCGCGGGGGACCTCGGGCAGGCGCTCTCGCTCGCGGTTCCTTCCGTGCTGCTCCTCGTCGGCATCGCGTTCGTGTCGATGACGCTACTCAACCGGATCCTGGCCGGCGAGGGCGAGGACCGGGTCGCGAAAAAGACCGCAGCCCCGCGACGCGTGCGCGTCCTCCTTCCGGGGGCGCTTGGGGCCCTCATCGAAACCCAGCTCCGCACCCAGCTCCGGACGCCGGCCGCCCGGATGGCCCTGTTCTTCCCCACCCTGATGATGGGCTTCTTCGCGTTCACCCTCTCGCAGCAACGCGGCACGCTCACCAGCCCGTTCGCGATGGTGGTCTTCCTGAGCCTGGTGGGAGGCAACGCCTTCCTCCTCATCGGCCGGGGCGTCGCCCTCATCTTCGGCACGCCGGTGGCGAGATCATCGATGCTGGTGGCGAGCGACGTTTCGAGTTTCGCCTTCCGCCTGCCGCCCCTCCTCGCCATCATCGCGGTCACAGGCTGGAGAGGCGGATGGGAAACGGCCGTGGAGATGATCCTGCTCGTCGCCGCCCTCGTGCCCATCAGCATGGGGGTCCAGCACTTCGTCTCCATCCTGCGGCCCTTCGCCCTTCCCCGCGACCGGTTCAATCCCTACGCGCAGCGGGTGGACGCGAGACAGAGCGGCAACGGCATCGCAAGCCTCGTCGCCACCCTGGCCACCGCGGCCATCGCCGCGCCCTTCGTGTTCCTGTTGTGGCTCAGCCCCCGAGTGGCGGAGGGCGCCTGGGCGCCCTGGCTCGCCATCCTCGCCTGCCTGGGCGCCCTCGCGACCTACGCCGTCCTCATCGCGCTCGCGGAACGGCTCCTGGTCCGCCGCGAGCTGCGGGTGCTCGAGGTCCTCATGGACGACTCACCGGGTTAGGTGACGCGTCGAGGGACCACGCCGCGTCTCCGCCGATTCGAGGCCGCACGCAAGCGCCGTCATTGCGAGGAGCCCATCGAGTTGCGACGCGACGGAGCAATCTCATTGCGCGCGGGCCCCGCGCGCCACAGCTACCCACCACCACGGGATCGCTTCGTCGGCTACCTCCCGTCGGCCTCCTCGCGATGACGATCCAGGTTTCTCCCCAGCGTCACCCCCTGGGACGCGATCGACCCGCAATGACGCGTGGCGTTACTCGCATCTGGAACGGAGCGCGAAGCCTGTTCTCGGGCACGACGTCCGTGTCCGCACGTGATGGCTGAAGGAGCTACTTCGTCGGGACGCGGCTCAGTTCGTCGTACAGGAAGATCGCGGAGCGGATGGACTTCTTGAAGTCCGCGAGGTCGAGGCTCTCGTTTTCCGAGTGGGCGTTGCAGTACGGGTCCTCGACGCCCATGAGGAGGCAGGGAACGCCGCCGAGCGTCTTTTCGAAGGGGCCGACGAAGCCGATGCTGCCGCCCGCGCCCATCATGACCGTCTCCTTGCCGTAGCCCGCCTTGAGAGCGCGGCGGGCCGCCTCGAAGGCGGGGCCCTCGGGGTCGGTCGTCCACCAGGGCGAGGTGCCCGTGACCTTGGCCGTGACCTTCGCCCCGTAGGGCGGGTTCTTGGTGAGCCGCTTCACGAGCAGCCGACCCGCGTCCGGGCCGTCCATGTTCGGGACGGTGCGAAGGGACAGGCGCGCGCGGGCCGCGTTTACGATCTGGTTCGACGAGCCCTTGATGGGATGCGACTCCATCGCGATCACGGTGAGGGAGGGGCGTGTCCACAACCGCTCGTAGACCGAGTAGCGGGCCTCTCCGGAGAGCCGCACCCCCGCGAGAGTGCCCGCCTCCTTCTTGAACTGCGCTTCGCGGAAAGGCAGCTTGCGGATGCGCGCGAGCTGCTTCGCGCCCGTCTTCGCCACCTTGTTGTAGAGCCCCGGCACGTTGAGCTTGCCGTCGGCCGCGGTCAGGTCGGCGATGATGCGGGAGAGGACCTGGACGGGGTCGGGGATGGGGCCGCCCCACATTCCGGAATGCCGGGGCTGCTTGAGCGTCTCCACCTCCACGTCCACCTGCACGATCCCGCGCAGCTGGTAGGTGAGGGCGGGGACGCCGGTGTCGAAGTTCGCGGTGTCGGAGAGCACGATGAAGTCGGCGTCGAGCATCTTCCGGTACTTCTTGAGGAAGGCGCCCAGATTCTCCGAGCCGATTTCTTCCTCGCCCTCGATGACGAATTTCACGTTGCAGGGCAAAGACCCGACCGTCTTCAGGTAACAGGCGACGGCGGCCACGTGCGTCATCACGCCGCCCTTGTCGTCGGCGACGCCGCGGCCGTAGAGCCGCCCGCCCTTCTCCAAAGGCTCAAAGGGCGAGGTGGCCCAGCGCGACTCGTTGCCGACCGGCTGCACGTCGTGATGCCCGTAGAGCAGCAGGGTGGGCGCGTCCTTCTTGTGGAGGAAGTCGCCGTAGACGTAAGGATGCACGCCCTCGAGGGTGAGGACCTGGACGTTCTCGACGCCCACCGCGCGCAGCGCGTCGGCGATGGCGGCGGCCGACTTCTGCACGGCCTCCTTCGGGAAGGGACTTGCCGAAATGCTGGGGATCTTCGACAGATCGATGAGGGTCTTCTTGAAGCCCTCGAAGTTTCCTTCGAGGTGCGCAAGTGCTTCGTGAACGGGCGAGCCGCTGGTCATGCTCGTTTGAATCCTTTGATTTGGTGCTTTCTCTGTCCTTCTGGAGAGCGACGCTACCAGATCGGAGGAGGGGTAATCTTCGCCCCGCAGGGCCAATCCAAGGCCGGCCCGGAAGAGGACATCATGAACACCGAAATCACCGACATCCACGCCCGCGAGATTCTGGATTCGCGCGGCAACCCCACCCTCGAAGCGGAAGTGACGCTCGCGGACGGCAGTTTCGGGCGGGCGGCGGTTCCCTCGGGGGCTTCCACCGGGTCGCGTGAGGCGGTGGAGCGGAGGGACGGTGACAAGAAGCGCTACCTCGGCAAGGGCGTCCTCAAGGCGGTGGGCTCCGTCAACAACGAGATCGCCGAACTCATCAAGGGCGAGGACGCGCTTCAGCAGATCGTGATCGACCAGCTCATGATCGACGCCGACGGCACCAGGAACAAGTCGAAGTTCGGGGCCAATGCCATTCTCGCGGTCTCCCTGGCCACGGCCAAGGCGGCGGCGGCCGCGGTGTCCCTGCCCCTCTACCGGTACGTGGGCGGCCCGCTCGCGCGGACCCTCCCCGTGCCGCAGATGAACATCGTGAACGGAGGCGCGCACGCCGACAACAAGCTCGACCCCCAGGAATTCATGATCGTGCCGGTGGGAGCCTCCTCGTTCGCCGAGGCTCTGCGCATGGGCGCGGAGGTCTTCCACACGCTCAAGGGCATCCTCAAGAAGAAGGGCTTCGCCACCTCGGTGGGCGACGAAGGCGGTTTCGCTCCCGATCTGCCGTCGTCCGAGGGCGTGATCGAGACCGTGCTCGACGCCATCACCGCCGCGGGTTACAAACCCGGCCAGGACATCGCGATGGCCCTCGACGTTGCCGCGAGCGAGCTGCACGAGGGGAAGAAATACGTCTTCAAGAAGTCGGGGGAGAAGGAGAAGACCTCCGACCAGATGATCGCGATGTACGAGTCGTGGGTGAAGAAGTACCCCGTCGTATCCATCGAGGACGGGCTCGGCGAGAGCGACTGGGAGGGCTGGAAGAACCTCACTCAGGCGCTCGGCTCGAAGTGCCAGCTCGTGGGCGACGACCTCTTCGTGACCAATCCCGAGATCCTCGCGGAGGGAATCGCGAAGGGGATCGCGAACTCCATCCTGGTGAAGGTCAATCAGATCGGCACCCTCACCGAGACCCTCTCCTGCGTGGCCCTCGCCACGCGGTCGTCGTACTCGGCGGTGATGTCGCACCGCAGCGGCGAAACCGAGGACACGACCATCGCCGAGCTGGCGGTGGCCACGAACTGCGGTCAGATCAAGACCGGGTCGGCCTCGCGCACGGACCGGGTGGCGAAGTACAACCAGCTCCTTCGGATCGAAGAGGAACTGGGGCCCGCCGCGCTCTTCGCGGGCAGCTCCACCATCGTCTCGCCGAAGCGGCGCTGATCGCCGGACGCCCCGGGGCGCCTATTCGACGCTGATCTTCAGGGAGCGCAGGAACTTCTTGTCGAGCGGGGTCATGGCCGCTTCGACGGGGTCGGGGCCGCGATGCACGCCCACGCTCATCTCGATTCCCGCCTCGCCTTCCGCGTTCGGAGAGGAGGCGGAGGCAACGCTCGTCTCGACCACGAAGGACGGCTCGTAGCCGCGCTCCCGGATCCGGTCGAGAGCGGCCGAGACTTCGGAGGAGTTGGTGACCGCCTCCTGCACGCAGCGACCGAGGTCGGAAAGCAGCTCGTGCAACTCCTCGGATCGCGATCTCGGCTGTTCGCTCATTCTTCCCCCTTCGGTCGAGGGACTTTTTAGGCCGTTCGGATCGCCCGTGTCAAGAGAGGGCGCCCTGGGATCCGTGCTAGGTTCCGTCCATGTTCATCGCCCTGGCCCTGGCGCTCCTTCTCCCGGCCGAAGGAGACGCCCCGAAGCTCAAGGTGGGCGACGAGGCCCCCGCCTTCTCGCTGCCCGCCTCGACCGGAAAGACCATCACTCTCTCGGAGTTCAAGGGAAAGAAGAAGGTCGTCCTCGCCTTCTACCCGAAGGCGTTCACCGGCGGCTGAACGAAGGAGATGTCGGGACTGCGCGACCACAAGGCGCAGTTCGACGACACCAGCGCCCAGGTCCTGGGCGTCTCCCTCGACAGCCTCGAAACCCAGACCAGGTTCGCCGAGAGCCTGAAGCTCCCCTTCCCGCTCCTTTCGGACAAGGACGGCAAGGCCGCCAAAGCGTACGGAGTGAAGGGTCTTCTCTGGGCGAACCGCACCACCTTCGTGATCAGCGAGGAGGGCCGCATCACGGCCATCTTCGAGGGCAAGGACGCCATCGATCCCGCGGGGACGGTGGCCGCCTGCCAGCGCAAGCCCTAGACGCTCCTTGGTAAGACCCACTTCGAACAGACCGACCTCGCTCGCCCGCAGGGTGGCCCGCTTCGGCCGCCTTCTGCGGACGGGCCTCCTTGGCCGGTTCGTCCTCGTCCTGGCCGCGGTGGGTCTGATCCCTCTGATCATCATCCCCTGGCTCGTCGACCTCACGCGGAACTCGGTCACCGACCAGATCCTCATCACGCACTCGGTCACCGCGCGCACCACCGCGGCCCGGGTGGACGCCTGGATCCGCTCACTGCGCATCTCCGCCCAGACCCTCGCCTCGAATCCCTACCTCCTCCAGGCGCGCCGCGACCAGGTGGCGGAGATGATCGCGGGGCTCATCCAGGCGGATCCCGCCATCAAGGGAGCGCTGGTGGTGAACGCGGCCGGTCTGGAGGTCGGAAGCGCCACCCGCGCGGGGTTCGCGGATGTGGCAGGCCCCGCGCTTGCCGCCGCCACCTCGGCCCCGGTCTCGGTGGTGCCGGGCGAGCGCCTCTGGATCCGCATCGCCACCCAGCTCGACGAGGGCCGGGGAGAGCTGAGGATCCTGGTGGACGGCGAGGCGCTCTCCGAACTCCTCATGACCGAGGAGATCGGCCGCGACGCCATCATCGGCCTCTTCGACACGGACACCCGGCTCATCGCGTCCTCGAACGTGTCGGGGGACGCGGCGCGGTTTCCCAAGGCGCTGTTGCAGGCCGGGAAGGGACGCGCCACCTCGGGCGCCGCCCGCTACGACGAGGGCGACCCGGTGATCGCGGGCGCTCACAGCCGGGTGCAGACCGCGCCCTGGTTCGTGGCTTCCATCCAGCCCGCCACCACCGCGGAACGCGTGGCCGAGCGGATGCGCCGCACCGGCCTTCTCTCCGTTCTCGCCGCCGTGGCCCTCACCGGCCTCTTCTCCACGCTCGGCTACGTCGCGATCATCCGGCCCATCGACGAGATCGCGCGGTCGCAATGGAAGGTAGCGAGGCGCCGGCACAAGGGAACACCCTCCTCGGGCAACGAGATCTCTCAACTGCGCGAGGCCTTCGCCACCATTCACCGCCAGACCCTCGACCGCGAGGCCATCGGGAAGCTCTTCCTGTCGCGGTACCTCGTGCTCGACATCCTCGGCACGGGGGGAATGGGCTCGGTGTTCCGAGGCTGGGACCCGAAACTCGAGCGCCCGGTGGCCATCAAGACGGTCCACATGGGCGGCAAGTCCCGGGCGAGCGTCGACATCGAAGAGCAGAGGAACGTCCTCATGCGGGAAGCGGTGACGGTCGCGAAATTCAATCACCCGAACATCGTCGCCATCTACGACGTGGAGGACGCGGGCGAAGCCGCGTTCCTGGCCATGGAGTTCGTGGACGGGATGAGCCTCGAGAACTATCTGGCCCGGGTGGGCACGGTGCGCGTGGAGATGGCGGTGCCCCTGGTCATGCAGATCAGCCGCGGCCTCGAGGCCGCCCACAACGCGGGCGTCATCCACTGCGACATCAAGCCCGCGAACATCCTGCTCGGCCGCGACGGCGGCTTCAAGGTCACGGACTTCGGCATCGCACGCTCGGCTATCCGCGCCACCGGCAACATCTCGGGCACCTTCGGAACTCCCGGCTACCTGCCGCCGGAGGCCCTCGATTCCGCGGCCTTCACGCCCATGGCCGACCTCTTCGGCGTGGGCGCGGTGTTCTACGAACTGCTCACGGGCGAGCCGCCTCACGCGGGCCGGACGGCGCAGGAGACGCTGGTGAAGACGGCCACCGCCCCCGCACCCTCCGTGCGCGAGAAAAACAAGTCGGTGCCGCCCGCGATCGACGAGATCATCCTCGGCCTCCTGGAAAAGAACCCGCAGGCACGGCGGCCGGCTTCCGCCCGCGACCTCGCGAACGCCCTCGAAGCGATCGCCGACCGGAACGGGTGGAAGTGGGTCGCCCCCCCGCTTCTCGCCGAGGAAAGCGCCATGTCCGAGTCCGAGCGGGAGACCGCGGCGATCCCGGGTTCGGGCAAGCTCGGATAACATTCGCGCTTCTCCCAAAAACCTCGTGGATCCCGGGCGCCACCAGGCTCCACTGTCTTCTTGCCATTCGCTTCCAAAGAAACCTTGAAGAGACCGTCATTGTCAGCGGCCGCGGGCGTATGCCTGCTGTCGACTTCGATCGCCCTCGCGCAGACCATGCCCATCCCGGCCTCCGGGAACTACATCGTCCAGACCGGGGACACCCTGGAATCGATCGCGCAGAAGTTCCTGGGCGCCACCACGCGCTGGCACGAACTCCTCGGGGCGAATCCTGAGATCACGAACCCGCACTTCATCACCCCCGGTTCGACCATCAAGATCGTGCCGGGACAGAGCATCAACGCGAAGCGCGCCACCATCCAGCAGGTCTTCCGCCAGGTGGAGCAGATGCCCTTCCCGCGGCCCTGGACGCCGGCTTCGGTGGGCGGCGTGCTCCAGGAGCGCGACGGCGTAAGGACGTTCGAGAAGTCGTCGTCCGAACTGAAGTTCGACAATGACTCGCGGATGATCGTCTCGGAGGAATCGGTGGTGTTCCTCCGCGAAGCGACACCCTCTCCCGAAAACGTCAGCCGCAAGGCCATCGAGATCCGGGCCGGCCAGGCCGACCTCGACGTGAAGCAGGCCGCAAACGGCGTATCGAACGGGTTCGAGTTCCACATCGGCGACACCGTGGGCACCACGAGGCCGGGGAGTGCCGGCAAGGGCTCCTCGCGCGCACGGCGGGTCAGCGACGGCGGAAGCCGGATCATGGTGTACGACGGCGAGGGCGAAGTGACGGCGGGCGGCAGGACCGTGGCGGTTCCCCCGGGCATGGGCATCGCGGTGGCCGCGGACGGCCGCACCACCGGGCCCGAGCGGCTGATGCAGGCGCCGAAGCCGCTGACGCCGAACGAGAGCCAGACCTTCGACTTCTCGAACCCCACCTTCGACTGGGACCCCACCCCGGGCGCCGCGAGCTACACCGTGGAAGTCTGTCGTGACCCCGAATGCGGCCAGCTCGTCGACCGCTCGGTGGGCGTAAAAATGAGCCGCTGGACGCCGCGCGTCCTCCCCATCGGCGTGCTCTACTGGCGCGTCAGCGCCACGAGCGCAAGTGGCCTCGACAGCTTCGTCTCCCCCGCCCAGAAATTCACGATCCGGACCTATTGGCGCCGGCCCGTGGAACAGCCTTAGGCTCGATACCAATGACTCTTCCCAAGGCCTCACTGGGCCCCCTCCTCGTCCTCGCCATCCTCGCCGCCTCCGCGGAAGCGCAGACCGGAAAGGCGAAAGGCGCCCCCGCGCCCACCCCGGCCGCCCTCGAACTGGCACGCATGGGCTTCGTGGAGGGCCCGGTCGAAACCCAGCACCCCGGAGGCGCCTGGACAAAAGCCGCGGAAGGCCAGCCCCTGCTGGTCGGCGACCGCGTGCGCACCCTCAAGGGAGGCACGGCCCGGCTCGAGTTCCCGTGGACCGCGATCGCGGTGGGCGACAACTCCGAAGTCACCCTGCCGAACGCGCGCGTCCTCACCCTGCAACTCGATCACGGCCGCATCGACATCGACCCCGAGCAGTCCCTGCTGCGCGTCATCACGGAAGAAGCCGTGATCTCCGGAGCCGGCCGCACCCTCGTCCGCCGCGAAGGAAACTCCACCTTCGTCGCCTCCTACAACGGCGGCGCCGAAGTCGAAGCCAAGGGCAAGATCGCCCGCCTCGGCATCAACAAGGGCTCTCTCACCACCACAGGCAAAGCCCCCGGCGAACCCACCACGCTGAGCGCCGCTCCCCACGTGGTCTCCCCGCGAGCCGACCCCAGGTACGTCAAGCCCGGAGAGGCCGTGCACCTCGTCTGGACCGGCCAGGAGGCGGCCTACCATCTCGAAGTCCTCGCCATCGACTCCGACGTCCCCGTGGTCTCACTCGACATCGACACCCGGGAGTTCGATCTCCGCCTCCCCTGGTTAGGCACCTTCCGCTGGCGCGTCGCCGGCAGAGTCGGCCCGGTGGAGA
>JAIBCN010000205.1 GCA_019694155.1 Vicinamibacteria bacterium | reverse complement strand
CTAGGTCCAACCACTACTTTCTTCGTCGACCACCTCGACGAAAGTGATTCCTCAGACGTCTTAGCTGTCAAAAAAGTCGAGACTTCTTGGTCGGCACAACACCAGGTTGAACGGCGAAGCGAGCTAAAGAAGATTGCCCGCGAAGCGGGCACACCTTCTCGCTTCGTCCGTTCCAACCTCTTGTTGTGCTGCCGCTGATTGGGCCCAACGCCCCGGAGCCTAGTGATCTTCTTTATGGGCACCCCGGCGGAGGCTTGCCGCTCCCGGGCCGATACGGGGCAACCACGATGATGCCTCCGTAGCTGCTGAGCTGGCGAACTAGGTCCAACCACTACTTTCTTCGTCGACCACCTCGACGAAAGTGATTCCTCAGACGTCTTAGCTGTCAAAAAGGCGAGACTTCTTGGTCGGCACAACACTTAATATACGGAACTAGATAATCCGATAAAGCGAGCGGGGATTTGCGACCGCCTGTAGACATCCTCGGATTCAAGTTCATCCTCCCGAGGCAATTACACGCCCGTGAGGCTCCTTGGGTCAAGCGCCTGTCCCAGTCTTGCGGTGTATTTCGATAACGGCCGCAGCGAGATCCATCGCTGCGCTCAGGGAGTCGTTCGCGAGGTCCTAACGGAGTTTCGCGGCGGTGGGATTGCTTCGTCGCGCTACAGGGACGGACTGGCTCCTCGCAATGACGCCGGCCGCAGCGCGCTTGGTAGTAGGGCGCGCCGTGGCGCGAAACTACGCGAACTGCAGGACGGTCTTGATTTCGTCCGGGGTTCGCGTCATGGCCTCGAGCGCGCGGTCGTAGGGGAGGCGGCGGGTGACGAGGTTCGCGAGCCACCCGGGGCGGCGCATTTCGATGGTTTCGAGGTCGCGGACGGCCATCTCGAAGTGGCGGCGTCCCGCTTTGACGGTGCCGAGGATGACGCGGTTGCCGAGGACGATGTTGCGGTTCACCGTGGCGATGTCGACGGTGATGGGCCGGGAGCCGCGGGTGACGCTCGCGAGGATGCAGATGCCGCCCTGGGCGAGGGCTTCGATGGCGAAGGGGACCGCCATCTCCGAGCCGCTGGCGTCGATGACGATGTCCTGGGCGTCGGCGCCTCGGGTGGCCTCGGCGAGCGATGTGGTCTTGACGCAGAGGTAGCGGATGCCGGCTTCGGCGAGGAGTTTGTCCTTCCGGCCGCCTTCGGGTTCGAGGGAGGCGACGATGACTTCGTAGCCGCGCAGACGCAGGGCGGCGGCGCCGAGGATGCCCACGGGTCCAGCGCCCATCACGAGGGCTTTCTTGGGCTCCCAGGAGAAGCGGGACTGGATGCGCATGGCGTGGTCGATGCCCTTTTCGAGGATCGACATGGGCTCGGCGAGTGTGGCGGTTTCGGCGAGCTGGGGCGGGACCTTCACGAGGTAGAAGGTGTCCTCCGCGTAGGCCTCGGACATGAAGCCGTGGAGGCCCACGATGCCGCGCTCTTCGAAGTTGCCGGTGACGCACATGTCCTGTTCGCCGGTGAGGCAGGGGCGGCAGTAGTCGCCGCAGGCGCGGCGCAGGGTGGAGATCACCAGGTCGCCCGCGCGCACTTTCGATCCGCGGGGGGCGTGCTCGACCGTGCCGAGGTTCTCGTGGCCGATGACCAGGTAGTCGAAGCCCGCGGGAGCGCGGCCGATCGAACCCTGGTGCAGGTCGAGGTCGGTGGCGCAAACCCCCGCGGAGTGGACGCGCACCACGGCTTCGTACGGTTTCGGAGTGGGATCCGGAACGTCGGTGCGAAGGTGAAGGGAGTCTTTGGTTCCTGGCTTTACGGCTACGGCTCGCATGGAGGGATGATAGCTTCACGACGCGTTCATGCATGTGACCGAAAACCCCACGACTCTCACCCGCCAGCCCATCGACGTGGCCGCCCTGTCTCGCGCGGAATCCGAGGATGGGGCACTCTGCGTATTCACCGGCGTGGTCCGCAATCACAACGACGGAAAGGCCGTGCTCTACCTCGAGTACGAAGGCTACGAGGAGATGGTGGTCTCGATATTCGATGAGATCGCCGAAGAGACGAGGAAGCGTTTCGGCGTGACCCGCGTGGCCATCGTGCATCGGCTGGGGCGGATGGAGATCGGGGAGACGAGTGTCGCGGTCGCGGTCTCCTCGCCGCATCGCAAGGAGGCCTTCGAGGCCTGCCGCTTCGCCATCGACACCCTGAAGCACAAGGCGCCCATCTGGAAGAAGGAGTTCTACGCGGACGGCTCATCGTGGCTGGAAGGCCCGGGCGGATGCGCCCATCCATGAAGCACGCGGCGCCGCACGCTCACGCCCTCAAGGACCGGTTCGGCCGGACCATCAACTACCTGCGCATCTCCCTCACCGACCACTGCAACCTGCGGTGCGTCTACTGCATGCCTCTCAAGGGCCTCACCTTCGCGCCCTCCGCGGAACTCCTGCAGGCAGATGAGATCGAGATGGTGGTGAGGGCCGCGGTCTCGGTGGGCTTCCACAAGTTCCGGCTGACCGGGGGCGAGCCCACGTTGCGCGCGGATCTCGTCGACATCACGCGCCGCATCTGTTCCGTTCACGGCGTCGCCGACCTCTCGATGACCACGAACGCGATCTTGCTGCCGAAGCTCGCGAAGCCGCTCAAGGACGCGGGGATGGACCGTCTCAACATCCACGTGGACACTCTCGACCCCGACAGGGTCAAGCGGCTGATGCGCTTCTCGTCCAAGGACGAGATCGAGGCGGGCATTGAGGCCGCGGAGAACGCGGGCTTCACGCCGATCAAGCTCAACTGCGTGGTCACGCGCGACTACAACGAAATGGACGTGGTGGACCTCGTGAAGCGCGCCGTCGATCGCGACTGGCATGTCCGATTCATCGAGCTGATGCCGCTCGGCGGCGGCGAGCCCTCGCACGTGGCGCTCGCGAACTACGTCCCGACAAAGGAGACGCGGGCTCGGATCGAAGAGGCTCTCGGCCCTCTCATTCCCCTGCCCGTGACCAACGCTTCCGACGAGTCGCGAAACTTCCGGTTCGACCACGGCCGCGGTGTCGTCGGTTTCATCTCGCCGGTGAGCGAGCCCTACTGCGGCGGCTGTAATCGCATGCGCCTCACCGCGGACGGCCGGTTCCACCTGTGCCTGCTCAACGACGACGAAATGGACGTGAAGAAGGCCATCCGCGAGGGCGGGGGAGTCGAGGCGGTGGCCGCGATCCTCGGCAAGGCGGTGGCGAGCAAGCCCACCGGGCATCGTCTCGACGAGGGCCTTTCCACCGAGGACCGTTCCATGTTCCAGATCGGGGGATAGTCGGGGTCCCGTCGATGCCCGGGAAGTTTCTGCAGGCGGATCTCTCCGAGGTTCTCGATGCCTCGCCGCTGAGCCTCCTCGTCCTTCAATCCGGCCGGCTGGTCTACGCGAACGCCCGGTTCCTGCGCGCCTTCGGCCGCCCCCTCGAGGAGGCCCTCGGAACGGATCCCGCGGTGAATATCCTCGATCCCCAGATGCGGCGCCTGTCCCAGGAACGGGCGCACCGGGCGGAGGCGGGGGAACCGCAGGCCCCACTCGTCTATCAGGCTCGCCGGGCCGACGGGCGCACCGTATGGGCGCGGGTCGAGTCCACACCCTGCGTCTTCGCGGGAAAGCCCGCGTGCCTCTCCATCGTTCAGGACGTGACCGACGAGGCGGAAGCGAGCCTCCGCCTGCGCGAGAGCGAGGAGAGATACCGTCACCTCTTCGTCAACTCGCCCATCCCCATGGCGATCAGCCGCGATGGGCGCCTCGTCCTCGCGAACCCGGGTCTCGCCCGCCTCGCCGGGGCGTCCGCGCCGGAGGAACTCGCCGGGCTTTCCCTGCTGGCCTTTCTCGGACCGGACGCCCGGGAGGACACTCTGACCCGGCTGCGGATCGTTCAGGGGGGCGGCGAAGTGCCCAAAGTGCTGCGTCGCGCCCGCAGTCTGTCCGGCCGGGAGATGGAGATAGAGGTGATCAGCCGGCCCTTCGTGCACGAAGGCCAGCCCGCCGTGCTGAGCCTCGCCATCGACGTCACCGACAAGCAGGCGGCGGTGGCGGTCGCGCGCGAAACCGAAGATCGCTACCGGGCGCTCGTGGACGCGCTGCCTGACGGCGTCACCGTGCACATCGGCAGCACACTCGCTTTCGCCAACGAGTCCTATGCGCGCATCGTGGGCGCTCGGACGGTGCACGAGCTCGTCGGTCGCGACGCCCTCGACTTCCTGGGGCCGGAGGGGGTGGCGGAGGCGATGGAGGCCGCAAAGGAACTCGAGGGGACGGGCTCGATGAGGCCGAGGGAGTATTCGCTCAAACGCCTCGACGGCGGCCGCATCCTCGTGGAGGTTTCGGGACGCCGCGTGACGTTCGGCGACCGGCCCGCCGTGCAGAGCGTCATCCGCGACATCACGGAAAGGAAGCGTGCGGAGCGCTCTCAGGCGGCGATCTACCGGATCGCCGACGCCTCCGCCCGCGCCTCGAATCTCTTCGACCTGCTCGAGTCCGTCCACTCCGCGGTGGGGGAGCTCATGGATGCCCGGAACTTCTTCATCGCCCTGCGGGACGCGACGGGGGAGAACTTCACTTTCCCCTATTACCGCGACGAGGAAGGGCCGCCGGTGGTCAGCGTGCCCATCAGGGGGACGTTGAGCGGCCACGTCCTCGAAGAGCGGCGGCCGCTTCTCCTGAGCGGCGAGGAGATGAACGAGCTGACCGCGCGTGGCGTTCCCGTCTACGGCTCTCCGTCGGTGAGCTGGATCGGCGTGCCCCTGGTTCTGCGCGAGTCGTCGTTCGGCGTCCTCGTGGTGCAGAGCTACCGTGAGGAAGTCCGCTACACGGAGGCGGACCGCGACCTCCTGAGCTACGTCTCCCATCACATCGCGGAGGCCATCGACCGGCAGCGCAAGGAAGACCAGATCGAGCACATGGCTTTCCACGACGGCCTCACCGGCCTGCCGAACCGGCTCCTTTTCGAGGACCGCCTCACCAACGCTCTAGCCCAGGCCGAACGCCGCCACGCTCCGCTGTGCATCCTCTTCGTGGATCTGGATCGCTTCAAGGTCATCAACGATTCACTCGGACATCCCACGGGCGACGAGGTTCTGAAGCTCGTGGGGAAGCGGCTCGCCGAAGGTCTGCGCGACGGCGATTCACTGGCCCGCCGGGGTGGAGACGAGTTCCTCGTGCTCCTTCCCGACACCCCGCCCGAGGGGGCGGCGAGCGTCGCCCAGAAGCTCATCGACGCCGTGCGCGCGCCCATGCACTGCGGCGGCCACGACCTGACGATTTCGGCGAGCTGCGGCATCGCCGTGTATCCCGAGAACGGCCACGACACCGAGACCCTTCTCAAGGCCGCCGACATCGCCATGTACCGCGCGAAGGAGGGCGGCCGCGACGCCTACCGCCTCTTCAACCCCGACATGAACGAGGCGGCGAAACGGCGGCTCACCGTGGAGACGAAGCTCCGCCGTTCCATCGCGACGCGGGAGATCGGACCTCACTATCAGCCGATCCTGAACGCGGCCACCGGGGAGATCGTGGCCGCGGAGGCGTTGCTTCGCTGGAGCCCGCTCGCCACCGGCACCATGCCTCCCAAGGAGTTCATACCGGTGGCGGAGCAGAGCGGCCTCATCATGTCGCTCGGCGCCTTCGTCCTGCGCGAAGCCCTCGAGCACGCCGCCTCCTGGCCTCTTTGCCGCGGGCGGCCCATCCGCGTCTCCATCAACATCGCGGCGCGCCAGGTGCAGGACCCCGCGTGCGTGGACGTGATTCTGCAGGCCTTGCGCGAGGCTTCCTTCCCGCCCGGCCGCCTGCAACTCGAGCTCAGTGAGTCGACGCAGATCACCGAGGACGCGGCCGCCGTGGACCGGCTCCGCGCGCTCAAGAGCGTGGGTGTGAGCATCGCCATCGACGACTTCGGCGTCGGCTATTCATCACTTTCGCGCCTGCGCCATCTGCCCTTCGACACCCTAAAGATCGACGGCACCTTCATCCGGGACATCACCACGGACGACGGCAGCGGCGCGGTGGCGGGAGCGGTGATCTCGCTCGGCCGAAACCTCGGCCTGGAGGTGATCGCCGAGGGTGTGGAGACGGAGGCCCAGAAGGGGCACCTCCTCGCGAAGGGCTGCGTCCTCATGCAGGGTTATCTCTTCGCCGCCGCCCTGCCGCCCGAGCTTTTCTCCGCCTGGGTCAGGGGCCGGGAGAGCTGAAACCGGACTCCCGCGATTTCCGTCGAAAACACAACAAAACGGCCCCTCCGGGGCTTCCCACCCCACAAGTTGTGCTCTAAGATGCGTTTCGTGACCCTCGAGGGAAGGATCTGAACATGATGCAGTGTCCTTCGTGCTCGGCCCCGCTCCTTTTGAGCGAGGCGCGATGCGTGTCGTGCCACGCCCTCGTGAACCCCCAGGCCCAGGGCACCTCGGCCCTGGCCCCGCGGCTTGTCACCCCTCAGAACATCGAAGGTCTGGGCGCGCCTGTCGAACCGACGGTCGCGCCCGAGCCCGAGGCGGCGACGCCCCGGATCACCGAGGCGCGCATCGTCGAGCCGAAGGTGTCCGACGACGAGGCATGGCGCCGCGAGGTGCTCGAGCGCGTGCGCAAGCGGCGGCAGGTGCGCACCCATGCCCTGCCTCTCTTCGTCGACGGACAGCCGGCGCCGCCGTCCGCCGACGCTCCCGCGGCGTCGCCCGCATCCGGCACGGTCTCGTTCGACGAGGCCACGCCTCTCGATGAGGCGATCGAGGAACTGCCCGATTCCTTCGGGGACATAGCACCCCTGCCGCCCAGCAAGGCGCCCGACCTCCTCGCTTCTCTCGACGTGCCGCTCGGCAACGCTTCTCCCGACGACCCCGTGGCTGACCTGCCCCTGCGTCCGAGCGAGCCCCTGGCGCCCGCGGCTTCGCGAGCCCGCTCCGCCGAAGTGCCGAGCCAGAGCCTGGTCGAGCGCGCGCGGCCCACCCTCGTGCCTCCCGCGACGCGTTCGCTCGTGGCCGATCTTCCGCTCGTCGAGCCCTCGCGCCTCGAGCCGCCCGTGATGGAGCTTCCCCCGCGGCAACCGGCCGCCACCGTGAGTTCGCGCGCCGCGTCCATGAGCGACCGCGTCCAGGCCGCCTTCATCGACGTGGGGATGTGGTCGGGGATGAGCGTCGTCGCCTTCTACTTCGCGAGCCGGATCGCGCGTACGTCGATCCTCGGCCTCGGTCCCGCCTGGCAGGGCCTGACGCTCTTCGCGGCCGTGCTCGGCGCCGCCTACATACTTTTCTTCGGCGGGCTTTCCGGGGCCACCCCGGGGAAGATCGCCTGCGGCATCCAGGTGCGGCGGTATGACGGCTCGTCCCTCGGTCCTCTGCCGTCGCTCGCCCGCGGTGTGCTCGGGATTCTCGGCATCGTGTTCCTCGGCATCGGCATCTGGCCGGCGTTCTGGGACAAGGACCGGCGCGGGCTGCATGACCGCGCCACGGATTCCCGCGTCACCATCGTCTGAGCCTCGACCGCCTCAGCCTCCGCGCGTATCTCCGTGAGATCGGCCCCCGCCTCGCGGGGCGGCGCATCGAGAAGGTCCGTCCACACGGGAAGTGGTCGATCCGGGCCGAACTCTCCTCGCGCGACGTCCTGTTCCTCGACGTCTCGCGAAGCGCGGCGGGCGTCTGGCTCCTGACCCGCGCCGATGCCGTCCCCAACGATCCGCGCGAGGTGGAGGGCCCCTCGCGCACGGCGGCGCTGCTCTTCAAGAAGCACCTCGAGGGGGCGCGCGTGGAGGAACTCGTCGCCGGCGGCGACCGGATCGTTTCCCTCCGCACCGCGCACGCCGCGGTCCTCCTGCGTCCCTGGGGCGCTCCGGGCGCAACGCTCAGGCTCGACGGCGATGCCATCGCGCACTTCGGCGGCGGAGAACGGGTCGAATTCGGTGAACCCGACGACAACCCGAAGCCGGCGGCGGCGACCGTCTTCCTCACTCCACCCCCGTCGGATGACGCCACCAACGCCCTGAAGCCGCCCCGACTCGTGGTGGCTGAGCCGGGCGAGCCCGCTGCGCCGTTCCCGAACTTCACCGCCGCCGGCGCCGCGCTCTACATCCTGCAGCGCCGCGCCGACCTTCTCCGCGAACGCGCCCAGTCCCATCTTTCCCGCGCGAAGTCCGAAGTCTCCCGCCTGACCCGGCTGAGAGCCGCGCTCGAAAGAGATCGGGGCCGGTGGCCCGACCCCGCGGAGCTGCGGCGCCACGCCGAAGCTCTGCTTGCGGCGCCCCCCGACCTCACGCCCGAAGCTCCCCGGGGCCGCGACGTCATCGCCCTCTCCGTCCCCGATCCACGAACCGGCGACCCCCTCGAGATCCGCATCCAGCCGAATCTCAACCTCCCGCAAAATGCGAACGCCCTCTACACGCGCGCCCGGAACATCGAGCGCCAGAAGGACGCCTTCGACAAGCGCTGGGCCGCCGTGATCTCCGACCTCGAGGAAGCGGAGCTCGCGCTCGACCGGGCGAGAGCCCTGCGCTCGCTCGAAGACATCGAAGCCCCCGCGCCCGCTTCCATCCCCGATCCTCACGGCGGCGGGGGACGGAAGCGCTACCTCACATCGCGCGGCCTGGAGATCCTCTTCGGCCGGAGCGCCTCGGAGAATCACGACGTCACCTTCAGGCTCGCGAAGCGCGAGGACATCTGGCTCCACGTTCTGGACGCACCCGGCGGCCACGTGGTTCTTCGAAACCCGCAGGGCCGCGTGACTCCCGTGGACATTGCGGAAGCCGCCTCGCTCGCCGCCTTCCTGAGCGAACGCCGCACCGAAGCGAATGTCGACGTGCAGTACACGGAGCGAAAGCACGTGCAGTCCGCGGGCGGCGGCAAGGGCCGCGTTCGCGTCAGCCATGCCGAGGTGATCCGGGTGAAGCCGCAGGACCCCGTGGGGCGGCTGCGCGCGCGGTGAGCGGGATCCGCTTTCGCCGCGCGTCCTGAGAGAATGAGCAAATGACCTTGAAGCAGCGCCTGGCCTTCGTTCTCGCGACGGGCTTCGGCTCCGGCTATTCGCCCTTCGCTCCCGGGACCGCGGGGAGCGCGGTCGGCCTGCTCTTCGTCTGGGCCATGTCGTTCATGGATGTCCCCGGCCAGGTCGTCTTCACGCTTGTGGTGACCGCTCTCTCCATGGTCGCGGCCGACATCGTGGCGAAGTCGGTGGGCCTCAAGGACCCCGGGCTCATCGTGGCCGACGAGATCGCGGGCATGATGGTGACGATGATCGCGATCCCGCTCACTCTCAAGTCCCTGCTTCTCGGCTTCATCCTCTTCCGCGTGATGGACGTGGTGAAGCCGCCTCCGGCCCGCCAGTTCGAGCATTTCAAGGGAGGCGTCGGCATCGTGGCCGACGACCTCATGGCGGGTGTCTACGCTCAACTCGCCCTTCGCGGCATTCTCATGGTGATCTGAACGTGCAGGCTGAACTTCTGGCCGTGGGCAGCGAACTCCTGGTTCCGGGACGTCAGGAGACGAACGCGGCGACGCTCACGCGGTACCTTCTCGAGCGCGGCTGCAAGGTGGTCGCTCGCACCACCATCGCCGACGATGCCCAGGCCCTGACCGACTCGTTTCGTCTCGCCCTTTCCCGCGCCGATCTCGTCATCGCCACCGGGGGACTCGGGCCCACCGAGGACGATCTCACCCGCGAGTGCGCGGCCACCGCACTTGGGGCCACGCTGATCCGGGAGCCCTCCTACGTGGAATGGCTGAAGGAGCGCTTCAAGCGCTTCAATCGGCCGATGCCGAGCGTCAACGAGAAGCAGGCCGACCGCATCGAAGGCGGCCGCCTCCTGATGAACGAGAAGGGCACGGCCCCCGGACAGCTGATTGAGCGCGAAGGAAAGATCCTCGTCCTCCTGCCGGGGCCCCCTCGCGAGATGCTGCCTCTCTTCGAGCGTGAAGTCCTGCCCATCGTCGAGGCCAGGTCGTCCGGAGAGCGCATCGTCATGCGCGTCATCCGCATCGCGGGGATGGGGGAGAGCGATGTCGAGCAGCTCCTGGCACCGATCTACAAGACGTTCTCCAATCCCGTGACCACAATCCTGGGCGGCGCTTCGGAGGTGGAGCTCCAGCTCGTGGGCACGGGGTCGAACGAGGCGGAGGCGGGAGAGAGGGTGGAGGCCCTGGCCTCGAAGATCCGCGAAGCGCTCGGGCCGCGCATCTTCACCGAACGCGGTGAGAGCATGGAACAGGTGGTGGCGGCCATGTTCATGAGACGCGGCCTCAGGCTCGCCCTCGCCGAGTCGTGCACGGGGGGCCTCGTCACTTCGCGACTGGTGTCGATCCCCGGCGTGTCCGCCTTCCTCGACCGCGCCTTCGTCACGTACTCCGATCGGGCCAAGAGTGAGGAGCTGGGGGTGAGCGAGGAGACGCTGCGCGCGCACGGCGCGGTTTCCGAGGAGACCGCGCGCGAGATGGCGAAAGGCGCGCTTCGCGCCGCCGGCGCGGACGTTGCGATCGCCGTCACGGGAATCGCGGGCCCTGCGGGAGGCAGCGCCGAGAAGCCGGTCGGCACCGTCTGCTTCGCCCTCGACGGCGCTCTCGGTTCCCGCTCGACGCGCCGTGTGTTCCCTTCCGCCGACCGCGAGCGGATCATCCAGCAGGCGTCCAACTCGGCCCTGGAGATCCTGCGCCGCGCCCTCGTGGGCTTCGAAGGATGACCCTCGCCCTCCTCGTCCTGCTCGGCTACGCGATCGGGTCGATCCCCTCCAGCTTCCTCGTCGCCCGCCTCTTCGGGGTGAAGGACGTGCGGACGGTGGGAAGCGGAAACGTGGGCGCCACCAACGTGATGCGATCGGCGGGGAAGGTGCCCGGCGTCCTCGCCCTGCTTCTGGACGCTTCGAAGGGCGCCGTCACCGTGCTCCTCGCCCGCGCGGCGACCGCCTCGGAGGTCGAGGTGTGCGTGGCCGGGCTCTTCGCGGTGATCGGCCATCTCTTCCCGGTGTGGCTCGGCTTTCGGGGCGGGAAAGGAGTCGCCACCGGCGCGGGGCTGTTCCTGCCGCTCGCGCCCACAGCCCTCGGCGCCGCCGTCCTCGTGTTCATCGCCGCCGTCGCCACCTTCCGCTACGTCTCCCTCGCATCCATTCTGGCGAGCCTCTCCCTTCCCGTGGCCGCGTACCTCCTGGGCGCCTCCTTCGCGGTGGTGACGACCGCGGCCGCGGCCGCTCTGATGGTCGTAGTGAAGCACCACGCGAACATCGGCCGGCTCATGCGCGGAGCCGAGCCGAAGCTCGGGGCGCCCAAGCCGGCGGCGAAGCCGTGAGGATCGCCATTCTGGGCGCGGGGGCGTTCGGGACCGCGCTCGCCGTCCACCTCCGCAGGCTTTCGCACCAGGCCGTGATGTGGACGCGCCACCCCGCCAAGGCCGCGCAGATACGCGCGGGGGCCAACCATGAGGCGCTTCCGGGCGTCGACTTCGAGCCCGGCCTCGAAGCGGAGACCGGGGTGGAAGCGGCGCTCGAAGGCGCCGAACTCGCCGTTCTGGCCACGCCGTCCGTGGCCATCCGCGAGGCTCTCGCCATGGTGGCGCGGGTGCGGCCCGGGCTGCGCGTGGTCTGCGTCGCCAAGGGAATCGATCCGAAGACGCTGCAGCTTCATTCGCAGATCGCCCTCGAGATCGCCCCCGCCTCGCCGTTTTGCGCCCTCACCGGCCCCTCTTTCGCGCGCGAAGTGATCTCGGGCCAGCCCACCGCGCTCGTGGCCGCCTCCCGGGACGCGGATCTGGCCCTCGAGGTTCAGAACGCGTTCTCCGGCCCGCGGCTTCGCGTCTACGAGAGTGATGATGTCCTGGGCGCCGAGATGGCGGGGGCGCTGAAGAACGTCATCGCCATCGCCGCGGGGATGGTGGCCGGCCTCAAGTGCGGCGAGAACACGCGGGCCGCCCTCATCACGCGCGGTCTCGCCGAGATCTCGCGTCTCGTGGTCGCCTCGGGGGGGCGCGCGGAGACCGCGGCCGGTCTCGCCGGCCTCGGCGACCTCGTCCTCACCTGCAGTTCCAACCAGTCGCGAAACTACCAGTTCGGCCGGCTGGTCGCGGAGGGCAAGGAACCCTCCGAAGTGCTCCAGTCCCTGGGGACCGTGGAGGGCTTTCGCACCACCTCCGCGGCCTGCCTGCTGGGGGAGCGCCTGGGGGTCGAAACCCCGATAGCCAGAGAGGTTCGGGGAGTTCTGGTGCTGGGCGTTTCGCCTCAGGATGCCGTGGCCGCCCTCATGTTGCGCAGACTGAAAAGGGAAGTACACTAAGAATCTCTTTTTCGTCCACCTAGAGGAGCCAGGAACGCTTGCCCGCCTACTTCATCAAGTACTCTGATGAGACCGGACCGAAGACCCATGAGTTCTCGTCCGGCGAACTGATCCTCGGGCGGGCTCCGGACTGCCAGGTGGTCCTCAAGGATTTCGGCATCTCCAGGCAGCACGCGAAGCTCATCGCCGACCCGGGCGGCGTGCGGATCATGGACCTCGGTTCCAAGAACGGGACGAAGATCAACGGCAATCTGGTGACCCAGGCGCCGCTCCGCGAGGGCGACAAGTTCAGCCTGGGCAGCCTCGAGATCCTCTTCGGCAAGACCGCGGAGGCGAAGGTGGCCTTCGACGACGAGCCCATCGAGGCCTCCGGCACTATCGTCCGCAGCGTCGGCGACCTCTCCAAACTGCTCGCCGTCGAGTCGAAGCCGAGCAAGCCCGGCCAGGCGCCTTCCGCGCTGTCCGAGATCGCGCGCGCCAACCAGATTCTGAAGGTTTTGACCCGCGTGGCCGAAACTCTCGTGGCCTCCCGGCCGGTCGAGGAGGTCCTCCAGCAGGTCATGGACATCGTGTTCGAATCGATCCCGGCCGAGCGCGGCTTCCTCATGCTCACCGGCGAGGAGAAGGACGCGAGCACGCTTACCGCCAAGGTCACGAAGTACCGTCACAAGTCGCACGACCGCGGCAAGATCACCATCTCGAAGACCATCGCTCAGCGCGTTCTCTCCGACCGCGTCGCCATCCTGACCTCGGACGCTCTCGCCGACGCCCGGTTCAACTCGGGCGATTCCATCCGCATCAACCAGATTCGCAGCGCCATGGTGGCGCCGCTGTGGAACCGCGAGGAAGTGATCGGCATCATCCATCTCGACACCTCCGCTCTCACCCACGCCTTCACCGAGGGCGATCTCGATCTCCTCTCCGCTCTCGCGAACTTCGCGGCCGTGGCCATCGAGCGGTCGCGCCTCAACGAGAAGATCGCCATGGAGGAGAAGAAGCGTGAGCGACTGGGCCGCTTCCTCTCCCCTCAGGTGGCGAGCCGGATCATCGCCACCAACGACTCGCAGGGCTTCGAGCTGGGCGAGCCCGAGGTTCGCGAGGTCACTGTTCTCTTCGCGGACATCGTCGGCTTCACCAGCATGTCCGAGCGGATGACCCCGTCGGCCATCGCCCTCGTGCTCAACGACTATCTGTCGCGCATGACCGACGCCATATTCATGTTCGAAGGCACGCTCGACAAGTACATCGGCGACGCCATCATGGCGGTGTTCGGCGCGCCCCTCGACATGCCCGACCACGCCGCCCGCGCGGTGAAGACCGCGATCGAAATGCGGAGCCGCCTCGCCGAGTTCAACGCCGAACGAAAGACCGGGCCTCTTCTCCAGATCCGCATCGGCATCAACTCCGGGAAGGCGGTCGCGGGCGAGATCGGGTCGGTGAACAAGCGCGAGTACACCGTGCTCGGCGACACTGTGAATACGGCCTCGCGCCTCGAAAGCTCGGTGGCGAAACCCGGGCTGATCGTCATCGGCCCGAACACCTATGAGGCGGTGAAGGATCAGTTCGATCTTCGCTCCATGGGGGAGTTTGCCCTGAAGGGCAAGGAGAACAAGGTCATCGTGCACGAGGTCCTGGGCGGCCGGGCCTCTTCCGTGCCCGCCACGAGCACGGTCAACGTGGCCAAGCTCGGGACTTCCTGAGACCCGCAGACCTTGCCCAACACCGAGCCTATCGAAGCCCTCAAGCGGCTTGATGGTGGGAGGTCACGCGGCTCCATTCTGTGGTCGCTGCTCGGCCTCCTGTTCCTGACCGCGCTCGTTCCCCTCGTTCTGACTTCGCGCTACCTGGTGAACCAGGCTCGCGCCGACCTCGAACTCGACCAGCGCTCGCTCCAGATGGCGAAGGTCCGCCACCTCTCCGAGTGGATCGCCCAGTTCCGCACCTCCACTCGGGCCGTGGTGCAGACGCTCGCCACGAGCCTCGCCATCGACGCCCCCGCCGACTACAAGAAGAGGATCGACAGTCTGGCCGCGCGCCGCACCCTCGAGCGATTCCCCGGCGAGTCGAGCTCTCTCGTCTCCGTGAACGTGGTGGACCGTAACGGGTTCGGAGCGCGCTCCGGCCTGGCTCTGCCCGAGCCCTCGATCCAGGCGGGCATTCAGGCCGCGTTCCTCGCGGGCCTCAAGGGACAAAGCACCTCGACGCCGCCCCTGTGGTCGACCACGCTTTCCGAGCCGGTGGTGATCTCCGCCGAGCCGGTGCTGGACCCGGCCGGAAGCGCCCAGGCCGTGGTCATCGCCATCACCAGCTTCGAAAGGGTGGTGCAGCTCACGCGGCAGTCGGGCGAAGGTGGCCTGCTCGACGTTTACGTGGTCAGCGGCGACGGCCGGCTCGTGGCCCACTCGGATCCGAAGTACGCCTCCACCGGCGCCGACCTGAAAGGGATCGACATCGTGCAGGAATTCGTGCAGACCGCAGGCCGGGCCGCGGCCTCCATGCCCTTCACCCTCGAAGACGCCGACGGAGTGACCCGCCACATGCTCGGCACCTTCATCCGGGTGGCCGACGATTCCGGCTGGGGGGTGATCGCTCAGATCGACGAAGCGAAGGCGTACGCGGGAGCGAATGCGATGCGGCGCAACTCCATTCTGGTGGTGAGCCTCGTGAGCATTCTCGCGCTCGGGCTCGGACTGCTGCTTTCCCGCGAGATCACCCAGCCCATACGCACCCTCCGCGATGCCGCCCTCCAGCTCGCCCACGGCGACTTCAAGACCCGCGTCAGTCTCAACAGCAAGAACGAGGTGGGGGTCCTCGGCGACACCTTCAACGTGATGGGCGAACGCATCGAGAGGGCGGTCGAGGAGATCCGTGAGGCCGCGGACACCAACCGGGAGCTCTTCATCGGCACCGTCCGCATGCTCGCGAACGCCATCGACGCCAAAGATCCCTACACCCGCGGCCACTCGGAGCGGGTGGCTTTCTATTCGACCCTCGTGGCCAAGGAACTGGGGATGAGCGAGGCCGAGATCGCGAACGTGCATCTGTCTGGACTGATCCACGATGTCGGGAAGATCGGCATCGAAGACCGGATCCTGCGAAAGCCCGCGGCCCTGACCGACGACGAGTACGAGATCATGAAGCAGCACCCCACGAAGGGCGCGCAGATCCTCGAGGCGGTGCCCAAGCTCAAGGCGCTCGCCGGCCCAGGTCTTCAGCACCATGAGAACGTGGACGGGAGCGGCTATCCGGAAGGCCTCAAGGGAGACGAGATTCCTCTTCTCGGCCGCATGGTGAGCGTCGCCGACGCCTTCGACGCCATGACCACCGACCGGCCGTACTCGAAGGCCATGACCTTCGAAGCCGCGGTTGCCCGTCTCCAGTTTCTGTCCGGCAAGAAGTTCGATTCACAATGCGTCGACGCCATGGCGCGAGCCGTGGCCTCGGGAGAACTCACAGCGGCAAAGGCCCGGGTGGCCGCGGTGGCGGCGCGCCGCGACGGGCCGTCGCTCAAGGGCATGTCCTGAGGGGATGCGAAAGAGAGGCTTCATGTTGAGACATTGCGTGGCGCTCGCCACGCTCGTGACCGTGGCGGTTCCGGCCCTGGCCCAGGATCCGGACGCGGAGATGCGGTTCGGGGCCGCGGTCAGGCTGCTCAGGGACGGCTTTCCCGATCGAGCGCTCGTGGAGATCGAGGCGGCCCTCAAGAAGGAGCCCGACAATGCCTTCTACCTGAAGGGCATGAGCGTCGCGTACTCGCAGCTCGCCGACAAGTGCAAGCCGAACGACTCCGGCTGCCGGAACAACAATCTCAAGAAGGCGATCGACGCCGCGCAGAAGGCGCTCATCGCCAATCCCGATTACGTCGATGCGCGG
The DNA here is from genome assembly GCA_019694155.1 of Vicinamibacteria bacterium. Lineage (GTDB taxonomy): Bacteria > Acidobacteriota > Vicinamibacteria > Fen-336 > JAGNNV01 > JAGNNV01. The sequence continues at coordinate 1,081 of JAIBCN010000205.1, read as the reverse complement.
AACGACCTGGGCATCGCCCTGCTCCGGCTCGGGAAGCGGACGGACGGCAAGGCGGAACTCGCGAAGGCTTTCGCGGATCCCCAGTGCCCGACCCCGGAGGTCACGGCCTGGAATCTCGGCCAGGCGTTCTTCGAGGAGAAGGAATACAACGAAGCCATGACCTGGTTTCAGGCCGCGGTGAACAAGAACAAGACGCTTGCCGCCGGCTACGTCAGCATCGCGGAGATCCTGGTGATTCTGGGGCAGGCCGACGCGGCCATCGCGCAGCTCGAAGTGGGCATGAAGGAAGCGTCGGGCAACAGCGCGGTGCAACTCGCGCTGGGCGACGCCTACCTGAAAGCTGGCCGCTTCCAGGATGCCCGTGCCGCCTACGAGGGCGTCATCAAGAAGGACCCCGCCGGCCCCTCGGGCCGGCAGGCGATGATGAGGCTCAAAGAGATCGCCAAGTAAGCGCCCGGCGGAGGCCGCGCCTCACGCGTGCCGCGCGCAGTACGGGCCGGGGCCGGCATTGCGCCCACGTCGGGGGCGCTGCGGGGTTCGCGTCGTGAGACGGCAAGCGGAAGCGCGATGCGAACCCCTTGCTCTGGATCGGAGCCTTCGTTTCGCCGTAGTCCTGCACGATCCAAGCCCCGCCTTAGGGCGCAACGCCGGCCCCGGCCGGGAAGCTCGCGCGCTCGTCGGGGCGCCGCGCCTCACGCGTGCCGCGCGCAGTGCGCGCCGGGGCCGGCATTGCACCCACGTCGGGGGCGCTGCGGGGTTCGCGCCGCGAAGCGGCAAAGGGCAGCGCGATGCGAACCCCTTGCTCTGGATCGGAGCCTTCGTTTCGCCGTAGTCCTGCACGATCCAAGCCCCGCCTAAAGGGCGCAACGCCGGCCCCGGCCGGGAAGCTCGCGCGCTCGTCGGGGCGCCGCGCCTCACGCGTGCCGCGCGCAGTGCGCGCCGGGGCCGGCATTGCGCCCACGTCGGGGGCGCTGCGGGGTTCGCGCCGCGAGACGGCAAGCGGAAGCGCGATGCGAGGCCCTTGCTCTGGATCGGAGCCTTCGTTCGCCGTAGTCCTGCACGATCCAAGCCCCGCCTCAGG
>JAIBCN010000252.1 GCA_019694155.1 Vicinamibacteria bacterium | reverse complement strand
CGCGACCTCGACATTCCCGTCGTCCTTCTCACCGGGCGCCCGAGTCTCGAAACCGCCATCGAGGCGGTGGAGGGCGGGGCGCTGCGCTACCTGAGAAAGCCCGCGGCCACCGCGGAGATCATCGAGACCATGGACCAGGCGGTCCGGCTGGGGCGGCTCGCCCGCTGGCGGCGGGACGCCCTCGCCATCACCCGCCCCGCCTCCCAGTTCGTCGGTGATCGCGCGAGCATGGAGCTCGCGTTCGACGAGGCCATGTCCGGCCTGTGGCTCGCCGCCCAGCCCATCGTCGGTGCGAAGGATGGCTCGGTGTTCGGAGTGGAGCTCCTGGCCCGCTCCATTTCCACCCGCTTCACGAGCGTCACCATGCTCGTCGAAACCGCGGAGAAGCTCGGCCGGGTGATCGCGTTCGGCCGGCGGGTCCGCCAGATCGCGGGCGACGCGGACGTGTCCAAGGACCATGCCCTCTTCATCAACCTTCACAGCCTCGAGCTCGACGACGAGGACCTGTATTCCGAGAAGAACCCGCTGCGGCACGTCGGTTCCAAGGTGATCTTCGAGATCACGGAGCGTCACTCCATCGACCAGGTGAAGAACCTCAAGGAGAAGGTGGCTCTCCTGCGTGAACTCGGTTTCTGGATCGCGGTGGACGACATGGGCGCGGGCTACGCGGGCCTCAACAGCTTCGCCGCGCTGCGGCCGGATATCGTGAAGCTCGACATGGCCATCGTGCGGGGCATCGATCAGGATCCCTACCGGCGCACCCTGGTTCGTTCGATGACCGCGATGTGCCGCGACTTCGGCATCCCTCTCGTGGCCGAAGGAGTCGAGACGGAAGCCGAGAAACTGGTGCTCATCGACCTTGGGTGCGACTTCCTCCAGGGTTTCCTGTGCGGGAAGCCGAAAGCGCCGGGCAGCATCCGGCCGCATGCCGGGGAGCCGGCCGGATCGGCGGTCCACGCCGCCGAAGGGCGCTCGTGAAGAGCGAGCCGGTTCTGGTCCTCCTCGTGGAGGACAACGAGGACCACGCCGAGCTGCTGAAGCGGACCCTGCGCGAAGCCGCCGACATGGTCAGGATCGTCCACGCGCGGGACGGAGAGGCGGCGCTCGACTACCTGGGGTTGTCGGGCGCGGAGCCGGGAGAGGGCAGGAATGAGACGCCGGGTCTCGTGCTCCTCGACCTCCGCCTGCCCAGGATCGACGGCCTCGATGTCCTGAGGCGGATCAAGGAGGCCAAGCGCCTGCGCCTGGTGCCGGTGGTCGTGCTCACCACCTCGAGCGCGCCATCGGACATCTCGCGTGCCTACCGGCTCCATGCCAACAGCTATCTCGCGAAGCCCGTTTCCTTCGACCACTTCAGCCGGCTCATGCGCACCCTCAGCCGCTACTGGACGGTCTGGAACGCGCGGCCGGGCGCGCAGCGCGCGGCTCCGGCCCTCCCGGCATGAGCAGCCCCGGAGCTCGGTACGCGCGCATCGCGGGGGCGGTGTGGCTCCTTTTCGCCGCGGGCTCCGCTCCCGCCCTCCCCGCCGTCACGCCGCCAAACCCCAAGGAGGTCCGCTTCGGGGTTATCGCGGAAGAGGCGAACGAGCCCGACCGCATGCTGCGGGTCTACTCCGGCCTGCTCGCGGAAATGCGCCAGCGACTCGCCCCCAAGGGGATGAGCCTGGGCCCTCTGGTGATCACCCGGGATCTTTCCGAACTCGCCCGACGGCTCAAACAGGGCGAGGTCGACATGGTGATCGAGAGCGTGTTTCCCACCCTGGAACTTCAGGAGCGGAGCGGTCAGAAGCTTGCGCCGGAGTTCGCGATAGTGCGGCGGAACCAGCGGGAGTACCACAGCGTCTTCTTCACCCGCCGGGACAGTCCGCTCAAGACGCTCGAAGACCTGAAAGGCCACACCCTGGTTCTCCAGGCGGAGCGCTCCACTTCGGCCTTCGCGGTGCCCCGGGCCGAACTGGCCCGGCACGGCATCGGCCTGGTGCCCGAAGGTCAGTCCGCGGAGGGGCGGAAAGTCGCCTTCTACATTCTGGCGGGCGCGGAACTCAACCAGGCCATCTGGGTGCTGAACGGCAAGGGCGACGCGGGCGCTTTCAACGACAGCGACTGGGCGCGCCTGCCCAAGAAAGTGCGCGACGACCTTGTTTCGATACACGAAACGCGGCCGCTCCTGCGGGGCGCCCTGTCCTTCCGGGTCGGTCTCGACCCGGAGCTCAAGCGCGCCTGCGAGGATGTCCTCCTTTCCCTTCATCGCGATCCGGCGGGCCAGGCTTCGCTCGAAAGTGCTGCGGGCATCACCAGGTTCGAGCGCCTGACCGCCAAGGATCTCGCGGAAATCGGCGCCTGGCGGCTCGCCCTCAAAGGCGTCACCGGTCCCCGATGACCGCGGCCTGAACCCATGCAGATCGGCCTCGGCCGTCGCTACGCGGTCTACCTCTCGGCCTTCACCCTGGTGAGCATCACCCTCGCCCTGGCCGCGGCCGGCCTCATCGCTTTTCGCCAGGCGAACGTCCTCCAGAGGCAGATCCGCGACGCCATCTCCACCGTCCAGAGCGCCAACGAGGACGAGCGCCTGAGAGGAACGGCCCAATACCTGGCGGGCCGGATGTTCAACCCCGTCTTCCGGTTCGACATCGAACGCATCGACGAGGAGATCGAGAGGGTCAGGCGCTGGCTGCCCGTGCGGGACTTCGTGGTGGTGGACGCCTCGCACCGCGTGATCACCGATGGAACCGACGCGAAACTGAACTTCGGAAACACGATTGAGGGCGTGTGGCCGTCGGTCGACTCGGGCGCCGTCCTGATGACCGACGGCAACGGCAAGCGTCAGGTCCGCTTCGCCATCCAGTCGGGCGGCATCCTGGCCGGATTCGCGGCCGTGACCTTCGCGGAGGATCCGTCGCAGGCCGGCCTGCGGCGGATCGACGAGCAGACTTCGAACCTCTGGGCAAGCCACCGAAAGTCACTCCTCGCCCTCTTCCTGATCGCCTTCGCCTTCTCACTGCTTCTCGGAGTCATCACGAGCATCCGCCTCTCCCGCTCGCTCGGCCAGCCCCTCGCGGAGATGGGGCGCGCGGCCCGCGCCTTCGCTCAGGGGAATCTCGAGTATCCGCTCCCTACGGAGTCTCCGGACGAACTCGGCGAGCTCGCCCGGGCCCTCCGTTCCATGTCGCAGAACGTGCGCACGCACCAGGCCGCTCTCCACGAGGAGACCGCGCGCCTGCGGCGGGCCGAAGCCGAGCGGAGCGAGCTGCTGGCGGATCTGGGCCGCAAGAACGCCGAGCTCGAGCGCTTCACCTACACGGTCTCGCACGATCTCAAGAGCCCGCTCGTCACCATCCAGGGGTTCGCGGGGATGATCGCCTCCGACCTCGGCCCGGGCGCGCCCGAGCAGGTGAAGCGGGATCTCTCGCGCATCACCGCGGCCACGGACAAGATGCAGAGCCTCCTCATCGATCTGCTGGAGCTGTCGAGGGTCGGACGCATCGTGAACCCGGTCGAGAAGGTGGACTTCACGGAGCTGGCCCGCGAAGTCGTCGAGCTGCTGCAGGGGCAGCTCAGCGGGAAGAACGTCGAGGTGCAGATCGAAGAGGGCCTGCCGTCGGTGACGGTCGACCGGCGGCGTCTGCTGGAGGTGCTGCAGAACCTCGTGGAGAACGCCTGCAAGTTTATGGTGCCCGGCCGGCCGGCCAGGGTCGAGATCGGCTTCCGCCCGGAGCCCGACCGGGCGTTCTTCGTGCGCGACAACGGCCAGGGCATCGACCCCGCCTACGCCGAGCGCATCTTCAACATCTTCGAGAAGCTCGACCCGAAGGCCGAGGGCACCGGCGTCGGGCTCTCGCTGGCCAAGCGAATCGTGGAGGCCCACGGCGGCCGCATCTGGGCGGAGTCGGCCGGCCCCGGCTCCGGCGCCACGTTCTTCTTCACGCTCGGCCCGGCCTGCTGGGGCGGTTAGGGCGCCTTCCGCCTCGCCTTCCGGACGCTCACGTCCGCTCCGTACCAGAGCCGCGTGGTCGTGATCGAGACTCCGGTGGGGGTGACGGCGAATCCGGCGCTCGCGCCTTTCACGTCCACGGTGTCGCGGAACGATGCAGGCAGCGCCATGGAGCGCAGCCAGCCGGTGGGCACGGTGACCTTGAACCCTCGCGACACGAGGCCCTTCACCTTCTCGCCGACCGAGGCCTTGCGCAGAGCGGCCTCGCACACCGCGTTCTTGCTCTCGATCAGGCCGTCGACGAAATCCCAGGTCCGCTGCTGCGGCTCGACCTTGAAAGCCGCCTCGATGGGCGCGAGGCGCGGCTTCACGAGGATCTGTTCGCCCCGGGCCTCGACGTCGAACCGCCCGCGCAGCCGCACGAGGACCGGAGGAACGGACGCGCGGAGGTCGTGCTCGCTCGTCAGGTCGCCGCAGACGATACCCGCGAGATTCCGGCCATCCCACTTGAAGGTGAGCTTCGCCTTCACGTCCCCCGCCTCGACACTCACCGGCAGATCGATGGCGATGCGATTCGAACCGAACGTGAGCCGGGGCGCCTTCGGCTTCATGACCGCGTTCACCTCCCGCACATCGACGGTGAGGTCGTAGCGCCCGAGCGTCATCTGGCCGAGGAAGGTCTTCGTCTGGATCTCATCGGAGCGCTCGACCTTCACCACGTTCCTGAGCGACAGGCGGACATTCCGCAGCGGCCCGAGGAGCGCCTCCGAAACGATGGACTCGACGAGGCTCGAAGGAATGCCGATGAGAACGTCCCCCGGGGGCGCGTCCATGAGGCGCGCCTCGTCGGGCAGCAAAGACCTCAGTTCACCCTGAAGCTTCGCCCGCTCGGCCTTGAGCGCCTCGATGCGCTTTCCCGCCGCTTCGACGGGCATGGGATCACCCACGACTTCACCCGGCTGCGCAACACGCGCCTCACGGTCGCGCGCTCCGGGCGCCGGGCCCGTTTCCCGGCCGCCTGCCCTGGACGCGCCTGGAGCCTCGGGCGCGCCCGCGCGCGTCCAGCCCGACGAGGTCACATGGATCATGGCCCACAAGCGGCCGGAGAGCGGGAGCACGCGGGAGACCCGGGCCTCGATGGGCAGGCGGCCGGCCGGGATGGTCACCGGGGGTCCGGAGATCCCGGGCAGATCGATTCCCTTCTCGATGCCGACGGGAATACGGATGGCGGGCACCAGATCGCGCAAGGCGACGAGGCCGCGCTCGCCGAGAAGGCGGACGAGGTCCTTGATCCAGTCCATCTCCGCGCCGGCCGCGGCGGCGCGCTGCACATCCCAGCCGTCGAGAGCGATCTCGGCGCTCAGTCGTCCGCTGGAGGCGTCCACTTCGACATCGCGGATCCCCCCGAGGAGAACGAGATCCGCCCAGGTTTCAGGGTCGCTGAGCGCCCACACCCGGCCTTCGAGCCTCACCGATCCCTGCATCGACCGGAAGGACACCACGGCCCGGTCGATGCGCGCCCGGAACTCGGGACTCACCGGCTGTTCGATGGGGAGAGCCTGCGACACCGCTCGTTGCAGCGCCTCCTCGGAGACGCTGACCGCGAGGTCCCCGGCCGCGAACAGCGAGCCGCGCTTCGCGTCCACGATCGCGGTGCGCAGCGACGCGGTCTGTCGTTCCAGCAGCTTCAACTCCGAGGCCATCGGAGAGTCCGGCGCCAGACGCTCAGGTTGAGGCCCGCAGGCGGCGATTGCGAGGCCGACGGGGAATAAGGGGAGAATGAGCCAACGCATGAAGGTCGCCGAGATCATCGCATCCAGCCGGGGGCGCCGCTCGTGAAGCGCCACTACTCGCGATTTCTCCAGGCATCGCCCGGCCGCCTGCACTTCGCCGCCCATTCCCATCACCCCTGGCCCGACGTCACCCGCGAGGCGCAGATCGAGGCGTGGGACGACGCGGCCCGGCTGGCCGATTCGAAGTGGGACCGCGTTTTCGGCGAAGTGGCCGCGGAAGCGCGGGGTCACATCGCCCGGGTCCTCGACCTCCCGGACCCGGAGCGGATCGCGTTCGCTCCAAACACCCACGAGTTCGTCGGCCGGTTGCTCTCCTGCTTCCCTCCGGGACGGAGGCTCAAGGTGGTGACCACCGACGCCGAGTTCCTGAGCTTCTCGCGACAGATCGCCCGCCTCGAGGAGGAAGGCCTCGTGAATGTCGTTCGCGTGCCCGCGGAGCCCTTCGCGTCCTTCGCCGCCCGCTTCAAGGAGGCGGCGGGCGCGGCAGATGCCGACCTCGTGTTCTTCAGCCAGGTGTTCTTCAACTCAGGCTTCGTCGTGCGCGACCTCGAGGCCCTCGTCAACGCGGCGGCGCCTTCGGCAATGGTGGCGATCGACGGCTACCACGCGTTCTTCGCGGTGCCATTCAGCCTGAAGCGGGTGGCGGACCGCGCTTTCTTCCTGGCCGGCGGCTACAAGTATGCGCAGAGCGGCGAGGGCGTGTGCTTCCTGAGCGTGCCCCCCGACTTCGCGCGCCATCCGCTCAACACGGGCTGGTTCGCGGGCTTCGGCGCGCTCGAGAGCGGCGACTTCCGGGCCGTGCCCTTCTCGGGCGACGGCTTCCGCTTCATGGGCGCAACCTTCGATCCCGTGGGCCTGTATCGCTTCAACGCGGTGGCGCGCCTGTTCGAATCCCAGGGCCTCACCATCGCGGCGGTCGACGATCACGTCAAGTCGCTCCAGCGGCTCTTCCTCGACCGCCTGGGCCAGCGGACGGACGCCTGCATCTCGGCCGCCGACCTGATCGCCCCCGCCGACGGCATCGCCGGCCTCGGCCACTTCCTCACCTTCCACCGAACGGACGCGGGGACCATCGCGGAACGGCTGGCCTCGAGGAACGTCGTCGTCGACCATCGCGGCGACCGTCTGCGCTTCGGCTTCGGCATGTATCAAGACGCGGACGATGTCGCCGCCCTGCTCACGCACCTCTGACGGGAGACCCCACATGACCACGAAACCGAAGATCCTCGTATTCGCAGGCAGCGCGCGCGAGGCCTCGCTGAACAAGAAACTCGCGCGAGCGGCCGCCAGGGTCGTCGACGAAAACGGAGGGGAGGCCACCTTCATCGACCTCCGCGACTTCCCCATGCCGATCTACGAGGGCGACCTCGAGGCGCGTGAGGGCATGCCGCCCTTCGCGAGGAAACTGCGGGACCTCTTCGTATCCCATCCCGCGTTCCTCATCGTCTCGCCGGAGAACAACGGCACCATCCCATCGCTCCTCAAGAACACCATCGACTGGCTGAGCCGCGACGTCGACGGCCGCAGCGGCCTGGAGCCCTATCGCGGCAAGATCATCGGCCTGATGTCCGCCTCGCCCGGAGCGTTCGGCGGCGTCGTGTGCCTGACCCACCTGCGCCACTCCCTCAGCAAGCTCCTGGCCCATGTGATCCCCGACCAGTTTCCCCTCCCCAAGGCCGATCAGGCCTTCGCCGAAGACGGCTCGCTCCTCCAGAGCTGGCAACAGAAGTCGGTCCTCACCGTGGTCCGCCAACTGATCGAGACCACGAGCCGCCTCGCGCCCTGACGCGATCAAGCACCCCGCGTCTCGTCTCCAGCTCCGGTGCCGCTTCGAGCAGCCGCCTGAGAAGGCCGGATCTCGCGGCGGGCCCACTTCCTTCACCCGGCGAAGCCGTGGTCCAGGGCGGCGCAACGAAAGCCCAGGATGAGCGCCCGGTTTGACGCAGCCCGGCGAAAGGAGATGTACTTCGCCCGTGGATGGAACCCTGCCTCGAGGCGGCACCGGGAACAGGCCAACCCGCTCGCTGCCCTTATCCAGATATGCGACATCGTATATTTCCGCCTCGCCGCATACTAAGTGTTCTGCGGGCCTAGCGGTGCGTCAGCTGCGATGACCACGACCACGCTCTATCGTCCGGTTGGCCCAAAGGAGCTCGCTCTTGTAGAGGCAACCGGCTTTCGTAGATGGCCATCTCGTTTGCCAGAGCAACCCATCTTCTATCCCGTGACGAACGAGGCATACGCGTCCGAGATCGCGTCGAAGTGGAACGTGCCGGAGAGTGGCAGCGGCTTCGTGACCCGTCTTGAGGTTCGCAGCGAGTTCATGAGTCGCTACCAGATCCACCAGGTCGGGGACTCTCACAACACAGAGTGGTGGGTTCCAGCCGAAGACCTGGAGGAACTGAACGACAACATTGTAGGCGTCATCCAAGTAGTGCGGTCATTCGGTGGAGCAAGGGCGTGAGGCGTTGGGCTTCCGCGCAATGCCCAAGCGGCGGGCCGCAGAACAATGCGTTGGTACATGGAGGCGCGCTCCGTTTGACGCGGTCCATCGAAAGGAGATGTAATTTGCCCGTGGATGGAAACCTGCGTGTGTGTCAGATGGTCCGCTCGCGATGCTGAACGTGGGTCTGTGGTCAGGTGCCATCGCCCTGCTCCTGCTCGTCCTCAATCTGGCCCAGACCTGCGGTCGACCCACCGGCTCCGTGTTCCGGCGCAGTTGGAGCGGGAGCTTCGCGGAAGGCCTGGCCAAAGGGGTTCAGGAGGCAATCCTCGAGGTCCAGGCCATCGAGCAGCCGGAGAAGCGATACTCGCGAAACGAGCACAAAGCGACCAGAATCTCGCAGGACGACAGCGGTGGACCGGACGACCCGGGCCGGGCCTCTCGTCGGCGGCGATCATCGACAGAGTAACAACGTCGAGGGCTGAATGCTGCTCCTGCTCGGAATCGCGCTTTCCGCCGCCGCCGCTTTGGAACCGTGCGACGGGAAGGGCACAGCCGTCCTCGTCAGGACCGCGGATCGTGTTCTGTCGCTCTGCGAGGCGAACAGGACGAAAGAGACCATGCGGGTGGCCCTTGGGACCGGGGGCGTGGACAAGAAGAGAGAAGGAGATGCCAAGGTCCCCCTGGGGGAGTACACGCTGGCCCGGGCCCGGGCCTCGAAGGACTACCATCTCTTCCTGCATGTCGGCTATCCCACGGTGAAGCAGAGGCGCGCGGGGCTCACCGGAAGCGCGGTGGGAGTGCATGGTCCGCCAAGGGGCTTCAACCACCCATCCAGCACCAATACCGATTGGACGCTTGGCTGCATCGCGGTGGGCACGGATGCTGAGATCGAACGGTTGGCGGCCTGGACCAACGAGCGCAAGGTCAGGCGCATCATCATCGAATAACTGGCCCCTGGAAAGGGGTTGAAGTGACGGTTCCCGCGCTGGGTCGGGAGCTTCCGTTTTCGAGACAGCCGGGGTGGCTAGCGCGTCAGGTAGTCGACCGCCATGTTCGACATGGCCCGCACTCCGGTGACGAGCGCGGCCTCGTCGGCGAAGAAGCGCGGGGAGTGGTTCGCGTAGATGTCGGCGGGCGCGGTGCCCTTGGGGGTGACTCCGAGGAAGAAGAAAACGCCCGGCACCTTCTCCTGGTAATAGGAGAAGTCCTCGGAAGGGGTGACGGGGTTCATGTCGGGCATGGCCTTGGACCCGGCGACGCGTCGCAGGGTGGCATCCATCCGCGTCGTGAGCGCGGGGTCGTTGTAGGTCACGGGCAAACGCTGGCTGAAGGCGACCTCGGCGGTGGCGCCGGCGCTTTGGGCGATGAGGGCCACGGTGCGGCGGATGCGCTCGATCAGCATTTCGCGCATCGGCTTGTCGTACGTGCGCAAGGTGCCGAGCATCTTCACTTCGTTGGGGATGATGTTGTGGCGGTTGCCTCCGTTGAAGGCGCCGATGGTGAGGATGGCCGGAGCCAGGGTGAGGTCGGCCTGCCTGGAGACCAGGGTCTGGAGCGCCATGACGATCTGCGACCCCGTCACGATGGGGTCGACGCCGGCCCAGGGCTGCGCTCCGTGGGTCTGGCGCCCGGTCACGGTGATTTCGATCCGGTCTCCCGCGGCCATGATGCCGCGCGGACGCCAGGCGAGCGTGCCCGTCTCGTAGGGAAACACGTGCAGGCCGAAGATCGCGTCGACCTTGGGATCTTCGAGCACGCCTTCCTTCACCATCAGCTCGGCGCCGCCTTCCTCGCCCGGAGGCGGCCCCTCCTCGGCGGGCTGGAAGATGAACTTCACGCTGCCGGAAAGCTGCGGCTTGAGCGATGCGAGCACGTGGGCGGCCCCGAGGAGGATCGCCATGTGGTTGTCGTGGCCGCAGGCGTGCATCACGCCGGTCTGCTGGCCGGCCCACAGGGCGGTGGCCTTCGATTTGAACGGCAGGTCGACTTCCTCGCTCACGGGCAGGGCATCCATGTCGGACCTCAGCGCCACCACCGGGCCGGGCCTGCCGCCGCGCAACAGGCCGACGACGCCGGTCTTGGCGACGCCCGTCTTCACTTCGAAGCCCAGCGAGCGCAGCTCTTCCGCCACGATCTTCGCGGTGCGGACCTCGCTGTTGCCGAGCTCCGGGTGCTCGTGAAAGTCCCGCCGCCAGTTGACGACCTTCGGAAGCACACGCTCCGCGGCCGTGTCGATGGCGGCATAGAGCGCGCCCTGGCCGGCGGCGGGAACGGCGGGGCGCTTCTGGGCAGCGACCGCACCGCCTGATGCGACAGACGCCATCACCGCGCCGAAACAGAACAGTCCGAAAGTCGATTGCCGCATCAGTCCTCCAAAGCGAGGACTCTAATCCCGGATCGGCCGTGCGACGACCCGGACTACTCCTTCAGAACGGCGCCCGGGTTGAGGCGGCTCGCGCGCATCGCGGGCACGAGGCAGGCAAGCACCGCCACCGCGAGGAGCAGCGCCGAAACCGAGGCCAGGGTGAGGGGGTCGCTCGGGGAGACTCCGTACAGGAATCCGCTCAGAGCGCGGGTGGCGAACAACGAGGCGGCCAGGCCGCCGAAGACACCCTTCGCGGTAAGACCCAGGCCGCCGCGCAGAACCATGCCCAGGACACCGGAAGCCCGGGCGCCCAGAGCCATGCGCAGGCCGATCTCGGTCCGGCGCTGCTGCACCGTGTAAGAGATCACCGCGTAGATGCCCACCGCGCCGAGAAGCAGCGCGAGAAAGGCGAAGGCGCCAAGGAGAGACGCGCCGAGTCTCGGACCCCAGTGGAGGTCCTCGATCTTCTTCGCGAGGGTCTGCACGAAGTAGACGTTCGTGGAGCGCGACAACGACCAGGCGACGGACTCGGCCTCACGGGCCACCGCCATCGGATTCCCCGCGGGGACCCGCATGAGCACGGTCATGACCGGGAGCGGGTTCTGGGCATAGGGCGTGTAGAAGACGGGCCGTGGCGCGGGATTCGGCCAGGTGCTCATGACATTCCCGGCCACGCCCACGATCTCCATCTGCGCGGCCCTCGGGCCATGGAGCGCGAACGAACGCCCCAGCGGATTGATGCCGGGAAAGTACTTGTCGGCCATCGCCTGATTGATGACCGCCACCCTTCGCGAGGTCGCGGAATCGTCGGCCGTGATGCCGCGGCCCTGGACGACCGGGATACCGAGAGTCTCGAAGAAGTCCGGCATGACGATGCTCGACACCGCACTCGGCGCGGACGCGGCATCATCGGGCACGCCCGGAAGCGCGAGTCTCACGCCCCCGAACGAGCTGCCGGGAGAAGGCGGCTCGAAGCTCGTAGCCGAGGCCCTGGCAATACCCGGAATGGCCTCGAGGCGGCGCTTGAGCTCCTCGAAGTGGGCGAGGCGCGATGAGGGTGTCGCGAATTCCTCGCCTCTTAGCGATGTCCGGAGGGTGAGCACCCGATCGACATCGAACCCGGGGGCCACTCCCTGCAGTCCATCGAAGCTTCGAAGCATGAGCCCCGCCGCCGCGGCCACCACCACCGCGAGAGCGACCTCGACCATCACGAGGCCATTCCGGAAGCGGCGGCCCCGGGAGGAAACCTGGCTGCGGCCGCCCTCGCGCAGGACGTCCGCGAGATCGACTCGCGTGGCCTCCCGCGCGGGGAATAGGCCGAAGAGGAGACCGGAGGCCACGGAGAGCAGCAGAGTGAAGGCGAGCACCGAACCATCCACGGCCACGCGGTCGAGGAAGGGAACGCCCGCCTGGGCGGGGATCATGCGAGCCAGAGGATCGGCGGCGACGAAGGCGAGAAGAGCGCCGAGCGCCCCACCGGTCAGGGAAAGCAGCAGGCTTTCCGTCAGCAATTGGGAAACGATGCGGCCGCGGTTGGCGCCGAGGGCCACCCGGAGGGACACCTCGCGCGACCGTTCGCTCGCCCGGCTGAGCGTGAGGTTCGCGACGTTGGCGCAGGCGATGAGGAGCACCAGCGACACCGCGCCGAGGAGGATGAGGCCGGTGGGCCCGAACTGCCCTACCGCCAGGTCGCGGATCGGCACCACCGCGGCTCCCCAGCGATCGTTGGTCTCGGGGTGCTCCCGCGCGAGGTCGGCGCTGATCGACGCCATCTCCGCCTGGGCCATGGCCATCGTCCGGCCCGGGGCGAGACGGCCGTAGACGAGGATGTCGCGAGTGACGTGCTCGTCGCGCAGGAGCGAGAAGGCCTTGGGCACGAACAGGCCGGGCTGGACGTTCGAGAAGATGTGCGCGCTGAAGAACTCGGGGCTCATCACGCCCACCACCGTATGAGGCTCGCCATCGAGGTCGATGGACCGCCCTACCACCGCGGGATCTCCCGCGAAGACGCTCTGCCAGATCCCGTAACCCAGAACCACGACGGCGGTGTGGCCCGCCTCGTCCTCGCCGGGGAGGAAACCGCGGCCGAGGGCCGGGCGCGAACCCAGCACGTCGAAGTAGTTGGCGGTGACCGCATGAACCAGGGGCACGACCGGCGTCTCGACGCTCGTGATGCGTCGGCTCTCGTTGCGGAGCGCGGCCAGATCCGAGAAAGCGCGAGTCCGCTCGCGCCACCAGGCGAAGTCGCCCGCGGTGACCGGCAGGCGCCCTCCCTGACCCCGCGCCACACCGTCGCCGAACACGGTGGCAAGCGACTGCGGGTCACCATAGGGCAAAGAGCGGATCAGCACCGTGTTCACCACGCTGAAGATCGCGGTGTTGGCCCCGATCCCGAGGGCCAGGATCAGGACAGCCATCCCGCTGAAGGCGCGGTGCTTGATGAGGGATCGCACGGCGAGGCGCACGTCGAGGAAGGTCGGCATGGGCGTCTGGCCGGAGCAATGGCCGTGCCACGCTCATTCCGGCCGAAACCGCGACCAGAGGGCTCCGAGAACCTTCGCGCTGACGGGTCGCGGACGCTGGAGAGCGTCCGGATCCGAACGCCGCCGCTTCGGATCCGGGAAGAGAGCCCTTTCGGTTTCCAGCGGGATCTAGAATCCCAAGCCAGGTGGAACACCTCCCTTCGGCTTTCGCACCCGCTTGTCGAAAGGGCGTCGGGGCATGACCTCGGCGGGCAACGGGCTCGGCAGGCCGGACGCCGAAACGCGACGGCAGACGAGGCTGCTTGGGACCTTCCTGGTGCTGATGACGGTGGTCTTCGGCATCGGCGACCTCGTCGCCGTTCTGACCCGGCCCGAGTACGAGCTCCCCTGGTACGGCTATCTGTTCCTGCTCTTCGCCGCCCTTTTCAACCGCGCGGGGCACTACACCAAGGCGGCGATTCTGACCCTCCTCATGTTCCCCCTGGTGACGCTCGCCAGCGTTCTCGGGGGATCGAGCCCGGGAACCACGTTCTCGTATCTCATCATCGGCGTCCTCGCCTCCACGCTTCTGCTCGACCGCCGGAACGCCCTGCTTTTCGACGCCTTGTGCTTCGCCTTCCTCCTGCTCACTCCGGCGACGATCCCGAAGCATGTCCCCGATCTTGGGACCGTCACTACACCTCTGCTTCTCGTCGCCATCGGCAGCGGCCTCGCGTTCATGCTCATGATTCATCGCGATGAACTGGAAAGGGAACGGCAGGAGGCGTTGCGCACGAGCGAGGAGCGGCTCCTCCTCGCCCTCGATGCCTCGCACATGGGCACATGGGAGTGGGATACCGCGGCGCGCGAAGTCCACTCGTCGGAACGGGCGCAGGCCATCTTCGGCCTCCATGGAAAGTCGTTCGACGGCACCCAGGCCGGATACCTGCGCATGGTTCACCCCGAGGATCTCGCGACCGTCGGGAAGGAGCTGACCGAAGTCCTCTCGGGCGAGAAGGAGGAGTTCGAGTTTCTTCACCGCGTGGTGTGGGCCGACGGATCCACCCACTGGATTCAGGTCCAGGGCCGCTGCGCGAGACGCGGCGCTTCCGGGAGGCGCGTCAACGGAACGGTGGTGGATGTCACCGATCGAAGGCTCGCGGAGGCCGAGCGGGACAGGCTCATCCACGAACTCGAACAGAAGAACGCCGAACTGGAGCGCTTCACCTACACGGTCTCTCACGATCTCAAGAGCCCCCTCATCACCGTGCGCGGATTCCTCGGCTCCATCGAGGCGGACGTGAGCGAAGGCCGCTACGACCGGCTGGGCGGCGACGTGGAGCGAATCCTGAGCGCCACCGCCCGAATGCAGACGCTTCTCGAGGAACTCCTCAAGCTGTCGCGGATCGGGCGCATCGTGAACCCGCCGGAGCGCGTCGCCTTCGCCGACCTCGCCCGCGAGGCGATGGACCTCGTGCGCGGACGGCTCGACGCGGCCGGGGCCGAGGTCGAGATACAGGAAGATCTTCCGGACGTCTTCGGCGACCGTTCGCGCCTCGTGCAGGTGCTCCAGAATCTCCTGGACAATGCGGCGAAGTTCGTCGGTGATCAGAAGAACCCGCGGATTCTCGTGGGGTCGCGGCCGGGAGCCTCGGACGGGCGCCCGGTCTTCTTCGTCCAGGACAACGGGGAGGGCGTGGACGCGGAGAATCTGCAGAGGATGCTGGGGCTCTTCCAGAAGCTCGACGATCGGAGCCGGGGCACGGGAGTCGGGCTTGCCATCGTGAAGAGAATCGTGGAGGTGCACGGCGGCAAACTCTGGGTGGAGTCCCCCGGGCGGGGCCTCGGAACCACGGTCTGCTTCACCCTTCCCACCCGCGCCGCGGTCTGATTTTCAGTCCGAACCGACCTTTGCTAGCCTCGCTCCTGGACAAGGCGGACAAGGGAGCCGCGAGACAAAGACATGACCAAGGACACACTGTCGATCACCGATAACCGCACGGGCAAGGTCTACGAGATCCCGATCAAGAACGGGACGATCAACGCCATCGACATAAGACAGATCAAGACCGCCGCGGACGATTTCGGTCTCATGTCCTACGATCCCGCCTACACCAACACCGCGTCCTGCACCTCCCGCATCACCTTCATCGACGGGGACATCGGCATCCTCAACTACCGCGGCTACCCGATCGAGCAGCTGGCCGAGCAGTCGAACCACCTCGAGACCGCCTACCTCCTCCTCAACGGCGAGCTGCCCACCCGTCCGCAGTACGAGGCCTTCACCGACGACATCACGCACCACACCATGGTGCACGAGAACATCAAGGAGCTGATCGACGCGTTCCGTTACGACGCGCACCCGATGGGCATGGTGATGTCGGTGGTGGCGGCGCTCTCCACCTTCTACCCCGAGTCGAAGAAGGTGCGCGACAAGGACACGCGCCGCAAGCAGATCCACCGCCTCATCGCGAAGATCCCCACCATCGCCGCCTACGCCTTCCGTCACCGCACCGGGCTCCACTACGTGCTGCCCGACAACGAGCTCAGCTACTGCGGCAACTTCCTCAACATGATGTTCAAGCGCACCGAGGGCTCCTTCAAGGTGAACCCGGTGCTCGAGAAGGCGCTCGAGGTCCTCTTCATCCTCCATGCCGATCACGAGCAGAACTGCTCCTCCACCGCGATGCGCACGGTGGGCTCGGCGGAGAGCGATCCCTACTCGTCCATGGCCGCGGCCATCGGCGCCCTCTACGGCCCGCTCCACGGCGGCGCCAACGAAGCGGTGCTGAGGATGCTGAACGAGATCGGCAGCAAGGCCAACGTGGCGAAGTTCGTGAACGATGTGAAGACCTCTGGCGGCGACGTCCGCCTCATGGGCTTCGGCCACCGTGTCTACAAGAACTTCGACCCGCGCGCCAAGATCATCAAGAAGATGGCCGACCAGGTCTTCGAGGTCACGGGACACAACCCGCTGCTCGAGATCGCGATCGAGCTGGAGCGCATCGCCCTCGAGGACGAGTACTTCATCAAGCGCAAGCTCTACCCGAACGTCGACTTCTACTCCGGCATCATCTACCAGGCCATGGGCTTCCCCGTGGACATGTTCCCCGTGCTCTTCGCCATCCCCCGCACCGCGGGCTGGCTCGCGCAGTGGGAGGAGATGATCGAGGACCACAAGGAACAGAAGATCGCTCGTCCCCGTCAGGTGTACCTCGGTTCGGGGAAGCGCGATTATGCGGTGATGTCCAAGCGCGGGTAACCGCGCGCGAACGTCGAAGTGAAGGCTCTCCCGGCGCTCCTGCTGCTCGCGCTCGCGGCGGAGGCGCCGAGAGTCACCGGTCGCGAGCCCGTGGTGGGTCTGCCTTGCGAGGGCTGCGAGGCGGTATTCCAGGGAATTCCAGAAGCGATCCCCCAGACCGCGCGGATCGCCCCGGCCGGCGAGCCGGGCGAGCCCATGGCGATCCGCGGCCGGGTGACGCGGGGCGACGGATCGCCGGCGCCAGGCATCGTGATCTACGCGTACCACACCGACGCGAAGGGGATCTACCCGCGCGGGGACGGGCTTAGCGGGATGGCCGCGCGGCACGGCCGCCTTCGGGCATGGGCCCGCACCGACGCGCGGGGCGAGTACGGCTTCGAAACCATCCGTCCCGCCGCGTACCCGAACCGGAACACACCGGCGCACGTGCATCTTCACGTCATCGAACCCGGGCGAAACACCTATTACATCGACGATCTCCTCTTCGCCGACGACCCATTCCTGACCGCCGAGCAGCGGCGTGCGCTCACTCCCGGCCGCGGAGGCGCGGACAGCGTCTCCCGGCCGGTGCGGGACGCTCGCGGTATCTGGCAGGCACGGCGCGACATCGTCCTGGGCCAGGGCATCCCCGGCTACCGGTAGGGTCGCGGCGGCTGGTCGCGGGTTTGCGCGTCAGTGCGTGGCGGGAGCGTCGACGTACTCGCCGCGGCAGGCGGCAACGTAGCGCCGGATGGTCTCGGAGAGGCCGAGGTACAGGGCGTCCGCGATGATCGCGTGGCCGATCGACGCCTCGTTGATCTCCGGGACTTCGCGGGCGAGGCGCGGGAGGTTGCGCAGATCGAGGTCGTGGCCGGCATTGACGCCGAGGCCTGAAGCGGCGGCGGCGCGAGCGGTGTCGCGCACGCGGATGAACTCCGCTTCGGCTCCCGACGTTTTCTGGGCCTCCGCGTAGGGGCCGGTGTAGATCTCGATCCTGCGGGCGCCCGTCTTCGCGGCCTCCGCGATCATGGGCGCGTTCGCGTCCACGAAAATCGAGGTACGAATTCCACGGTCGTTGAGCCGCGCGATCGTGGGCATGATGGCGCCCGCCTCCCGCGGCAGAGAGAAGCCATGGTCGCTGGTGATCTCGCCGGGCGTCACCGGCACCAGGGTGCACTGGTCCACCCGGATCTCGCAGGCGAGCGCGATGAGTTCCTCGCGCAGGTCGCCTTCGAGATTGAACTCGACGCCGCGCTCCCGGCACAGCGAGCGCAGGTCGCGCACGTCGGCCGCGCGCGCGTGGCGGTTGTCCTGGCGCCAGTGCAGCGTGATTCCGGAAGCCCCGGCATCGATGCACGCGTGGGCCGCGACCCGGGGCGAGGGGTTGGAGCCGCCGCGGGAATTCCGCAGCAGCGCCACCTTGTTGAGGTTGACGGAAAGTGCGATGGCCATCTCCCCTTCATTATCCGCCCGGCGGCCCCCGGGGCGTGCCCGCCCCCTCACCCGGGGGCGATCGGGAGCGGCCCCTATACTTTGTGGACTGTCAGACCGACGCCCATGACGAACGAGATCGAAGCGCTCCGGGCCGAACTCGCCGCTCTGCGGCAGGATCTGGAGAGTCTGCGCCTCGAGTTTCCCGACGCTCTCCTCGAAGGCGACATCGCCACCGAGCGCGTGCTCTTCATGAATCGCCTGGCCTGCCAGGTCTTCCGCTGCTCCGCGGAAGAGGCCGTCACCATGACGGCACGGGACATCTTCGCGGAGGGTGAATACGAGCGGGCGCGCGCGGAAACGCACCAGCGAATCGAACAGGGTTTCCGGGAGGGCGGGGGTGCTCGATACGTGCGGACCACGAATCAGGACCTTCGCGAGTTCACCATGCGGAGGAGGGACGGCACGCCCTTTCCCGCGGAGACTCACAGCACCTTCGTCCTCGACGCCGCCGGCCGTCCCCACCGCATGCGGACGCTGGTCCGGGACATCACGGCCCGCAAGGAGCTGGAGGCCCGGCTCGAGGAGTTGAGTTTCCGCGACCCCCTCACGGGCTGCTTCAATCGCCGCTACCTCGACAAGCGCCGGTCCGAACTGGAACAGGAGTCGGCCCACCTCGCCTGCCTCCTCTTCGATCTCACCGGCTTCAAGGAAATCAACGACACGTATGGCCACGAGGAAGGCGACCGCGTTCTGCAGGCGTTCTCCCTGTTCCTCCTGCGACTCCATCGGGGCGAAGACATCCTGGTCCGGCTGGGAGGCGACGAGTTCGCGCTCTTCATCCGGACCGGGACCGACGCCGAAGGACGAACGGTCGCCGACCGGGTGATCGCCGCCACCAGGAGCGACTCACCGGCGGCCTGCAACGTCGGCGTCGCGCTGCGCCTCCCCGGCGAGACGCTCGCCGACGTCATGGCCCGCGCGGACCAGGTCATGTACGCGGCCAAGGGACGCAGCCTCCGGTCGACGCGGCGCTAGTGTCCCGCGCGACGGTGTAGCCTCGCACCTCGTGACCCGGCGTATTTTCATCGGCGACATCCAGGGGTGCCGGGAGGAACTGGAGCGCCTCCTCGCCGTGCTCCGATTCGATCCCGCCAAGGACGCCCTGGAGCCGGTAGGCGATTTCGTGAATCGCGGACCCGATTCCCTGGGCACGCTGCGGCTGCTCAAGTCGCTGGGCGCGGGGGGCGTGCTCGGCAACCACGATCTGCATCTGCTGGCCGCCCGGCGCGGTGAACGGCAGATGAAGCCCGGGGACACTCTGACCCAGGTGCTCGAAGCCCCCGACTGCG
This sequence comes from Vicinamibacteria bacterium, assembly GCA_019694155.1. GTDB lineage: Bacteria > Acidobacteriota > Vicinamibacteria > Fen-336 > JAGNNV01 > JAGNNV01. Next base: position 52,174 of record JAIBCN010000252.1, on the reverse strand, counting down.
AGGAGCTTCTCGCCTGGCTTCGCGAGCGCCCTTTCATCAAGACGTGGCCCGGCATCATCCTCGTCCATGCCGGCCTGAGCCCCGCATGGACGGATCCCGTCAGGGAACTCTCGGGGCTGAACCCGGATGTCCGGCATCCCAGTATCGACATCGCCACCCGCCTGCGCTGGTGCGACGAGATGGGCCGGATGCCGAAGCCGGAAACGGACCCGCCCATAAGCCCCGGGTACCGGCCCTGGCACGAGCACGTACAGGGCCGCTTCAAGGAGACCATCGTGTTCGGCCACTGGGCAAGGCCCGGTCTCGTCAAGCGGCCCGGCTTCCGGGGCCTCGACAGCGGCTGCGTCTGGGGCGGCCGGCTCACCGCGTGGGTGGCCGAGGACGACACGTTCGCGAGTGTCGCCGCCGCGCGCCAGTATGCGCCGTTCTAGACTCAGCCTCGAGGAGTTCCGAACGACCATGAGCGACCACAGCATCTCCCGGCGGCGGTTCATCGAAGCGGGCGCGCTCGCTTCCGCCGCGACCACGCTGGGAAGGAACAGCGAGGCCTCGCCTCTTACGCCCGCGCCCGATGGAGCCGGGGACTTCTTCCGCGCCGCGCCCATTCCCTTGGTCCGCGTCGGCTTCGTGGGCTGCGGGCTCCAGGGCACCGAGCACATCAAGAACCTTCTGGACATCGAGGGCGTGGAACTGCGCGCGGTGTGCGACATCGTCCCCGAGAAGACCGAGCGCGCGCAGAAGCTCGCGAAGGACGCCGGCAAGCGCGAGCCCAGGGCCTTCACCCGTGGTCCGCGAGACTTCGAGCGGCTGTGCGCCGAGGAGGATCTGGACCTCGTCTACACGGCGACGCCCTGGGAGTTCCATGTTCCCGTGATGCTCGCGGCCATGAAGAACGGCAAGCACGCAGCGACCGAGGTCCCCGCCGCCCAGACCGTCGAAGACTGCTGGAAGCTCGTGGAGACCGCGGAGAAGCTCAGGAAGCACTGCGTGCTCATGGAGAACTGCTGCTATGACCGGCCGGAACTGATGGTCCTCCACATGCTGCGCAAAGGCCTGTTCGGCGAGGCCATGCACGCGGAGGTCGGATACCAGCACGACCTGAGAGAGATCAAGTTCGAGACGCGGGACGAAGGCCTGTGGAGACGGGCGCATGCCACGCGCCTGAACGCGAATCTCTATCCCACCCACGGCCTCGGACCGGCGGCGCAGGCCATGGGCATCAACCGCGGCGACCAGTTCGACTATCTCGTGGCCATGGCGAGCCCCTCGCGCGGACTCCAGGACTTTCAGCGCGAGCATTTGCCCGAGGACGACCCGCGGCGGAAGGAGCGCTACGTGCTCGGCGATGTCCACACCGCGATGATCAAGACGAAGCTCGGCAAGACCATCTACCTCGTGCACGACACGAATCTCCCGCGGCCCTATGCGCGCTACAACGTGTTCCAGGGCAGCAAGGGGATCTACTCCGGTTTCCCGCCCCGCTTCTACTTCGACGGCCAGAAGCCCGCGCACCGCTACAAGGCGCTCGAGGAGTTCGCGGCCGAGTGGGACCATCCGCTCTGGAAGGCGGACCGGGTGATCAACGCCAAGAACGGTCACGGTGGCATGGACTTCCTCGAAGACCTGCGCCTCGTCGAGTGCCTGCAACAGGGCCTCCCCACCGACTTCGACGTGTACGACGCGGCCGCCTGGAGCTGCATGGTCGAGCTGACCGCCACATCCACGGCGTCCCGGTCGAAGGCGGTCGATGTGCCTGACTTCACGCGGGGCGCGTGGAAGAGCCGGCCGCCCCTCGGCATCATCGGCGGCTGAGCGCGCGGGCGGCCTCGGGGGATGCGAGTCCGCGAACAGCTGATCGGGGCGGCGATCCTCGCGACCGCCACGTACTACGGCATCCTCCGTATCGCCGAAGCGAAGTGCGACGCGGCGGTCGGGTCCCTCGGAACCCCCATCGACCAAAGCCGGCCCGAGGACCTGGCGGCCTTCGAGAGACTGCGGCAGCAGCTTTTCACATTCGGGCAGGGGCCCTTCGCGGATCGGCTCGAGGACCTGCGGCGCAGGCATGAACTGTGGGTGGCGCCGGGGCTCGGGCCCGACCGCTGGGCCGCCTACGTGGAGGCTCTCGGCCTCGTGCGCCGGATCTACATCCGGCGCGTGGCTCTCATGAATCCGCGCCGCCACCTTTACCCGGCCGACCCGGTGGACGTGCCAACGGACTATCAGAGCGCCTTCGCCTGGCTTGGCCTTGGCGGAGCCATGCGGCACGAACTCGCCCACCACGATGGGGCCATCGAAGAGGCCGAGGCCTACCGGATCGAGCTCGCCTGGTACGAGGAGATCCGGCGATCCGCGTTCCTCACATCGCTCGAGGGAGACGAGAGAGCCCGCTGGGAGTGGGCGTTCGAGTCCGCCATCGCGAGCGCGAGGAAAGCGGCCGAGCGAGCGGGCCCGGCCGCGGGCTGACGCGGCGGGCACGGCTTGCCAACGCGGCGCGGTCGGGACTAGCTTTGCCGTCATGGCCCAGACCGATCATGACAAGCGCATCGACTATATCGAGTTCCCCGTGGACGACGTCGGCGTCGCCAAGACCTTCTACCAGACGGTGTTCGGCTGGAAGTTCACTGACTACGGCCCGGACTACTCGAGCTTCGAGGACGGCCGCCTCACCGGCGGCCTCCACGGCGGCAAGACAGGTTCGCGCGGCGGCGCGCTCGTGGTGATCTACGCCACGGCGCTCGAAGAAGTGCGGGATGCGGTGGTCTTCTCGGGAGGCAAGATCGTGGTGGAGACCCACGAGTTTCCCGGAGGCCGCCGGTTCCACTTCACCGACCCTTCGGGCAACGAACTCGCGGTGTGGAGCGACGTCTAGGGTTCAGCCGATCGTCGTCGCCGAAGGAGATGGGTGACGGAGGGCCTCAGCGAAAGCGGGGCGTGTAGGCGTTGATCGACGAATACGGGTCGGGCCAGGGCAGGCGAACACCGAAGTCCTGGGCGGCGTGGCGCGTCCAGTAGGGATCGTAGAGATGCGCGCGGGCGAGGGCCACGAGGTCGGCGCGGCCGGCGGCCAGGATGGTGTTGGCGTCGGCGAACGACGAGATGGCGCCCACGGCCATGGTGGCGATGCCCGCTTCGTGACGGATGCGGTCCGCGAAGGGCGTCTGGAAGAGACGCCCGTAGCGCGGGCGCTGCTCGGGCACGGTCTGGCCGGCGGATGCGTCGATGAGGTCGCAGCCGTGTTCCTTGAAGGCCTTCGCGATCGCGACGGCCTCCTCGGCCACGATGCCGCCGTCCACCCAGTCGGTGGCGGAGATGCGGACGGTGAGCGGCTTTTCCGCGGGCCATGCGCCCCGCACCGCGTCGAAGACCTCGAGGGGGTAGCGGAGCCGGTTCTCGAGGGAGCCCCCATAGGCATCGGAGCGGTGGTTGGTGAGGGGCGAGAGGAAGCTCGCGAGGAGGTATCCGTGGGCGCAGTGAAGCTCGAGGAGATCGAAGCCCGCCTTGCGCGCGCGGCGCGCCGCCGCCGCGAAGTGGCCCTTGACCTCCGCCATGTCCTCCGCCGTCATCTCGCGGGGAACACGCTTGGCCTTGGACCAGGCGATGGGCGAGGGGGCCAGGAGGTCCCATGACTGATCGGGCGGCAGGGCTTCATCGCCCTCCCACTCACGGGTCGAGGCTCCCTTGCGCCCCGCGTGGCCGAGCTGGATCCCGATCTTCGCCGTGCTGTTCTTGTGCACGAACTCCACGATCCGCTTCCACGGCTTGACCTGCTTGTCGTCGTAGAGGCCGGTGCAGCCCGGGGTGATGCGCCCCTCGGGCGTCACGTCCGTCATCTCCGCCATGACCAGACCAGCGCCGCCTATGGCCCGGCTGCCGAGGTGCACGAGATGCCAGTCGTCGGGCATGCCGTCCACCGCGGAGTACTGGCACATCGAGGAGACCACGATCCGGTTCTCGAGCACGAGATCCCGCATCTTGAACGGAGTCAGGAAGGGCGGCGCGATCCGGCGGGTGCCGCCCCTCGAGTCGCGCTCGGTCAGGTTCAGCAAGGGTGCGATGACCCCCGCCTGGGTTTCCGACTCCACCGCGTACCAGGCGTCGATCTGGGCGACGTAGCCCGGGTCGCGCTTGCGCAGGTCCTCGTGGGTGATGCGCAGACTCCGGGTCACGAGGTTGAAGCCGAACTGGATGGGCGCGGTGTTCATGTAGCGCTCGGTGTCCTCGAACCATTCGAGGCTCGCCTGGGCCGCGCGCTGAAGGCTCTCCACGGGTCCGCGGCGCTCCTGCTCGTAGCGGGTCAGAGCCTCGGGGATGGAGCCGCCCCGCGACAGCGAAGCGGCGAGCGCGATCGAATCCTCCATCGCGAGCTTGGTGCCGGAGCCCACGGAGAAGTGCGCGGTATGCGCGGCGTCCCCGATCAGGACCATCGAGCCGTCGTGCCAACGCTCGTTGACGACGGTGGGGAAACGGCGCCAGATGGACCGGTTGGGAATGAGGCGCGCGCCTTCGAGCTCTTCGCGGAAGAGAGCCTCGCAATAGGCGACGGTGGCCGCCTCGTCGGTCTCCGAAAGGCCGGCCCGGCGGAAGGTCTCGTCCGTGGCCTCGACGATGAACGTCGAGCAGGGGTTCTCGCCGACCGGGTGCGTTTCGTACTGGTAGGCGTGGACGCGGAACAGGCCGTGCTCGTTGCTCTTGAAATAGAACGTGAACGCGGGGAACCGTCTGGTGGTGCCGAGCCAGACGAAACGGTTCTTCCGCTCGTCGATCCGCGTGCCGAAGCCGGCCGCGGACTCCGTTCGCAGGAGGCTCGCGACACCGTCCGCAGCCACGATGAGGTCGGCCGGTGGCAGCTCGGCGCGCGACCGCACCTCCACCCCGTTTCGAATCTCGACCCCGAGGCTCAGGGCCTCGGTGCGGAGGATCCGAAGCAGGGCAGCGCGGGCGATGCCGCTGAAGCCGTGCCCGGTCGAGCGCAGAAGCTCGCCGCGGTAGTGGACGTCGATGTCGTCCCAGTGATGGAAACTCTCCTTCAACCGGTCGATGGTGACGGGATCGGCGTTCGCCAGATTGTCCATGGTGGCGTCCGAGAACACGACGCCGAAACCGAAGGACTCGCCCGGGTGGTGCCGCTCGAAGAGGGTGACGGAATGCGACGGATCCTTCTTCTTGAGAAGGATCGCGAGGTACAGCGCCGCGGGCCCCGCGCCGACGCCTATGACTCTCATGCTTTCACCGGTTTCAGAATCTGTGCGGCCACGAGCAGGTGCTGGATCTCCGTCGTGCCCTCGTAGATGCGGAGGGCGCGGACGGACCGGTAGAGCAGGTCCACCATCGACTCCTTCAAGACGCCCCGGCCGCCGAGGATCTGGATGGCGTCATCGACCACCGTCTGCGCGTTCTCGGTCGCGAAGGCCTTCGCCATTCCCGACTCGAGGGTGACGCGCTCGGCGCCCTTGTCCTTCTCCCAGGCCGCTTCGTAGACAAGCAGGCGCGAGGCGCGGAGCCTTATGGCCATGCGCGCGATCTTCTCCTGGACGAGCTGGAGATCGGCGAGGGGCTTGCCGAACTGCCGCCGGGTCAGTGCGTGACCGACGGCTTCCCCGAGAGCCCGGGCCGCCATGCCGCAGGCGGCGGCGCCCACCGTCGCGCGAAGGCGGTCGAGGGTCGAGAGCGCGAGCTTGAGGCCTTCGCCCTCCCTGCCGATTCGGGCCGACTCCGGCACGCGGCAGTCGCGGAAGGCGATCTCGCCCAGGGGATGAGGCGCCGCCATCACCAGGGGCCGGAGGAACTCGAGCCCGGCGGTGTGGGAGTCGACGAGAAACGCGCTGATCGACTTCGGGTTTCCCCTCTCGACGGCGGCGAAGACCACGTAGAAATCCGCGAGCCCCCCGTTCGAGATGAGCGTCTTCACGCCATTCAGGACGTAGCCATCGCCGTCGCGCCTCGCCACGCAGGCCATGGCGTGGGCGTCGGTACCGGCCTCCGGCTCGGTCATGGCGAAAGCTCCCATCTCGGCTCCCGTCACCGCCTCGCGAGCGAGCGCCAGCTGGAGAGGCGTGCCGGACAGGAACAGTGGCGTCGCCCCAAGCGCCTGAAGGGCGAACACCGCGTCCGCGAGCGGCGAGTGGAACGAAAGCGCTTCGCGCAGCAGGCAGCAGCCGCGATAGTCCTGCGCCTGGATGGGGGCGAAGAGACCCGCCTCGCCCATGAGCTTCACGAGCGCCCGGGCCTCGCTCCGTGCGTCCACATCGTTCTCGGGCGGCTTGCGCGAGGCGAGGACGTCGCGGCCGAAGGCCTCGGCCTTCTCCGCGAGGGCGCTGTGTGCGGGCTCGAGGAACGCCCGGATCGGCTTCAGGTCGACGCTCATTCGAACTTCGGCTCGCGCTTCTCACGGAAGGCGCGATGCGCCTCGGCGAAATTGGGACTCTGCATGCAGATAGCCTGCAGTTCGGCCTCGTTGTCGAGAGCGGTGCGCAGGTCGAGAGCGGCTTCGCGATTGAGCGCCTGCTTGGTGACGCCGAGGGCGAAGGAAGGCCCCTTCGCGAGCCTTTCCGCGAGCGCCCGCGCCTCCGCCGCCGCCTGATCCGGCTCGGAAACGCTCGTGTAGAGGCCGATGGCGAGCGCCTCGCTCGCGCTGATGAAGTCGCCGAGCAGGAGCAGCCGGCGCGCGTGCGCTTCGCCGACCAGGCGGGGAAGAAGCCATCCCGCGCCCATGTCGGCGCCCGTGAGGCCTACCCTGGTGAAGAGGAAGGCGATCTTCGCCGTGATCGCGGCCACGCGGAAGTCGGAGGCGGCCGCGATGACCGCGCCCGCGCCCGCCACCGTCCCGTTGAGCGCCGCCACCACGGGCCTTCGGCATTCGCGGATCGAGAGGATGAGCTCGCAGGTGATCCTGGTGAAGGCGAGCAGTTCCTCGATCGGCTTGCCGAGCAGCGCGCCGATGATGTCTTCGACGTCGCCGCCGGTGCAGAACGCGCGGCCCTTGCCCGTGATGATGATGGAGCGCACGCCGGGTTCGGTGTCGAGGGCCCGGAAGGTCGCGGCCAGTTCGCGATAGACCTCGAAGGTGAGCGCGTTCAGCCGATCCGGCCGATTGAGGGTGATCGTCGCGACGCCCGTCGCCGCGTCCTGCTCGTAGAGGAACGACTTCGGTGAAAGGGACAAGCTATCTGCCTCCAATGATCGCGGTGGCCTCGATCTCGACGAGAGCGGCCTCGTCCACGAGCGACTTCACTTCGACGAGGGCCATCGCGGGATAGTGAGTTCCAAGGTGAGCGCGCCAGACCGGACCGAGCGCCTTGCGGCACCGGCGATAGAGGTCGATGTCGGTCACGTACACGGTCATGCGGCCTACGTCGGAGAGCTTCCCGCCCGCCGCCTCGATCACCACTCCGATCCGCCGCAGGGCCTCGCCGAACTGCGCGGGGAGCCGCGCCTCCGCCCCCCCCGCCTCGCCCGGCGTCAGGCCGATCTGCCCCGCGACGAAGAGAACCCGGCCGCCCTCGGAACCGAGCATGCCGTTCGCGTAACCCGGCGTGGGCCCGAGGCCGGGCGGATTGACGGGCTCGACGCTCATGCGAGCAGGCCGCCGCCGTCGAGAACGAGGGCCTGGCCGTTGATGCCGCGGCCCTCCTCGGAACACAGGAGGGAGACCATGGCCGCCACCTCGGTAGAGGTGAGCAGGCGCTTCTGCGGCGACTGGTTCTTGATGGTCTCGAGGGCCTGGTCGGAAGGCATGCCGGTCTTCGCGACGATACGGGAGACGCTCTGCGCGACCATCTCGGTATCGACGAAGCCCGGGCAGACCGCGTTCGCGGTGACGCCGGACGCCGCCACCTCCGCGGCCACGCAGCGGGTGAACCCGAGCACCGCGTGCTTGGAGGCCGCGTAGGCCGCGATGTAGCGGGCGCCGACGCGGGCCGCCACGGAGGCGATGTTCACGATGCGACCCGAGCCCCGTTGCACCATCGCGGGCAACGCGGCCTGGGTGCACAGAAATGTGGCGGTGACGTTGACGGCGAAGATCCGGTTCCATTCCTCGAGAGAGATCTTCGCGACGGGCGCCGACGAGGCGATGCCCGCGTTGTTGATGAGGAAGTCGAGGGGCCCGAGCGTGGAGGCGACCCTCGCCACGAGGGCGGGACCCTGGTCCGCCTGGGAGAGGTCCGCGATGAAAGGCCGGGCCTGGCCGCCCGACTTCACGATCTCGTCGGCGACCGCCTCGACCTCGGACGGCGTGCGCGCGCTAACCGCCACCACCGCACCCTCGCGGGCGAGGCTCCGCGCGATCTCCGCTCCGATGCCGCGGCCGCCGCCGGTCACGAGCGCCACCCTACCGGTGAACTTCATGCCTCATTCTCCCTTGCCCGATGTTCGCGAGGCCACGAGCGCCTCGGCCAGGATGGAACCCAGGATCTCGATGGTCTCCCGGCCTTCCCCCGCCGAAGCGGCCTGGGGAAAGCCGAAATACGCCTGCGCCCCCCCCGCTTCCTCGAAGGTCTGCTTGCCCGCGCGGATCGCCTGCGAGAGCGAGGACGGATTGGGAGCGAGAGTGGCGCGGATGGACTCGCGCACCAGCTCGGGGCGCTCGGCCATCACGATGGATGTCTCGAACTGCCCGGCGTGACAGGCGCCGCTCTTGAATTCGTCGGTGAGGCGCAAGGCCCACGGCTTGCGCGTGATGTCGGGGAAGGTCACGGCGACTCCGTGCTGCTCCCGCGCCTGGCGCACGGCCTCATGCAGGGACGCGGTGTGCGCGGGGTCGAGGTGGGAGTTGGCGAGGAGGACGTGAGCGAAGCCCGCCCGGCTCAGGCTGAGCGCCGTATCGACGAGGATCGCGGTCACGGTGGAAGGCGAGATCGACAGGGTGCCCGCGAACCCCGCGGCGAAGGCCGCGGACGTCCATTGGAGCGGCGGGGCGATCACCACGTCCGAGAAGCCGCTCGCCTCCAGCGCCCGGGCGCCCGCCGCGGCCATGGCCCGGGCGATGATGACGTCGGCGAGCAGGGGGAGATGCGGGCCGTGCGCCTCGATGGCGCCCACGGGCAGGATCACCACCGAGTCCGCGCCGAGGTCCCGCACCTCCGCGAACGTCATCTCCGCCAGATATTTCATTGACCTCGGTTCCTCCCGTATTCTCGCAAGGACCAGGGCCCGAAACGGAGAAGGAGCGCCTTTGACCGAGAATATTCCCAAGCACGCGAATCTGGCCGAGTACTGCCTCGACGAGCGGGTGCGCGAGGGCCGCGGCGAACGGCGCGCGCTGATCACGGATGAAGGTGCTTTCACCTACGCGGACGTGCAGAGGCGCGCGAACCGGTTCGCTCATGTCCTGCGCGGATGCGGCGTCGAGCCGGAGCAGCGCGTCCTCATCGCGCTCAACGACGGCCTCGACTGGGTGGCGGCCTTCTTCGGAACGCTGAAAGTGGGCGGGGCCGTGGTCATGGTGAACCCCGGCCTCAGGAAGGACGAGATCGAGTACTTCCTCGAGTACACGCGGGCCAAGGTGGTGGTGACGGAAGCGGAGTCCGCGGCCCTCTTCCGCGAGGCGGGCGCCTCGGTCTCCACTCTCCGCGAAGTGCTCGTGAGAGGCGAACGCGGCCTGCAGGCGCGGCTCGAGACCGCGAGCGGGGCCTTCTCCAATTTCCCGACCCATCGCGACGACGCGGCGATCTGGCTCTTCTCGGGCGGCACCACCGGCCGCCCGAAGGGAGTCATCCAGACCCATGCCTCCTTCGTCAACACCACCGAGCTCTACGCGAAAGGCGCGCTCGGCTATCGCGGGAACGACATCACTCTGTCCGTGCCCAAGCTCTATTTCGGCTACGCGACGGGTTCCAACCTGATCTTCCCCTTCTCCGTGGGCGCCACCTCGGTGCTCTTCTCCTCGAAGTGCACCCCCGATGCCCTCTTCGGGCAGATCGCGAGGCACCGGCCGACCATCCTCATCAACGTGCCCACCATGGTGCATCAGATGACGTCTCACCAGGAGGCGCCGAAGCAGGACCTGAGCTGCCTCCGGGCCGTCACGTCGGCGGGCGAGGCGTTGAGCGAAGAACTCTACCGGCGCTGGCAGGGACTGTTCGGCGTCCCTCTGCTCGATGGCCTCGGCACTGCGGAGATGTGGCACATCTTCCTGACCAACACCGTCACCCACACGCGGCCCGGCAGCCTGGGCCTGGCCGTGCCGGGCTTCGACGTGCGGGTCTGCGACGACGATGGCCGCGAACTTCCACGGGGAGAAACCGGGTTCCTCTGGGTGCGCGGCGACTCCCGGGCGATCGCCTACTGGCATGAGATGGACAAAACCCGCCAGGTGTTCCGCGGCGAGTGGTACGCCTCACGCGACATGGTCCGCCAGGACGAGGACGGCTACTTCCACTATTGCGGCCGCGACGACGACATGCTCAAGGTCGGCGGGCGCTGGCTCGCTCCCGCCGAAGTCGAGAACTGCCTGCACGAGCATTCCAACGTGGCGGAGGTGGCGGTGGTGGGCGTGCCCGACGCGCAGGGCCTCGTGAAGCCCTGGGCCTACGTGGTCGCGCGCTCATGCGCCCCGGAGAATCGCGCCTCCCTCGCCGAGGACCTGCGGGCCCTGGCACTCGAGCGGCTCGAACCCTTCAAGGCGCCGCGACAGGTGGTGATCCTGGATTCGATGCCGAGGACGCACCTCGGCAAGATCGACCGGGGCCGGCTGCGGAAGATGTAGAGCGGCCGGGGGCCGTTCGATCAGGAGACGGGCGGGTTCCCCTGCAGCCCGATCTCATCCGCCACCGGCTTGAGCGCCTCGATGACGAACCCCACGTGCTCTTCGAGAGGCCGCCCGATCGCCTCCGCGCCGCCGTAAATGTAGGCGCGGTCCACCGAGCGCGCGAATGCCTTGTCCTTGAACTTCTTCACCACCGAGTCGACGGGCAGGTCGTGGATGCTCTTCGACGGCCTCACCTTGACGCAGGCCCCGATGAAACCGACCAGCTCGTCGCAGGCGTAGATCGCCTTCTTGAGAGGCGTGTCGCGCGGGATGTTCATGTAGTCGGCGTGCGAGGAGATCGCCTCGACGATCTCCTCTTCGTAGCCGCGCTCGCGGAGGATGTGCTGGCCAAGCACGAGATGCGTCTCCTCGGTCGGGTGCTTCTCGTAGTCGAAGTCATGGAGCAGGCCGACAATCCCCCACTTCTCTACCTCGGTTTCATCGGTGACGCCGCAGTAGCGAGCGTAGGCCTTCATGGCGGCTTCGACGGCGAGGCCGTGCTTGCGCAAGGCGTCGGTCAGTGTGAATTCGTGGAGAAGCGCCAGCGCTTCGGCACGGGTCTTTCGGTCCGGCATTGATGGAGGATAACCCGCTGGACGAGGTGTACACTGGGTACACTGTCGAGTGGGTCGACAGTCAGAACACATTCACAGAGGGGTTAATCATGAGTCGCTCTTCCGCTTTTCTCGCCTGCGGTTTCCTGTGCGCCGTCCTCGCCGGCTGCGGTGGATCATCGCCGTCATCTCCCACGTCGAGCACGCCGGTGCCGACACCCACCCCGGTTTCCTACTCGGGAACCTACAGCGGGGCCATGGCGGGAACGGGCAACGGCGTGGCCGCCGCGCCCTGCACCGGGCGGACCACTTCGGCGCAGAACGGCAGTTCCATCTCCTTTTCGGATCTGACCGTGACCGGCTGCTTCGCATCGGCGACGTCCTTCGGCGGGGCCGTCGGCACGCTCAGCGGCAACGCCTTCACGGCCACGAATTCCTACAATTCGACCGGCTGCGGCGTGATCAGCGCGACCTGGACCGGCTTCTTCTCGGGCGACGCGCGCCTGATGAACCTGCGCGTGGTTCTGAACGTGGCCAACAACGCGCCCGCCGGCTGCGGCGTCGTCCAGTTCCTCGGGGAAATCACGCGGCAGTAACCGCCAGGAGGCGCCGCACGCGCGCGAAGGCGGTCAGGCAGGGAGGCCTTTTTCGGCCACCTGCTCCATGGCCTCGGCGAAGGCGTCGATCTCCCCGACCGTCGTGTAGACGTTGGGAGTGACTCGCAGGCCGTGGAACTCCGCGTGGATGATGGGCACCGTGAAAATCCGCTGCTTCGTCCAGAGGTGCATGTGGAGTTTCCCGGTGTCCACGTCGCGGATGCCCACGTTCGCGATGGCGCAGCTCATCTGCGGATCGAAGCTCGTGTTGATCACGAACTTCGGATTCGCGGCCAGCCGCTTCATCCACCGGTCGCGGAGGTAGCGAAAGCGCGCGGCCTTCCGCTCGACGCCGATCCCCCGATGGAAGAAGACGGCCTCCGCGATCGCGTTGTGGTTCGCGGCGGGGTGCGTGCCGATTTCCTCATACTTGCGGATGTCGTCGTCCTGCTTTGCTTCCGCCGCCATCAGCGGCCAGAGTGACTTGATCCGGTTCCTCCGCACATAGAGGAACCCCGTCCCGATGGGCGCGAGCATCCACTTGTGGAGGCTCACTCCGTAGAAGTCGCAGTCGAGGTCCTTGTGCTTGATCGGCCACTGGCCGAAAGCGTGCGCCCCGTCCACGATCACGTCGATGCCCCGCGACCGCGCGAACTCACACACCCGCTTCACGGGGAAGATCTGCCCGGTGAGGTTCGTGATGTGACAGATGAGGATCACCTTCGTCTTCGGCGTCACGCCCTTGACGAATCGCTCGTAGAGGTCGTCCATCGACGGCGCGGGCACGGGAAACGAGAACTGCTTGAGCACCACGCCGTCGCGGCGCTCCCGCTGTTTCCACGCCGTGATCATGCGCGGATAGTCCTGGTTCGTGGTCAGGACCTCGTCCCCCGCTTTGAGATCGAGACCCATGATGCAGATCTCCAGCGACTCGGACGCGTTGCGCGTGATCGCCATCTCCTCGGGATCGCAGCCGAATTCGGCGGCGAGATCACGGCGCACCCCTTCGATGCCGGGTTCGAGCTGCTGCCACATGTTCCAGACCGGAGCCTGGTTCGACTGGTCGAGGTAGCGCTTGAGCGCGTCCATCACCACGCGGGGCGACGGGCACACCCCGCCGTTGTTGAGGTTGATCATGGTGCGATCGAGGGTGAAGGCCCCCTGGATCTCGCGCCAGTAGTCCTCGTTCGAGGCGATCTCGGCCGGGCTCGCCCCGCCCGCGGCCGAGCCCGCGGCCTCGACCACGTCGATGGCGCGATCGCGGAACGCCACCGCCGCCGCCGAGGCGGCCCCCACGTGAGAAAGAAACGACCGGCGAGTGGCCATGAAGACCTCCAGAAGGCGGGCGGGTTTTAGCGGGGGAGGAGCGAATGAACGGCTACTTCGCGGGCTTCTCGATGACAACACCCGTGGCTTCGATCGACACGGGCGCGGACGCGCCCTTGGCCCCTTCCCCTTCGAGGTGCTCGATCTCGTCCTTGCTGCGCTGCTTCATGACGACCTTGCCCTCGAGCTTCACCTTCTGGCCCGCCGAGTCCTTGGGCACGAAGAAGGAGTAGCCCTCGAAGGTGACGTGGACGCTCTTATCGCCCTGCTCGAAGGTCAGCCAGCAGCCCTTGTCCTGGCACACCGCCTTGATGGTTCCCTCGAGGGCGACGCTCTTGCCCGCCTCGGGCTTTTCGAGCACGGCGGCGAGGGTGGTGGGGGCGAGGCCCTTGAGAGGCTTGCCGAAGGTCTGCGGGGCGGCCGAAGCCTGCGCGGCGAGGACGACGGCGAAGGAAAGAGCGAGAGCGGAACGCATGAGACACCTCGTGAGATGGGACGGCCGGAGCCATCGGGAATGGACAATCAATTGAACCTGCGAAGCATAGACCTGCCCCAGGCCGGAGTGCAGAGGGGGGCCGATTTCAATCGGGGCGGGGACGGTACTAGAGTTCGCACGATGACAGCCTCGACTCGACGGGCGCCTTCCGCCATCGACGCGCTCGGCGAAGCCATCTCGCACATGCGCGAGAAACTGTTCCCCTTCAGCTTCGCGGGGTGGGTCACCCTCGGTTTCGTGAGCCTCCTCGAAAGCTGCGGCTCGGGGAGCGGAGGCGGCGGCCTCCAGAATCGCGTGGGCGGGCCCGGGTCCTACGAGGACCCCACCCGGCTCGCGGAAGCCGCGCTCGCCTGGATCGCCGCCCACATGATCATCTTCGTGACCCTGCTCATGGGCGCCATGGTCCTGTCTCTCCTCTTCATGTGGCTGCGGTCGCGCACGATCTTCGTCTACATCGACGACGTGGCCTCGGGCCGCTTCGATCTCGTGCGGCCCTGGGGCGAGCATGGATCGCACGCGGACTCGTTCTTCGTCCTCAGCCTGATCGTCCAGGGTGCCGCCTTCATCCTGCTCGTCCTCATCATCGGGCTCGGCGGCTTCTTCGTCCTGTGGGCGCGGGCGAGCGAGTGGGGGGTCGGCGCCATTCTCATGGGCGTCCTTCCCATCGCTTTCATCTTCGCGATCGCCATCCTCGTCGCGGCCGTCCTCAACATGGTCCTGCGCGACTTCGTGGCGCCCCTTCAGATCGCGCGAAACGTCACCGCCCGCGAGGCGGGGAGCCTCTTCCTCGGCATGTTCAGCCGCACGCCCGGCCTCTTCATTGGCTACGCGCTGCTCAAGCTCGCGGTGACCATCGCGGTGAGCATCGTGGTCGCGATCGCCTGCGTGCTCACCTGCTGCATCGGGGTCCTGCCCCTCATCCATCAGACGCTGTTCCAGCCCGTCTACTACGCCGAGCGCGCCTGGTCCTTGAAGCTGCTCGCGCAGATGGGCGAGGACGTCTCCTCCAGGGTGATGCCGCCTCCGCCGCCGCCCCCGCGCTACGAAGACCCGAGCGAGGCGCTCACCGGGCCCATCGACCTGTCCGCGATCGACTTCGAGACGCCGCCCCAGAGCTAGCGTCCGGCGGCCGCGCGCATCTCGGACGCGATCAGGGCCACCGGCATCATCCCCGCGGCGTGGAAGTCGTCGAAGAACCGGCGAAGTGAGAACTTCGACCCTTGCTGGTGGGCGAGATCGCCCATCAGCTTCTCGATCTGGAGTTTCCCTGTGAGGTAGCTCGTGCCGTAGCCCGGCTGCTGGAGATAGAGCTGCTGCTCCATCCAGTTCGTCCCCCCATCCTCGAGCAGCCAGCCGCGAGGCGTATTGGCGGACGCGAAGTGACGGGCCTCATCGAGGCTCAACTCGCCGCCCAGGACCTTGAGGCCCGCGAGACCCCGGGCCGCGCGGTTCGCGACGAGGACATAGATGAGCTCGCGCGAACGCGGACGGTCGGCGAACAGGCCCGCCCCCATGAGGATCTCCTCGGCCGCGGTGGCGAGACCTTCGGCGCGCGAGTCCCAGAGGTTGTAGAGCGACGGGGTCTGGCGGATGAGGCTCGAGTGGGGCTCGTGGGAAGCTCGCGCGCGATCGAACCAGTGGGTGCCGTGGCAGCGCATCACCCGGGGATCGCGGAACTCGACCTGCGCGAAGAAGTCGCGTTCGGCCGCCGGCTGGAAGGAGCCCTCCCTTTCCCGCAGGGCCCGATCCATCCAGGGCCGGATCGTCATCACGTCACGGCTCTCGAGGAACTTCATGAAATCGGTGACGCCCTGCCCGAAGAGGCGATGGAACTCCTCCGCGCTCTCGATCGGGGACAGGGGCGGCAGGTTCTTGTTCTCGTGCTCGGCCAGGGCGAGGTACGCGCGCGCACGGGACAACTCGCGCTCCATCAGGAGCACCTCGTCGGCGAACGAGTACGGGCTTAAATGGACGTGCTTCATGTACCAGTCGTAGTTGAGGGCGCCGATGCCGGCCTTTCCCTTCTTGGCGGGCAGGCGTTCGCTGAGCCAGGCCCCGAAGGCGTCGAACGCCGCCGCGGCTCTTGCAGCCTCCTCCGCGAGGCCGGGATGAGCGGAACGCGCGCTCTTCGCGAACTCTTCGAAGAGCCGCTTCTGGGAGGCGGCATTGCGAATGCCCAGCCTCCACAGGTCACGGATGTCGCCGACGAGATTCACGCGCGCCTGCTCGAGGACCCTCGGAATCACGGCGAGCCGGGCCTGGAGGGCGGCCGCATCCGCCGCGGCGAGGGGCGGCGTGTACTTCCACAGCTCGGTGGCGGCGAGATGAACCGGGCCCTCGCGCGCGGGCACGTCGCTCTCGGAGTCGAAGGCCATGACGTAGAAGGAAGGATCGTTCGCCCAGGGACGGAGCACGCGATGGTCGAAGTCGAGACCGTTCATCTCGGCTTCCACGATCCGATAGTCGTTGCGCTCGGCGAGCGTCCATGCCGACGTGTCGAAAGCGGCGAGGCGAGGCTTCCAGATCTGCGCCAGGGCCGTCTGCTGTTTCGCCATGGCCGCCGCGGTGTAGTCGGGCACGCCGCCCACGACCGGGGGCTTCTGGAAGTCACGCCACTCCTTGAAGAGCGAAACAAGCTGCGGGTGTGTGTTCATGGCCTGGAGCGGCTCCTTTACCGGACTTCCGGTCGCCGTGGAAGCGGCGGCGAGAATGAGAGTGAGAAGAAGGCGGGGCAGTTTCATGGGTTCCTCGATGCCAGTAGACCCTACTATCAGTCGTTCCGAACCTGCCGGCCGCACGCCCGCCTAAGATCGCGCCATGAGGGCGACGGCTGACAGCGATCGAGCGGCGTGGCCTCAGCCTGCGGGGCGGGCCTTGGGATACAGGCGCACCGCCCAGTACGTCACCATGCCGGACGGCGTCCGGCTCGCAACCTATCTCTACCTCCCCGCCGGTCTGCCTCAGGGCGAGCGAGTGGGAACGATCGTCATCCCCACCCCGTACTTCAGCCTGGCCGCCTTCCGCTCTCCCCTCTTCGAACGCCTGGCCTCCGCGCTCTCCATGACGGGCCAGGCCGAGTGGGCGGAGGCCTTCGCTCGATTCGGTTACGCCACGCTGCTGTGGGATCTGCGGGGCGGCGGCGCATCCTTCGGCCGCAAGCGCGGTGACGGGACGAAGGAGACGATCGAG
Organism: Vicinamibacteria bacterium; assembly: GCA_019694155.1. Lineage (GTDB taxonomy): Bacteria > Acidobacteriota > Vicinamibacteria > Fen-336 > JAGNNV01 > JAGNNV01. The sequence goes on along the minus strand of JAIBCN010000252.1, from coordinate 35,266 downwards.
GACGCCCGCTCCATCCTCGACTGGATCGTGTCCCAGCCTTTTTCGAACGGACGCGTGGGCGCGACCGGCATCTCCGCTCGCGGCATGATCGCGGAGTGGATGGCGGCCTCGGGGCATCCAGCCCTCAAGGCGATCGTGCCGCGGTTCACGGCGTTCGACATCTACACCGCGACGCACGCGGGAGGGCTCACTCCCGTCCGATTCATCCGCGACGTGGGCGCCCTTCTTCGCGCCATGGACGCGGGGCGGCTGCACGACCTGCCGGAGAGCCGGGCGGCGCGCGCCCTCCTGAGGCTTCTGGGAATGCGCGTCATGCCCATGGATGAGGACCGGGGGCGAGATTCTGGAGGCGGCGTTTGGGGAGCACGAGGGCAATCGGTATCTGGACCGCGATCTCGTCAGGATCGAGCACCGCGACGACCCGCTTTCGAGCGCCTCCTCGCCCACCACCCTCGATACCCAGAGCCCCTTCGCCTTCGCCTCCAGCATCGAAGCATCGGGAGTGGCGATCCTGGCCCAGGCCGGGTGGTTCGACGGTCCGTTCTGCGCCGAGATGATCGCGCTCCACAACACGGTGCGCGGCGCGCACAATCAGATCGTCGTGGGTCCGTGGGGCCACCATGGCCGGTTTCACTGCAGTCCCTCGATCGACGGGGAGAAGCGGAGCGAGTTCGATCACGCGGCTGAGATCGTTCGCTTCTTCGACCTGCACCTCCGCGAGACTCCGCGCGGGGAGGCCGGCCCCGCGGTGCGGTACTACACCACGGGGCTCGAGCGCTGGAACGAGAGCCCGGAATGGCCGCCTCCCGGACTCCACACCCAACGCCTGTTCCTCGGCCCCGACCTCAGCCTGTCTCCCGCGGCGCCGGCCCGGGCGGGGCACGATGTCCACCACGTCGATCCACACGCCACCACGGGGGCGCATTCGCGGTTCGGCAAGCATCTCGAGGGCGGGAGGTACCCCGTGACGTATCCGGACCGACGCCGCGCCGACCGGAAGCTCCTCGTCTATGACTCGAGTCCCCTCAAGGAGGCCACGGAGGTCACCGGTCATCCGATCGTCACCCTGTTCATCCGGTCCGATGCGCCCGACGGCGCGTTTCTCGCGTACCTGGAGGACGTGGAGCCGGATGGCCGGGTGGCCGTGGTCACGGATGGCGGGCTTCGCGCCCGTTTCCGCCCTCTCAGCCCGAGCGAGCCGCCTTACTGGCGCCCCGGCCTCCACCGGACCTGCGAGCGAAAGGATGCCATGCCCCTCGTCGCCGGGGAGGTCGCGGAGCTCACCTTCGACCTGTACCCGCTGTCCCACACCTTTTTCGAGGGACATCGAATTCGCCTCGCCATCGCCGGCGCCGACCTCGACAACTTTGCTCCCATCGCGGGCTGCGAAGCCCCGCGCATCGAGGTTCACTTCGGCCCGGTCTCCGCATCATCCATACTGCTGCCCGTGATGAATCGGCGGCAGACCTGATCGTCTACACTCCAGAGGGAATCGGCAGGACCCATGGATCTGACGCGACGTCTTGCCGGAATGGCCGCGGCCCGAGCGGGCCGCAACAGGAGCGAGTGCATGAGATCGAAGCTGGTGGTGGTGATGCTGATCGCGGGCTGCGCGGGAGTATCCGAGGCGCAGAACGAGGCGGCAGGTCTGGAGAACTCCGTGGTCAAGGTCTTCTCCTCCATGCGCTACCCTGACCCCTACAAACCCTGGACCAAGCAGGCCCCTTCCGAGGCGACCGGCAGCGGCGTGGTGATCCCGGGAAACCGGATCCTCACCAACGCTCACGTGGTGATGTTCGCGAGCGAGGTTCAGGTGCGCGCGAACCAGTCGGGCAACAAGCTCACCGCGCGCGTGGAAACGCTGGCCCGCGACATGGATCTCGCCATCCTGAAGCTCGAGGACAACGAGTTCTTCAAGGACCACCCGCCCCTCCCCTGCGCGAGCACGCTGCCGGAGATCAAGGACGCGGTTATGGCCTTCGGGTACCCGGTGGGCGGAGACAGCCTCTCCGTCACCAAGGGCATCGTGTCGCGCATCGATTTCTCCCCGTATGGATACGATCCCGCAGGCACCGGCGCCGCCGGCCTGCGCATCCAGGTGGACGCCGCCATCAATCCCGGGAACAGCGGCGGCCCCGCGGTGGTGGGCGACAAGATGATCGGCCTCGCCTTCTCCTCCCTCGGCGGGGCGCAGAACATCAGCTACATCATCCCCTGCGCGGAGATCGAGCCCTACCTGAAAGACGTCGCCGACGGGCGCTATGACGGCAAGCCGGTCATGACCGACCGCCTTCAGACCCTCGAAAACGCGGCGCTGCGGACCTTCCTCAAGCTGCCGAAGGACGCCCAGGGGATCGTGGTCGACGAACCCGAGAAAAGGCCGGGCGACGGAGGACTGCGGAAGTGGGACGTGATCACGAAGATCGGCGCGAACGCGGTGGACGATCAGGGGATGATCAAGCTCGGCGCCAATTCCCGCGTGGGCTTCCAGTACCTCGTGCAGAGCGTGGCGAAGGACGGCAAGGTCCCTCTCACCGTGATCCGCGACTCGAAGCCGCTGCAGATCGACCTCCCGGTGCGGGCCGCGCGGCCGGGTCTCATCCCGAGCCTGGACGGAAACTACCCCTCCTACTTCGTTTACGGCCCCATCGTGTTCACGAGCGCCAGCACGGAGTACGTGAGCGGCTTCATGCGCAACCAGGGTCTCGGCAACATGCTGGGAATCATGACGAGCTCTCTCATCAAGCGAATGCTCGACGCCCCCGCCTTCCCGGGCGAGAGCCTGGTGGTGGTGGCGGCCCCGTTCTTCCCGCACCGGCTGGCCCAGGGCTACTCGAACCCCATGGGGCTCGTCCTGCAGAAGGTGAACGGCACGCCCGTGAAGAGCCTCTCCCACCTGGTCGAACTGCTGCGGGATCAGACCGCGGAGTTCGTGACCTTCGAGTTCGAGGGCATCTTCACCGAGACACTGGTCTTCTCCCACAAGGAAATGCTCGCGGCCACCGAGGCCATCCTCACCGACAACGGGGTCCGCAGCCAGGGCTCGCCGGATACGCTCGCCATCTGGAATCAGAAGGCGACCCGCTGAAAAATGCGCCGGCGCCTTCGGAAGAAGCAGGGCGAGGGCGAGTTCAAGGGATACGCGTTCGGCGTGTCCTACGTGCTCGACGACATATCGAGTCCGAGGGCCAACGAGTTTCTGGACCGCTTCGTGGAGGAGGCGATCGAGCGGAACGGCCTCGAGTGTGACGAAGAGCGGCGGAATCGCCGATGGGACTTCCGCGTGGCCTGCCTCGACGGAACGCGGCCCACACAGGCTCAGCGGGCCCGCGTGGTCGCCTGGCTCGAAGGCCGGCGTGAACTCGCCCGGTTCGAAGTGGAGGAACTCGAGTAAGCGTCGCGTCTTTCAGTTCCGCCCGGGGCCCGGCTCGTCCGCTATCGGGATGGTGATGACGACGCGATCCTCGATGTTCCGGGTGAGGTGCCCCCTGCCCGTCGTGTCCTCGATGAGGTTGATGTGCCCCGGCCCCGCGAGCACCTTTCGCCCGTCGCTCACTTCGAGCTCGGCGCGGCCGGAGAGCGTGATCACGAACTGCCTCCTGGGCCCGGTGTGCCAGTTGGTGTTGGGCGGCCCGGCGGGACGGCTGCTGAACTGGGCGGCCGTGGCCGCGAAGTCCGCGATGCCGCGGTCGTTCAGTTTCATCTCCACCTCCTCGGCATGGCTCTGGCCATCCGGCCCCGCGTAGATCCGGGTCATCATGATGGGCTTGCGCGCCGGGGCCGGGGCCTGAGAGGCGCTTGCCTTTCCCAGAAGAAAGCCCGCGGTCATGAGCGCCGCGATCGTCAGAAGTCTCCGGATATCCGCCATGTCATTTCTCCTCGCTCGTATGGCATGACTCTAGTCGAGGGGTCGGGGCGCGGGACGCAGGGGCTGCGCCCCGCCCCGTTCAATCGCGCAAGGCCTTCGCGACGCCGCCCCACCGGCGACGCGCCGCGGATCGCGGAGGCTGCGCTCGGATGTCGCTGAAGCTCCGGGAGATACTCGGGGCGGCCCGGCGAGAGCGACGGACGCACGAGGCAGAGGATTCTCCGTGGGGCCGGGATGGCACGCGAGATGCTGCACGGCGAGGTGTCCAGCGGCTGAGAGATTCGGTCTCCCGGTCGAGCAGAGAGAACCCTGGGCGTGGCTGCCGGAGGACCGGCGAAGCCGGAAGCGGAGAAAACCGTCGAGGGGTTGCGAAAACCCGGGGACGGAACGTAGCGAGGGTTGGACGCCCTCGCGGTAAGTGGACGCTTCCGGTCAGGCCGCGAAGAGGGCTCGAAAACCCGAATCAGGCAGAGCCCCAGCCAAGAGGGGCGGGAGGACGAGCGAAGGAACTCTGAAGAGGAGGCGGGACGAGGAAGGATGAAACCGCACGCAGGCACGCGCGGTGGACGGTCGCCTGGAGAGTCGCCCCAACCTGAACTGATCCAAGGACAGCAGGCGGGCATACCGCGAGAACCAATGAATCGCGGCCTCGGCGGCACAAAACACTTCGAGATCCCCGAACCAACCTCATGAGAGGCAAGGCGACAAGGGGCACCCCTTTCGGCCCCTGAAGCTCCGCTCGATCTCCTGAGAACTGAAAGCGGGACCTGCTCGGCGGCAAGACGTCCTCGCCGCTGGACCCCACACCCCTCGCGAATGCCCGGCCACGCGTTTCGCTGGCCGCCCATGGCACGCGCGGACTACACGAGTTCGCGGTACAACTCCGGCGACGGCCTCGGGATCACGACGGCGTTCACCAGCAGGCCCCGCTTCGCGATCACCGCGCGGCCGGCGGCAACCGAGGCCTGGACCGCCGCCACATCCCCGGTCATCGTGCAGAACGCCTTCCCGCCCATCGCCATGGCCAGGCGGACCTCCAAGAGCCTCACCTCGGCCGCCTTCACCGCGGTGTCCGCTGCTTCGATCAGGGTGGCGACGTTGAACGACTCGAGGATGCCGAGGGCGCCCTCCAAAGGCGGGATCTCCGTGCGGCTGATGGCGCGGAAGACGTCTGGGTGGATGTTTGGAATCACGAAGCGATCGATGAGACAGCCCTGGGCGATCGCCGCCCCGGCCTCGATGGACGCTTCGACGTTCGCGACGTCGCCGCCGATGAGGACCATGTACTTGCCCGAGCAGATGCTCCTTGCGAGCAGCAGGTCGATGGACGCCGCCTTGATCATGGCGTCGCCCGCTTCGAAGCCGGAGGCGATGGAGGTGAGCTCGATCAGGCCGATGCAGTTGTTCATGCTTTCACCAGGACGATAGCGTCGGTCACCGATTCGACCCGGGCCTCGACGGGCGCGTGCAGGCGCGCCCCCAGAGCGCCCTCCGGCGGCTCTCCCAGGACCTCGCCCGCCCTCACCTTCTGCCCGTCGCGCACCGACGGGATGATCGCCACTCCGGCCGATTGCTTCAACGGCAGAACGAGGCGCGTCAACTCCGGGGAAAACGGGCGCAGCGGGGCCGGCTTGTCCCAGGCGCCGATGCCCAGTTTGCTCACCAGCCGCTCGATGGGAACGCGGCGGCCGTCATGGAACGGATGGGGTTTGGTGGGCGCGGGCCCCGTCCATTTGAAGCCGGTCGCGCGCAGTTCGACCTTCGCGTCGTCGCAGGCTTCCTTCGGATACAGATCCTCGGGGCAGGCGTAGAGAGTGCACAGGCCGCACGAACAGCACAAGGAAGCCCAGGGATTCCACTGCGAGGCGCCGGCGGAAGTGAAGCCGAGGCCGCGCATCACCTGGTGCGGCTCCACCGCGTAGCCGAGCAGAAAGCGCGGGCAGAACTCCGTGCAATAGCGGCACTGGTCGCAGGCCGAGCGGCCGATGCGCGCCTGCGCCGCTTTCGGCCGGAGCTTGCGATCGATGGTCTTGTGTTCCCGCGGCAGGACGATGGCGCCCGCGTCGGTCTTGGTGATGGGAACGTCAAGCGATTCGCTGGTGCGGCCCATCATCATGCCGCCGATCTGCAGGACGGGATCCGCGCACGTGGCTCCACCCGCCGCCGCGATGAGATCCTGGTAGTTCGCCCCCAGGGGAACCTCGAAGGTCGAGGGATGGGAGACGGCCCCGGCGATCGTCACCATCTTGCGGAGGACGGGGCGGCCTTCGGCCGCCGCCGCGACCTGGGCCAGGGTCTCGACGTTGCTCACCACGGCGCCCACCTGGAGGGGCAGGCCCTGGGGAGGAATGAGCTTCCCCGTCACCGCGAAAACGAGGTCGTACTCATCGCCCGCGGGGTAGTAATCGCCGAGGAGATGAACGCGGACCCGGCTTCCCGCGCAGGCCTCACGCGCCGCCGCCACCGCCGCCTTCTTCTTTTCCTTGATCCCCAGCACGCCCTCGCGCGCCCCCACCTGGTCCATCACGAGCTCGATCCCGCGCACCACGGCGCGGGCGTGATGCTCGATCACCGCCGCATCCTTGTGGAGCAGCGGCTCGCATTCGGCGCCGTTCCCGATCACGATCTCCGCTTTCGCGGCGAACTTCACATGAGCGGGAAACCCGCCGCCTCCGGCGCCGACCACTCCCGCCTGGCGCGTCTGCTCGATCAGGGACATAGGTGTCCCTACTCTATGCCGGATGGTCCGGCGTGGCGGCTCACTCGCCGCGGCGCGCTGAGATCTCGTTCAGGAAGGCGGCGGAGACGCCGTGCTCCTCGAGCCTGGCCAGGTTGGTCGCGGCCATCTCCTTCCAGGGAAGAAGCGAGTCGTCCGCCCGGAACGAAGCGTCGATGGCCCGCACCGCCGCGAAAATGCCCTCCGCGTTGAGGAGCGCGACGTAGGGGAACCCCACTTCGACGGTGAGCGTCGCGGGGCGCAGCGGCCTCCGCCAGCGCCTGGGCTTCAAGGCGTTGGCTTTCAGAGTCCAGGCCGCGGTGCGCTGCGTCAGACGGTCCCGGAGCAGCGCCCGCACGACGTGCGAGGGCTGGGATCTCACGCGCCGGTCGCGCCGCTCGACGACCAGACGGTGGAAATCGATCAGGGCGCGGAAGAGGCCCTCGGCCGCCACCGCGATGCGAAAGGCCTGGGCCTCGTCGTCCTTGGCGAGATCGTAGGAAATGCTGACCGTGGCCACGGAGCCAGCATAGGGCCCGCGCGGGCGGCGCTCGGGTGAGGTGGATCACCCCGAGGGACGGACAGACGCTACTTGCGGTGGAAAGCGCCGCGGACCAGGTCCGCGCTGAAGAAGGTCCCCGCATCGCCCTCGGCCGCGTAGCGGTAAACGGCCGCCGCGTAAATGCCGCCCAGGGTGGAGCTCACCAGGACCAGAGCCATCATGGTGAGCAGGAAGCCTGCCCCTACCGCGATCATCAATGGCGTGGACTGCAGCGCGGCCGCCGCCACGAAGAGCGCGATGCCCGCGATCACCGTGACGAAGGAGATGAGACCAAAGACCGCGCTCATGCCCGCGCTTCCCACGATCTGCTCACCCCAGGTCTTGCGCAGGTAGGCGGCGCTGCGCTTCACCGCGTCCACCGGGCTCACGTCCTCGGCGGCCAGCACCGGCACCACGAGGAAGGTGGCGAGATTCCAGGCGAGCCCCACGAAGGACACCACGATCTTCCCGATGACCCCGCTCCTTTCGGACACCGCGCGCAGGATCACCCCGACAGTCGCCGCGATGACCGCATAGCCGAGAATGGCGGCGACGCGCGATCGGGCGATGCGGAAACCGTCTCCGACCGTGGGATCGCCGCCGCGCAGACGGATGAGAGCGGCGCCCACGAGCGCGGTGTTGCAGAAGAAGATGACGAAGTACTGGACGACGTAGAAAAGAAAGGCCACGACGTACCCGGCCAGGGGAAAGCCCGAGTCCGTGAGCACCGCCGAGTCGAAGAGTCCGGCGAGCACGCTCGGCACCGCGAAGGTGATGAGCACCACCAGCGAAAGAGCCGCCGAGATGATGGGAAACACCATCAGCTCCTTGTCGGCGGCGAGCACGGAGGCGCTCGCCTTGACCAGAGACCAGCTGTTGGCGAAACGCTGAAACATGGTGTCTTCCTCGATCGAAGTGCGGCGTCCGGGCGGAATATACGACCTTCCGCGCCGGATGCCGGTTCAGCCCAGCCGGGCCGAGCGAAGGAAAGCCAGCACCGCGTCCCGCCCGTCACCCTCGATGTCGATGAACTCGATGCCGAAGCCCGCCGGCCGCGCGTCGCGGGCGACCCGGCCGCGGCCCGCCACGTTCGTCTTGTCTGGAAGGGTGAAGCGAAAGCCGATCTCCTCACCCACCTGAAGGGCGCGATGGGTGGCGAGAAGCATCCCGCCCGGGCTCAGATTGAGGATCGCGGCCGGATATTCGGGATCGCTCATCACCTCGATGTGAACGAGGAGGCGCGCCTGCTGCCGCACGGGGACGGTGAGCAGTTTCGAAAAGCGCTCGTCCCAGCCGGCGTCGGGAGGCATGCCGAGGATGGCGTTCGCGCCGGCCGCGAGGACCTCGCTGTCCGTCTCCGGCCTGGAACCGCGCGCCAGCACCGCGATAGAACGATCACGGGTGGCCGGCTCCTGACGCAGCTGCCGGATGAAGGAGGCGGCGCTTGGGAAATCGCGATCCACCAGGATCACCTGAACACCGAGACTCGAGCCGACGAGCCGCGCGTCCGCGAACTTCTCCACGCGATACACCTCGATCCCCTGCCGGCCGATGAGCGTGTCGGCGAGTTCGGAACGCAGGTCCCGCCGGGAACAGATGAGGACGCGCAGTATCACCTTGCCCTGATATGAGGTCTTCACGAACGCAGGATAGGCCGATCGCGGCGGCGGGCCTCATCACCGGCGTCACAAGTTCGAGGGCCCGGTGAGCTACGTCACCGGGAGGCGAGCCGCCCGAGCGCCTTGCGGCGCCGGGGCCAGTCGGGCATGAAGCGGCTCATGAGGGCCTTGAAGCGGCGATTGTGACTGGGCTCGAGCAGATGGGTCATCTCATGGACGATGACGTACTCCAGGCATTCCACGGCCTTCGTCACGAGCTCGGTGTTGAGGCGGATGCTTCCGGAGCGCGGATTGCACGTTCCCCACCGCGATCGCATGCGCTGCGTGAAGAGCCACCCGACCTTGACCCCCATGACCGGCTCCCATTTCGCAAAGAGGGGCGGCGCCGCCGCCTTCAGCACTTGGCGATGCCAGGCTTCGATCACCGCCTCGCGATTCCGCGGCGAGGCTCCGGGACGGACGCGAAGGAGAACCGCATCGGGCGTGAGTTCCACGGATGGCGCCTCCGCCCTCTCCTCCACTTTCAGGCGACGCTCGCGGCCCCACACGAGGACGCTCTCGCCGTCAGCGTACGGCGCCGCCGCCGTCATCGGCTGCAGGCGCAGACGAACCTGTTGCTTCCTGATCCAGGCGAGCTTGCTGAGGGCAAAGTCCCTCAACGCCTCAAGACTCACCCGGTAGGGCGCGGAGATGCGGACGCGGTCGCCCGGCGCGTGCACGGTCAGGCGAATGCTCCGCATTCTCTTTCGGATCACCTCGACGGTGATGTCGCCGAGCGAGATCTGCTGGCGCACGGGGGCGTCAGGGGTGAAGAAGCGGAGCATTCCTGAAACAGCCATTCTCGAGGATTGAGGCCTTCTTCCTGCGGCAGGGGCCGTCTCGAGTGGCGTAAGCTTAGCCGCGGCAGCGCCCACGATTCACCGGCGCACCGCCGAAACGTGACCAGATGACTCGAGCCCTCAGACGCCTCGCTCCTGCTCTCCTGGGGTATCTCGCCGCGGCCTGCGGCGGTGGCTCGTCCACACTCCCGCCCACCCCGACGCCGACGCCCCCGGTGGCGGCGCCCGTCCGCGTGGTCATCGTCTCGATCGACGGGCTTCGCCCCGATGCCGTCCAGCAGGTGAATCCGCCGAACCTGAGCGCGCTTGCGAAGAAGGGAGCGTCCACCTGGAAGGCCCAGACCATCACGCCTTCGAACACGCTGCCCTCGCACATTTCGATGCTCTCCGGCTATCCCCCGACGCGACACGGGGTCACGTGGGACGACTACCTGCCCGCAAACGGCGCCATCCGGGTGCCCATGATCTTCAGCGCGGCGCGCGGATCCGGACGTCGAACCGCCCTCGTCGCCGGCAAGGAGAAGTTCAACACGCTCCGTGACACGAGGGAGATGGACATCTTCGTGGGCGGGACGCGCGCCGATGCGGATGTCGCTGAACAGGCGGCAGCCCAGCTCTTCTCCGGCGTCGACCTCCTCGTCGTCCATCTTCCCGACGTGGACCTGTCCGGGCACGCCAGTTCCTGGATGTCGGCCGCCTACCGGGACAACGTGGCGAGAGCCGACGTGGCGCTCGGCCGCGTCATCGCCGCCCTCCCCGAAAACACCACACTGATCGTGACCGCGGACCACGGCGGCCACGGCACGGGCCACGGCACCACCGACCCCCTGGACATGACCATTCCCTGGATCATCGCGGGACCCCGCATCCGCCCGGACTACGCGATCGCCGGCGCCGTCTCGACCATGGACACCGCCGCCACCGCGGCCTTCCTCCTGGGCCTGACCCTGCCCACCGACAACGCCGGGAAACCGGTCCTGGAGGCCTTCGCCCGGTAGGGCGCCCTCTTCCGCACGCCGGAAAACTTGTGACGCTTGCCGAAGCGTCACATTCGAGCACCGGACGCGCCCCCCGGGCTCCTTAGCGTGCCTCCCGATGACGACGTGCGAACAGTGCGGCGACGAGGTCCGGTGGCGGCTCGGGTTCTACCCCTCCGTCGTGGCCATCGACCCGGTGGTTGCCCCGATCTTCAGCTGCCTGTTCTGCCCGGATGTCACCGCCGCGCGTGTGGAGCCCGACGAGGGCTCGAGGCAGATCGCCTCATGGGCGGTCGACGCCCTGGGAGGAGCAAGCTGAGACGGCCAGGGCTCGATTGGTGTTCGGATGGCACCCGTCGAGTCCTGGCCGCGGCGCAAGGGTGGTAACCGTGGAGGGACTCTACGCCGAAAGAGCTCCCCTCGGCCTCGCCATGGCCCGGAAGGCGGCAACGAAGAAGCCCGCCGAGATTGAGGCGGCGCGGGTGCAGAACCCGACTGGCGGTGAGGATCTGACGGGCCCGGCCGCTTCCGAATGCGGATGAACATCCTCCTTGAGGCCTCGCAACGGAAGGTGAAGCCGATGCGTCCTTCAACGCTGCGCGCACAGGAGAGCGTAGTCAAGGTCTCCATCGAGCCACACTTGGGCAAATGAAAGCCCGGGGATCACCGAGGGACCGGCGCGCCGCGTTGGGAATGGGGAGACGAAGGCCTAGCTAGAAGGCCGAACGCTTGCCGCCGCATCGGGCGACGGCGTTCCGAAATGCTTTGGCCACGCGCTCAGCGCCTTCCTGGGTTGGGAGCACGGCGTATGCCGCTTGCGGCCGTTCCCCGCTCTTCACAAACTCCCCTGCAATCTTAACCGCGTGGGCGACGAGAGGCCGGTTGTTCTGGGTTGTCAAGCTTACGGCGAAGGCTCTGAAGGAGGCCTCCTCGTGGACCTCGATGCGATCCATGTCGATGTCCTTCAGATTGAAGACCTGCCTGAAACTCGTCATCGTGGAGTGGGGCCACGGGTCGCAGACGTCCTTATTCTCGATCCTCGTGCAGCTCAGATCCTCGGTATCGTGCACGATGGTTATCTCGCAGCCCTTGGCGACTATGCGGTATTTGTCTCGCCAATTTGTGTTAGAGACGTTCGCCTCCGTCTCGAAGAAATCTCGTAGCCACTCGGTTGTCCCGCTGAGGCTTGTGTCTTTGGCCACACCAGCTTTTTGACCTTTCTCTGGGCTGGCGATGAGATCCCCTGTAGGGGGGACTTGGTCGTGGGCGCCGCTGCGGTTGCGAAAAGGCGTTACGACGGAGAGTAGGGCTAGCGAGGCGGTCGCCAGTGCGCGTGGGAACATGTGCGTTAGTCCTCCCGGTTCGGCGAGTCTATCTGTCGCGCCGGCATCCGCTCCTTTTTGGGGAGCCACCTCATCCGATCGATGCCCGGCTTGGTCTGCTGAGCCCACAATTCGGACTTGATGCCGGGCATCGCGAGACGTTCGAAACAACCCGTCGATAGTGGCCTGGGTGGTAACCCTGGAGGGACTCGACGCTGAGCGAAGCGAAGCGCTCCATGCGATCTGACGGCCTTCGGCCGGCAGATCGACTTGGTAACCCTCGATCGCAGGCGGAGGGGGAGGATCCCGGAAGGGTGGTAACCCTGGAGGGATTCGAACCCTCGATCTTCGCCTTGAAAGGGCGAGGAGATTAGTTTTCGCCGGGTTCGACCGTGGTACGAAATGAGCCCAAAACCCTCATTCTGAGGCTCTAATGCTGGTACTTCTGGATATTCTAGTGTTTTTCAGGTTACAGTGGTATCGTCTGCAAGTGCTGGCCCCGATGCTGGCCCCGAATATCGGGCAGACCCTCGGGCCGGGAGGTTTCGATGCGGACAACATGGAAGAAACTCCGACCCGCCGAGGTTCAGGCCCTCATAGATCGCCTAGAACCGGGAAATCATCAGGACCCCGACCGTAGGGGGCTATGGGTTCGCGTCCGGCCCTCCGGTGCGCGCTCCTGGGTTCTCCGCTACGGCCACGCGGGACACCGGTTGACCCTTGGGAGGGCTGATGGGCTCCCGGGCTCTCTAAACGTCACGGAGGCGCGCAGAGAGGCAAAGAAACAGAAAGCAGAGATCGACGCGGCGCAGTCCGGGGCGAAGTACCGGGCCAAGGTTGAACGCGAACGCATCGAGGCCGAGGAAAAGCGAAAGGCCGAGGAAAAGGCGAAGCGAGAGACGGAGGCGGCGGAGACCCTCGAAACCCTCGCCCGCTCGATCATCGCCGGAGCGGATATCCGGCCTAGTACTCGTCGCGGGTGGGATTCCATCCTCAAGGCCTCGATCATTCCGACGCTCGGGGCAATGAAGGCCCAGGACATCCGAAAGGAGGACGTTCGCCGCGCTCTCTCCACAATCAAGGCCCGGAGTACCTGGGCGGCGGATTCGGCGCACAAGCTCCTTACCCTCGTCTTCCGGCTGGCCGTCGAGCGGGACATCCTCCCCTCTTCCCCGATGACGGGAGTACGGCGCGCGGATTTCCGCGTGAAGGACGGCGGGCGGCGGCGCGTGGTTCTGACTCCCGATCAACTCCGGGCGCTTTGGACAGCCGCTGATTCTCAGGGGCTGTATGGGGCCGGTGTGCGACTCGGAATGTTGACCCTCGCCCGGCGCGGAGAGATCTTCGAAGCCAAGACCGCGGAGTTTGACCTCACGGGCAAGGTCTGGCGGATCCCTGGGGAGCGACGGAAGAACGGCGAGCCCTTGACGGTGCCGCTAGCGCAAGACGCCGTGACGCTGCTCAAGGGCCTTATCGAACAGTCCGAGGCTATCGGCTCCCTGTACCTGTTCCCCGGCCTGCGCGGCGCTCTGAAGCCAACCTCGAAAGCCTGGGACGCTCTCTTGATCGCGGCCGGAATCGCTGAGCCGAAGAAAGGGAAGAAGGCGAGCGCGGCGACAGAGGGCAAGGCAAAGGAGCGGCGGAAGTGGACGGCGCACCCTGCCCGATTCCACGATCTCCGAAGGGCTGGCCGCTCGATCCTCGAAACGGAGCTTGAGGTTTCCGCGAGCGTCGCGGAGGCCGTACTTGGGCACCTCGCGCCGTCGCTGAACCGGGTCTATTCGCCCGAAGGGACCGGCGTGCGCGAGCGAGCGCGGGCTTTGGACGCCTGGGCGAAACACCTCGCGGCGATCGTCTCCGCGGAATCTCCGAAGCCTGGGAAGGTTCTTACCGGACGGTTCGGAGCGTAACGTCTTCGTACCAATCAGCGGCTAGGCCGACGGGCCGAGAGCCGGGGTTCCGCGCCCGGTCTGCCGCTGATTCTCTCTAGACCTCGCGGGCTTGCGGAGGGCCTTGGATCATGGCGAAGGGCAATGCGGGGACGGGCGTCGGGGTAATCCGCGCCAAACGAACCGACGGGACTTGGGAAGACCTCCCGCGTCGCTACTACACGTCATTGGATCCTGAGACCACATGCCGCATCGAGGAGACCGAGCTAACCCGGTTGCTGACGACGGCCTTGGATGGCCTAGGTAGAGATGGCGAGATTCCTCGGATGGTCGAGGACCTCATGTCGTTTGCCCTCTTTCGTGCCTTCGAGCGTCAGCAACAGGAAGAGGCGAAGAGGAAACCCGCCGGGTCGCTAGGACCCCGTCTGAAGGCTTTGCTGAAGGCCCTGGCCGTGATGGATGGAGCCCTCTCCGTTCTGACGGTCGAGGACACCCATGACTTATTGACTCTTGCCGTCGTCTACTGGCATCGGCTGCAGCCGGATCGGTCCGTAAGTCCCCTGAACGGGAGGCCGAACATCATCTCGGAAGAGACCTCCGCCCTTCGATCGAGCGTCAAAGCCCTCGATCTGGCTCTAAGACCGATTTACCCGATCCTTTCGCCGCGCCGCCGGAAGGGGAGGCCGGCGTCTGCGCTCCGGGCTGACTACGTGGCCGACATGCTCCTCGTTCTCGATCAATTCAAGATCCCGCCCTCGCACCAGGCCGGCATCATCTCGGATCTGCTTTACTCCGCGGGGTTCGCGACACCTGAGCGCGTGGATCTCTTAGTGAGTCGAGCGAGAAGTGCCAACACGCGGCATCCTCGTCCGGCACCAAAGATCGAGCATCGCTAGGCCATGTCGAAATACTCGACGGGTGCGCCTGATTTTTGAGACAACACTGGGCCTCACAATGGTGTCTGGTTTTACAAGGAGACCAAGCACCGATGACCCAGATAACACCAAACAACACTCCGAGATTCGCAGGCACGCCCGCGTTTCTGGACTTCCCCGCCGTTTGCCATGTCCTGGGCCTTCGCTCCGGGCGGGCAGCTAGGACGTGGTGCTGGAGGAACGCGATTCGCGGCGCATTCCCCGCCCCCGTGAAACTCGGCCCCTCTCGCATCGCGTGGCGCGCTACTGACATCGAAGCATTCATAGCCTCCCGTAAGCCCGTCACGTATGCCAAGGAGGCCGCCTAATGGCACCTCCAGAAAGACGAAGCCCCCGCCGGGGCGAGGGCCTAATCAGTCTGGGGAGGCTGAGCGGGGCGAAGGATAACACCGGCACCAGTGTTTCAGGTCCGCACCGACTCGATACGTCGCTTGAAGCCCGTCTCCGCGCCCTACGTGACGCCGAGAGCCGATTGGATGGCGACGACAGGGCGATAGTCGCGGCCGCGCTCCGTCGCCTGGAGCGTGCCGCGTGAAGGGGCCGAACTACTTCATGGCGGTCAAGTCCTGGGTGCTGTGGGAGGGCTGCACGCTCTCGCAGAAGGCTCGCACGGTGGCTCTCGTGGTCTCGAACCACATGTTCAACGCTCCAGTGTGGACGCTGAGTCTGAGACTGCTTGCAAGGGAGGCCGGATGCTCGGAGCGCACGGCTTGGAGCGCAGGAAGGGAGCTTGAAGGGGCCGGTTTCCTGGACATCGAATCCGGCAGCATGGCCGGGGCAAAGCGGGCGAACACGTACACGCTTCTTGCACCTTTCACCACGATCAGGCCTGCGGACTCTGGCAAAGGTTGCGGAGGTCAAGGAGTCCGACCCTCGCAAAAAGTGGCGAAGAGGAAGGGGCGACCCTCGCAAAGAGTGAAGCCGACTCTCGCAAGGTTTGCGAACAGAATCCTTCCTCAATCCTCTACGGATTCAATCCTGCAAATAGGGGAAGCCCCTCCCCTGGCGTTGAATGCCGTCAACCTCGATCACCTAGTCCGACGAGTCAGCGACTCTCACAGCCTTCCAGCATTCCCAGGGGCGCTTTGTGCGTAGGGGCGGGGTCTCTGAGTCAATCGAGGCAGAGCGGGCTCTCCTCGGTGCCGTTCTGGTGACTCCGGCGCTACTCCCCGCCGTATCACTTAGCGCGGGCGACTTCGGAGAACCGAGACTCCGCGCAGTATTCGCTGCGGTCGCAACCCTCGACGCGGACCAAACGGGCGTTGATCTCGTGACGGTAAAGAACGAGCTTCAGCGAACCGGCAAGATGGAAGCAGCGGGCGGCGTCGGCTACGTGGCAGGCCTCCTGGATGGAATACCCACAGTGACCCCGGAAACCCTCGCCCGATGGGAGAAGGTAGTCCGCGACGGGGCGAAACTCCGAAGGGTCAAGGATGCGGCCGCCATAATGGCCCGAGTAGCAGAAGACACGGGGAACAGTGCCGACGCATTGGACGAAGCAAGGCGACTCCTAGATGAGACGGAGCGGCACGTCCTGAGCTTCGACATTGACTCCGCGGCTGGTGTCCGCGAAGCGCATAGGAACTTGCTCACGCCCGCGAGCGAGGCCCGAGGAATCAGGACAGGCATACCGGGCCTAGATCGCATCCTGAGGCCTTCTCCCGCCCCTGGGAACGTTCTGATAATCGCGGCAAGGCCTGGGGGCGGGAAGTCGGCCATCGCGGCGCAGATTGCCGAGAACGTTGCAAGGAGCGGGAAGGGCGTTCTGTTCGTCTCAGCCGAGATGACGCGCTCCGAGATCCATGAGCGGAGGATCCTCTGCGAGTCGGGCCTGAGTGTTGAACGAATCCGGCGCGGGCTTTCGTTGAAAGATGCCCGGGCCTTGAATGAGGCGGTGGAAGCGATCGCGGCAAGGCCGTTTTACGTTATCGAGGGAACCCCGACCCCGACCGAGATAAGGGCGCAGGCGCGCATGGTGGCCGGGAGAGCGCATGGCCTCGGCGTCGTGGTCGTGGACTACCTGCAACTGCTCGCACCCGCAGCCGGGAAGTTCCAGACGAGGGAAGGCAATGTCTCCGAAACATCGCGGGCGCTCAAGGGCCTTGGGGGCGCATTGTCTGTTCCCGTGGTCGCTTGTTGCCAACTAAACCGCGACGTGGAGAAGCGGGAAAACTCGGAGCCTCGGAAGAGCGACCTCCGAGAAAGCGGAAGCCTGGAACAGGACGCGCATCAGATCCTCTTTCTCCATCGCGGCGAGGATTCGAGCGAGCGGGTGATTGCGGTCTTGGGCAAGAACAGGAACGGCGCGGAAGGCCGGACAGAGCTTCGCTTTCGCGGCGAAGTATTCCGTTTCGAGTCTCCGGCGCACGAGGGCGAAGGGCTCGCCGCGTGAACTCCGTCATTCTCCATCATCAGATCGAGGCGGACCCCCACGCATTGAAGCGAGAAGTAATCACAAGTAGTCACAGGTACACCGAGAACCTGAGAAAAACTGAGGCCAGATCACGGCTCGACCTATGAAACCCGACACCTATAGACCCTTCACAGGGCGAAACCTCTGGAATCTCTTCCCGTGCTCTTGAGCCGGACGGATCAACCCCATGAACGGCGAGGCGAGATGCTAGTAAGAACCAGCTTTTCACGCTCTCGACACGGCTGGCTGAAGAACGGAAATCCGCCCGGAGATCTCTCGACCGCGCCCGGGTGCGGCGCTCGAAACCGAAGCGGGAAGGCGTGCCGCTGCCGCGCCATCCGTGGCAAGGCGCGGTGTCGACTACACGGAGGCTTGAGTACCGGGCCGAGGACCGAAGAAGGCCTGGCCCGCAGTCGTCGCGCTCGATGGATTCATGGGCGCTATTCGCAGGAAGCGAGAGCCGCGAAGATCGAGGCGGCTGAGCGGGCGGAAATGGAGGCCCATGCGGAGGCCTACGCCCGGCAGTTCATAGACAAGCTGCTGGGAGCGAAGGGAAGGTACATGCGTCACTTTGGGACGGTGAAGGTGTAGCCTCAAACGATGCGTGGCCCGGTTGCGTTGATGCTTTCCTTGGCTTTCACGGCTGGAGTCTCGGCACAGGGTGCCGATGCCAGATTCGACCGAGACGCCGAGAAGATATTCTCGGCCCTAATCAACATCATGCCCCTTCGCGTGAAGGATGAAGAGAGCCTCCGCGTGTTCCTGGCTCCGTTAAACCTCAAGGCGGATCCGAAGGCTCCCTCTTTCGAAGGCGAGAACGAAACCGGGAAGATCACCGTCACCGCCTCGCTGCCGAGGCCGATGACTGGAAAGAACGAGTTCTACGTCCGGCTGACCTTTGCCACTGCTAAGCCCGTTCCCGCCCCACTGCTAAGCCACTTGCTGCAACGGGCCGACAACACAGACTTTAGTGGAGCCGACGAGATCACCTTGAGGTTTGCCTCAGATACCTGGGCCGGGTGCGAGCGAAGGCACTTCCTCGTCATTCGCATAACGACTGCTGATCTTCTCGAACATGCCGCGTCGATTGACTGCCCGCCGAGGAAGTAGGAGCGGGCTTTGAACGAATTGACAGAATTGCACCCCGGGAGGCGGTGAAATCCCCTCCTGGCTAGTAGCAGCCAACAAACCAACCGGGGTTCAGGGGAATGAAGGTATCGACGGCCGCAGCAAGCTGAGCGCATGGGGGCAAGGAGGCCGCGAACACCCGCTTCCCCATCCCCCGCACCGCAGCGACCGCGGGCGTGTAGTCGCCGTCGGCCGAGAGTATGTATGCGGCGTCAAACTCATCGCGCGACGCGCCTACGACAAGGTCAACTGAGAGCATTACGTCCACGGCTTTCTCCGCAAGAGTCTCCACACTGTGGTGGCGTTTCGAGATCTCCATAAGATCCCTTCGGACAGCCGGGTCGATGGGCGTTCTTAGGCTGCCTATGTACGCCCGCAGTTCCTTCGCCGCAGGGTCCGTCGGGTAGCGAAACTCCATCCGCCCAAAATGGCTAGAGATCTTGGGGTCTTGGGCGCAGAGGGAGCCGATGAACTTCCGTTGGTCGTCGTAGCTCTTCTTGTAAGTCGGCGTGTTCGGCATCTGCCCCACGTAATACCGGGTTCCAACCCAGGTCCGATCCCCAATGATCTTCTTGGACACCGATGCGTAGTTCAACCACGGATCAACCCTCGCTTCTGTGAGGCGGTGGTAGAAGTTGTTTCCGTCGATCAGAACCAGGGCCCGATAAGACACCTACGCAATCTACCCAAAAAAAAACCCCGGCGTGTGGCTTTGGGCCAGACCCCGGGGGGGTAAAGGCGGCGTCCCGTGAGACACCGATGAAACAGCGTAGTGGTTGGCGGTCTGCCGTGTCAAGGGGCCAAAGATGACCCCCTTCGCACGGTCGAACACGACTAGGAATTACTAGGGCCGAGGGGCGAGGTTTCGGTGTGGATGCTGGCCCCGATGCTGGCCCCGGAATACTTCGGGATCCTCGCCCAATCAGGGGCCTTCACAGAAACCGCGTAAATACTAGCCAGAAGTGGTAACCCTGGAGGGATTCGAACCCTCGATCTTCGCCTTGAAAGGGCGACGTGCTAACCGCTGCACTACAGGGTCATTGCTCGGAGGCAACGGCCGGGCCGCGGAGTTTACAGCAGCGGAGCCCGTTCCCGCAGGAAACTAGGCGGCCTTGGGCAGGCTCTCGGTTTCCTCGAGGATCCGGGCCGCATCGGCCTGCATGGCCAGGCGCTGCGCGGTTCGGGCGCTGACCCTCGTGGAATCGGCCTCGCCCGCCCCCGGATCGGCAAAGCGGAGCGAATCGAGCCACACGAACCGAAGGATCGCGGCGGCGCCGATGGTGAGAGAAACGAGGGAGAGAGTTTCGAGAGCAGACATTGGGGCGACCTCTTTCTTTGACGCGCCCAAGGTACCCTCGGTTGCGTCCGGTTCGGGTCCGACCGAACGAAAGTATTTTCGCTTTGTTTTCGCTTTTCTGTCAAGGTACGGACGTCGGAACCTAGTCTCCGAGGCGAAAGAAATCCCTAACGTGCTGAATTGAATTAACTTGGCGAGCCGGTGGAAGACTCGCGAGGAAGCGCTTCCCATAGCCCTTGGTGGTGAGGCGCGAGTCCAGAATGGCCAGAATCCCCCGGTCGGTCGCGGTCCGGATGAGCCGACCAAGGCCCTGCTTGAGCATCAGGACGGCCTCGGGAACCTGATAGTCCGAAAAGGCGTTGCCGCCCTGGGCGTTGATCTTCTCGATCCGCGCGGCGACCACCGGCTCCGACGGAGAAGCGAAAGGAAGCTTGTCGATGATGACGGCGGAGAGCTGGTCCCCCGCCACATCGACGCCCTGCCAGAAGGACGAGGTGGCGAGAAGCACCGGGTTCTTCTTCCGACGGAAGAGCTGCAGAAGACGCGCGCGCGATTCCTCCCCTTGCACGAGGATGGGATACGGAATCCGCGAAGCCAGCCTCTCGGCCGCCGCTTGCAGGTTCGCGTACGACGTGAACAGGACGAACGCGCGGCCCTCGGTGATTTCGACGATGTCCGCGATCTCGTCAACCGCGCGGTCGATGAAGCCCGCCTCGCGTGGATCCGGGACTCCCGGGGGGAGGTAGAGGACGGCCTGCTTCGAGAAGTCGAAGGGCGATTCGAGCGCAAGGTCCGCGGTGTGCTCGCCCTCGATGCCGAGGCGCGAGCGGATGTAGCTGAAGTTCCGGTCGACGGTCAGCGTGGCCGAGGTGAGCACCGCGCCGAACACCTGATCGAAGAGCTTCTCCTTCAGGATCTTCGAGACGTCGATGGGAGTGGCGCGCAGGACCACGTTGCGGCCGCGGGCCTCGGCGAAATAGACGTGGGTGTGATCCTCGGCCTTGAGAATGAAGAGGAGGTGGTCGCGCAACTCCATGGCGCGGCCTTCGAGAGCGCGGACGGGCTCGGGACGGTCTTCGAGCACGGCGAGGGCGGTCTTGACCCCTTCGAGCCGCAGGGCGAACGCGCTTGCGTCTTCCTCGAGCGCGGTCGTCACCCACTTCGCGCGGAGGCGCCGGCCGGCCTCGCGGGTCAGGACCTTGAAGAAGCGCTCGGCGCGATTGCGGAGGTTGGCGACTTCGGCCAGCACCTCGGGTGAGTTGATGCGCGCGGCCGCGAGCTCGCGTTCGATGTCGCGGCACAGCTCCTCGGTGCGATTCCAGGACACCTGCGCTCCGAAGTGCTGGGTGGCCGCGGCTTCGAGCTGGTGGGCTTCGTCGAGGATCAGGACGTCATAGGCGGGAATGACTTCGCCGTAGTCGTTCTCGCGGACCGCGAGGTCGGCGACCAGGAGATGGTGGTTCACCACCACGATCTCGGCTTCCGCGCCGCGCTTGCGCATCTCGGTCACGAAGCAGCGCTGGTACTCGGCGCACTTCTGTCCGATGCAGTTCTCACTCGTGGCCGAGATCTCGCGCCAGAAGTGAACGGAGTCGGGCAGGCCATCGATCTCCGCGCGATCTCCGACCTCCGTCTCCTTCGCCCACTCCTCGACGACGCGGAACAGGGGAATCTCGTCCATCTTGTGAAACTGGCCCGAAGTCTGGAACGAGGCGAAGCGCAGGCGGCAGAGGTAATTCCCGCGGCCCTTCATGAGCGCCACCCTCACGTCGCGGCCGAGCGCCTCGGCGACGAGGGGAATGTCCTTGTCGACGAGCTGGTCCTGGAGGTTCTTGGTACCGGTCGAGATCACGATCCGCTTCCCCGCGGCGATCGCGGGCACCAGGTACGCGACGGTCTTGCCGGTGCCGGTTCCCGCCTCGGCGAGGAGAATGCCGCCGTTGGTGATGGTCTCGGCGATGGCGAGACACAGCTGCTGTTGCGAGATCCGCTCCTCGTAGGAGGGGAAGACGGAGGCGAGGCGGCCGCCCTTGCCGAAGAAGTTCGCGTCCAGCCTCACGCGGGGGTGGGGGTCAGGAGCGAGGCGTAGAGGGGGAAGCGGGCGCAGAGAGTCTCGACCGACCTGCGGACTTCGGCGATCGTGGTTTCGTTGTCCGCGCCCTTGAGGGCCTTGCCGATCAGGCGGCCGATCTCTTCCATCTCCGACGTGCCCATTCCACGCGTCGTGAGGGCCGGTGTCCCCACGCGCACGCCGGACGCGGTCATGGGTGGATTGGGATCGAAGGGGATGGTGTTCTTGTTGACCGTGATGCCCGCGTGCTCGAGTGTCTTCTCCGCCACTTTGCCCGTGAGCCCGCGGGAGAAAACGTCGATGAGGATCAGGTGGTTGTCGGTGCCGCCGGAAACGATCCGGAAGCCCTCGTCCGCGAGAGTCTTCGAAAGCACGCTCGCGTTCGCGACCACGCGCTGCTGATACGCCTTGAACTCCGGCTGCAGCGCCTCCTTGAAGGCCACCGCCTTGGCCGCGATCACGTGCATGAGAGGGCCGCCCTGGATGCCCGGGAACATCGCGCGGTCGAGGTCCTTCGCAAGTTCCGCTTTGCACATGGCGAGGCCGCCGCGCGGACCGCGCAGGGTCTTGTGGGTGGTGGTGGTTACGAAATCGGCGTGCGGCACGGGCGATGGATGGAGGCCCGTGGCCACGAGGCCCGCGATATGCGCGATATCCGCCATCAGAAGGGCGCCTGCCTCGTCGGCGATGGCCTTCAGGGCCGCGAAGTCGATGGTGCGCGGGTACGCGGAGGCCCCGCAGATGATGAGCCTGGGCTTCGTCTCGAGCGCCTTCTTCCGAAGCGCCTCCATGTCGATGCGCTCATCCTCCTTGCGCACGCCGTAGGGGACGATCTTGAAATAGAGGCCGGAGAAGTTGAGAGGATGACCGTGGCTCAGATGACCCCCGTGAGAGAGGTCCATGCCCATGATGGTGTCACCCGGCTTGAGGCAGGCAACGAGCACCGACATGTTGGCCTGCGCGCCCGAGTGGGGCTGGACGTTCGCGTGGCCGCAGCCGAAGAGCTGCTTCACCCGGTCGCGGGCAAGATCCTCGATGACGTCCGCGAACTCGCATCCGCCGTAGTAGCGCTTCCCCGGATACCCCTCGGCGTATTTGTTGGTGAGGACGGTGCCCATGGCCTGAAGCACCGCCTCCGACACGAAATTCTCGGACGCGATCATCTCGAGTTGCGCGCCCTGCCGCCGGACTTCCTTCTGAATGGCCTGGGCGACATCGGGATCGGTCTTGAGCAGAGCGTTCATGACGACGGATGTTACTAGGTGCGATATGTTGTCTCCGTGAGCCATGAGAGCGAACGGGCCGCGATCATCGAGGTCGGCCTGCGCCTCTATCAGAAGGGCCTGGTGACCGCGACCGAGGGCAACATCTCGATGCGTGTGGCCGGCGGACACCTGGTTACGGCGAGCGGCGTCAGCAAGGGATCCATGACCCCGGAGCATGTGATCTTCGTGGACCACGAAGGGCGCGGAACGCCCGGAGGGCTCGCGGTCTCGACCGAGGACCCGATGCATCTCGCGATCTATCGCCGCCGGCCGGACGTTCAGGCCGTGGTTCATGCGCACCCGCCGGCGGCCACCGCCTTCTCGGTGGCCCACATGCCCGTCGACCCGTGGATCCTGGCGGAAGCGGTGGTGCTGCTGGGCAGGGTTCCGCTGACTCGCTACGCCATGCCGGGCACCGTCGAACTCGCGAACATCGTGACCGAGGGTCTGGGAAAGGGCAGCGCCGCTCTGCTTGCGAACCATGGCGCGATCACGGTTGGCGCCACCCTCACGCAGGCGCATCACCGCATGGAGACGCTCGAACACGTGGCCAGGGTCGCGGTGATGGCGCGGCTGCTTGGCGGGGCCCGGGAGCTCTCGTCCTCCGATGTCGATCGGCTGCTTGGTTCGACCTCGGGCCCCTATCGCTGGCCGCGTTAGAGGCGGCGCGGGACGCGCCTGACCGCGGACTAGGGTGATCGCCGGTCGCGGTCGAGGCGGTACATCGTCAGGTGCAGGCCTACGACATCCGCGGTTCCGGCGATGTGGTACCCGAGCCTCTCGGCGAGACGGGCCGACCGGTGGTTGTCTCGATGGATGAGGCTCACCAGGTGGGTCCAGCCGAGGGTATCGAAAGCGTGCGCGATCGCCGCCCGGGCCGCTTCGCTCGCATAGCCCTTGCCCCAGAACCGGGTCGCGACGGTCCACCCCAACTCCCGATCGGGCCAGCCTTCGGGATAGTTGAGGCCGACGCGGCCGACGAACTCGCCCGTCGCGCGCTCCTCCACCGCCCAGGTTCCGAAACCTCGGAGCTCCCAGTGCCCGAGATACACCGCCATCTGACGCCAGGCGTCGGCCCGGGAGATCGGGCTCCCCGCGGCATTCAGGAACTTCATGACCATGGGATCCGCGCAAAGCTCGGCGTAGGCATCGAGGTCCGCCTGCCGAAACGGCCGCAGAACGAGGCGTTCGGTCTCGAGAATCACGTCGCGGATCCTCGCATACAATCCAGACCATGCCCTCGCTGTCCGCAAGCGCCGTGGATCTGTACACCCGCCTGCTCAGAGAGGAAAGGGCCCTCGCCGCGGAGATCGAAGAGAACCTGGAACCGCGCCTCAAGGCGGCGAACGCCACTTTCGGCGGACGGGTTCTGTGCCCCTTCGCCATGCCGCAGTTCGTCTCGCGGGAAGACTACGACCATGTCCGCCGAGCGGCGCGCGGCATCTACGGCGCCACGCTCAAGGCCTGGAAGGCTCTCGGCCCCGGCCTCCACGACCTGGTCGGCCTCAGTGACGCGGAGCGAGAGATGGTGGCCCTCGATCCCGGGGTCGGCTCCCCCTCTCCCCTCTCCCGGCTCGATTCCTTCCTGACCCCGGATTCATACGCCTTCGTCGAGCTGAATGCGGAAACACCCGCGGGCCTCGGCTACGCGAACGTGCTGTCCGACGTCTTCATGGACCTGGGCGTCATGCGCGAACTCCGGAAGTCTTTCGTGATCCACCGGCCCGATCCCTGCCGCAAACTGCTCGAGACCCTGATCGCGTGCTACCGGCAGGCGGGCGGCAGCAAGGCGAAGCCCGTGATCGCAATCGTGGACTACGACGAAGTCCCCACGCGGGCCGAGCATCACATCCTGCGACATCTCTTCGAGGCGGCGGGTGCTTCCGCGATCGTCTGCGATCCGCGGCGCATGACCTTCGAAGGCGGCGCGCTTCGGCACGAGGACGTGGTGGTGGACATCGTCTACAAGCGCCTCCTGGTGAATGAGCTGCTGGAGCGCGCGGGCGAGGTGGGGGCCCTCCTCGACGCCGCGCGCGCCAGGGCCTGCGTGTTCGTGAACCCCTTCGGCTGCAAGCCCATCCACAAGAAAGCGATCTTCGCGATCCTCACCGACGACCTTCGGCAGCACCTCTTCGACGACGCCGAACGCGCGGCCATCGCCGAGACCGTGCCCTGGACCCGCGTGGTGCGGGAGGGAAAGACCACCTGCGAGGGGGGAGAGATCGACCTCGTGAAGTTCATGCGCGATCCCGACCGGCGCGCGGAACTCGTGCTCAAGCCGAACGACGAGTACGGCGGCAAGGGCGTGTTCCTGGGCTTCGAATCCACTCAGGCGCAGTGGGACGCGGCGATCGCCGCCGCCCTTTCGAGCAACTACGTCGTCCAGCGGAAAGTCGCGATCGGACGCCAGTCGTTTCCGCTCGCCTCGCCCGGGCTGCCGTCGAAAGACTTCGTGGTGGACCTCGATCCGTATCTCTTCTTCGGCGAGGTCGAGGGTTTCCTGACCCGCCTCTCCGGCTCCTCTCTCGCCAACGTGACCTCGGGCGGCGGCCAGGTCCCGGCATTCGTCGTTGAAGGAAGGACCTGACCCAAGTTGCTGCCTGTCGAGCGAATCATCACCACCTGCGGGCGCATGGGCGAGAAGGGCGAAATGGCCTGCCTCGACAACTGCGCCATGACGGGGATCCACTCCATCTTCTCCTACCAGAAGGTGCTGAAAGGCGAAGCCCTGCCGAAGGCCGAGGACGGCATCGTGGACATCGCGGTGCTCGACATGCACCACGGCTGGCCGAATCTCGGCCACAACTCCATCGTCCAGGCCGTGCGCGAGGCGGCCTGCGACTTCGAGCCCCTGATTCGCAAGGCCAATCTCAAGATCCGGGTCTTCTCCTTCGACGTGCGCCAGGCGGGGCTGTTGCCCGAGCCCCCGGGCGGGCGCTTCTCCATCTACCTCGGCACGGGCGGGCCCGGGCACATCGATCCGCATATGAACGACGGCGTCGCCGCGTTCTCGCAAGGGGTCAGGGAGGACCCATCGTGGGAAGCGCGCGCGTTCGGTCTGTTCGACGCCATCCTCGCCGATCGCGAAGCGAGCCTGCTCGCGGTCTGTCACTCCTTCGGCGTGTTGTGCCGCTGGTCGGGGATCGCGGCCCCCGTGGAGCGCGGGCAGGAGAAGGGCGGGAAGAGCGCCGGCATCGTGGAGAACGCCCTCACCGAAGCCGCCTCCGCGCACCCGTGGTTCCGGGGCTTCCTCCGCGAGACCGGCTCCACGCGTTTTCAGGTCATCGACTCGCGCCTCTTCGATCTCATCCCCGACCCCGCCGCGGCGCTGAAGGTGGCGCCGCTCAGCTTCGAGACCCTGCCGGGC
Source organism: Vicinamibacteria bacterium (assembly GCA_019694155.1). GTDB lineage: Bacteria > Acidobacteriota > Vicinamibacteria > Fen-336 > JAGNNV01 > JAGNNV01. The sequence continues at coordinate 9,019 of JAIBCN010000252.1, read as the reverse complement.
GACCACCGGGTGGGCGACGCCCTCACCGGTGTCGAGTTCGCGCGCGACGCGTCGGGCACCATGCCGCGCATGCTCGGGGTCAACCATCATCCGGAAATCATGGACTCCGGCCGCCAGAAGGTGATCATCGAGAACCTCTGGGATCACGGCGAAGTCACCCGCGCCTGGTACGAAGAGCGCATGAACGTGCTCGCCCTCGGCAACCGCGACATCGAGCTCGCCCAGCAGCTCGCCATAACCACGGGCTTCACCTTCGTATGGCCGCTGCGGTTCCATCTGGTGAAAGACCTTAGGCGCCACGCCAGTCGCCTGAACCGCGTGTTCGAGATGCACGAAAACCAGATCGTGGAAACCCTCTTCGCCGATCGGCGCGAACGGCCGCGCCGCAACACGGCGAGCCTCGCCGCGCCGCCCCGCTCATGACGCGGCATCTCCTCTGCATCGAGGTGCGAACATGACCCTTCCCAAGCCTCCGTATCCCTGGGACATTTCCATCGAGGAGGAACTCCGGCAGTTCGAGCAGCTGAAGCCGCGCCTCGAGTCGGTCTGGAACTCGATGACCTACAAGGACGATGAGCCCGCGACCTCGGTGGTGGTGCCCTCGCTCTCCCTCGACCAGGCCGAACTGAAGCGCCTGGCCGGGTCGAGCTTCTACGAGGAGCGGCTCCTCTTCCTGCTGATCCGTCTGCGCAACCCCCGCGCCCGCATGGTCTACGTCACCTCGCAGCCCGTGCATCCGATGATCCTGGAGTACTACTTTCAGTTCCTGGCGGGCATTCCGGCGTCGCACGCCCGCGGCCGGCTGACCCTGCTGTGCGCCTACGACGACTCCGCCCGGTCCCTGACCGAGAAGATCCTCGAGAGGCCGCGGCTGCTGGAGCGGATCCGGCAGGGCATCGTCGACAAGGACCGCGCCTACCTCACCGTCTTCAACTCGACGCCGCTCGAACGCAAGCTCGCGGTGCTGCTCGGCATCCCCCTCAACGGGGTGGACCCGTCCCTCAACCACATCGGCACCAAGTCGGGAAGCCGCAAGGCCTTCAAGGAAGCGGGGGTCGCGCTGCCCTTCGGCTTCGAAGACCTGCGCACGGAGGGCGAGATCACGGATGGGCTGTACGAGATGAAGAAGCGCGACCCGAACCTGCGGCGCGCCGTGATCAAGCTGAACGAGAGCTTCTCCGGCGAAGGGAACGCGCTCTACCGGTATCCCGAGGAATTCTCGCGCGCGGCGATCCGCGACCAGGTGCACCAGCTCCAGCTCTCCATTCCGAAGGAGACGCCCGAGGTCTACCTCGACAAGTTCACGAGGATGGGCGGCATCGTCGAGGAGTTCATGGACGCGAACGAGAAGTGTTCTCCCTCCGCCCAGCTTCGCATCTCACCCTCCGGCCAGGTGATGGTGATCTCGACCCACGATCAGATCCTGGGCGGAGCCACCGGGCAGATCTTCCTCGGCTGCGCTTTCCCCGCGGACGACGAGTACCGCCTCGCCATTCAGGACTCGGCGCGCGCCATCGGCGCGGTGCTCGCCAAGAAGGGCGTGGTCTCGCGCTTCGCCATCGACTTCCTCGCCTACCGCGACAACGGCCACAGCCCGTGGTCGATCTCGGCCCTCGAGATCAACCTGCGCATGGGCGGAACCACGCATCCTTTCCTCGCCCTGCAGTTCCTTACAGGCGGCGCCCTCGACGAAGCGACCGGCCTCTTCCGATCGCCCTCCGGGCACGTGAAGTACTACCGCGCGACCGACAACCTCAAATCGGACAGCTACCGGGGGCTTCTGCCCGAGGATCTCATCGAGATCCTCACCATCAACCGCCTCCACTATTCCCACGCCACCGAGTCGGGCGTGCTCTTCCACCTGATCGGCGCCGTTTCCCAGCACGGCAAGCTGGGCATGACGGCGATCGCGAACTCCCCTGCGGAAGTGGAGAACATCTACAAGCACACCCTCGCCGTTCTCGACCGCGAGACCTCCATCGGCCATCCCCCGGAGGAAGGCCACACCCACTGACTCGCGACGCGAGTGGTCGTGAGAGCTTGTCGAAGGGCGGGCTACTCCTTCGCTCGCTTCGCGGTGAACTCCTGGGGCGGCATCTCGGAACCGGGGCGGGTGCGGGTCATCTTGATCTCCTCGCCCGCGACCTTGCCCTTGTAGGCCATCTTCATCTCGTTGCCGTTGAAGTTCATGGTCACGTTGAAGGCCAGTTCGTCACCCTTGATGGTGCCGTCGGAAATGGCGGTGTCGCCGCCGCGGCCGGAGACCGTGCCCGTGAGCTTCTCGCCTTCGACCTTGAACACGAACGTGGTGGTCATGGCGCCCTGCCGGCCCTGAACCTCGGCGGTCCACTTCCCGGAGATATCGGCGGCGAAAGAGGCGGCCGCGAGGAGCAGGGTCGACGCGGCGGCCAGGAAGAACTTCGATTTCATGAGTGATGTCCTTGATTGATGTGAGTTAGGGATCCGCCCGGAAGGCCCAAGGCTACGTCAGCCGGCCGGAGAGAAGCTCGCGCGCGGCCAGAAGAGCCTCGTCTCGCGTCTGCACCTTCGAGTCGAGTTGCTGCTCGTAGACCTCGGCGAGGACCCGCCCGACTTCCGGCCCCGGCTTCATCCCCATCGCCACGAGGTCACGCCCCATCAGAAGGGGCGCGGGGCCGGACCGCTCGACCGAGAGTTTGCGCACCTCCTCGATGAACCACTCCATGGCCACGGGAGAGAAGTTGCCGGTGCGCCCCAGACAGTCGGCCCGGGCCACGCGATAGAGAAGGTCGGCCTCCACCCGGCGAGCGAGGCGCCTGATCGCGCCTGCGCTCACTTCCTCCCTCGCCTGATAGAGGGCGCCCGGCTTCAGGTGGTCCCGAACCAGGGCCACCACCTGGTCGCGCAGAGGGAAGGAATCTCGGGTGTGCACGTTCCAGCGGCCCAGAAGAGACAGCGTCGGCCCCACACCCGCCTCTTCGTGGCCCCTCGAACGGATCCGCCCGTCCTCGAACTTCGTGGTGCCGGGCTTGCCCAGGTCGTGGCACAGCGTCCCCAGCATGACCGCGAGCGCGCGCGGGAGATCGAGGTCGTCGATGAGGAGGCGTGCCTCGTCGAGGGCCAGCAGCGTGTGCGTCCAGACGTCGCCTTCGGGATGCCACTCCGGGTCCTGGGGCGTCGCGGCCAGGGGAATGAGCTCGGGAGCGATCTCCTTGAACTGATTCCACTCGAAGAGGAGGTTGAAGGCCAGGGATGGGCGCCGCGCCTGCAGGAGCGCTTTCTCGATCTCTCCGAATATCCGCTCCGCGGGAAGTTCGCCCAGCGGCATGGACGCGCACAGCCGCGCGGTATCCGGCTCCACGGAGAGGCCGAACCTCGCGGCGAACTGAGCGGCGCGAAGCGCCCGCAGCGGATCGTCCCTGAAGGTCGCCGGATCCACCACGCGCAGGAGGCTCGCCTTCAGGTCACGGGCGCCCCCGAAGGGATCGACGAGTTCGCCGCTCGAAAGGTCGAGCATCATCGCGTTGATGGTGAAGTCGCGGCGCCGCGCCGCCTCTTCGACCGGCATGAACGGGTCCGCCTCCGCGTGAATGCCGCGATGCCCGGGCCCCTTCTTCGAGTCGCGCCGCGGCAGGGCGACGTCGACCTGTCCGTTCACTCCCGGAAGGGAAGCGACCTTGAAGACCGGGAACGAATCCCCCGCCGGCTCCACCCTCGCGATCCGCGCGAGCGCCTCAAGAACCACGGGCGCGGCAAGACCGAAGACTTCCAGATCGTAGTCCTTCACCGTGCGCTCGAGCCAGGCGTCGCGAACCGCGCCGCCCACGAGGAAGACGCGCCCGCCCGCCGTTTTCAGGGCCTCCGCGCACGCGCGTACGCCTTCGGGAAGTTCGATGCGGGAACGGGAATCGGACACTTGCAGAATTGTAGGTCCTCGGATCTAAGATCGAGCTTTCAAGACGTACCCTTCAGGAGCGCGCCGTCCCGGCCCGGAAAAGCCCGGCGGCGGGAGGTCATTCATGATTCACAGGTCTTCATCCAGACTCATCGCAATCGCCGTCGGCCTCGGTCTGATTTTCGGCGTGCCGGCGAGCGCCAAACCCAAGCGGCCCACCCTCGGCGTTCGCGTCATCCCCCGCATGGCCTTCTCGCCCGTCGGGGTTCTCGCCATGGCGGAGCTTTCGGGCGGAGAAGACAGTGAGGATTTCTACTGTCTCGCCATCGAGTGGGACTGGGACGACGGCAGCAAGAGCCTTCAGGACTCCGACTGCGAGCCCTACGAGCCCGGCACCAAGATCGAGCGCCGCTTCTCGTCCGAGCACTACTACTCTCAGGCGGGCTCGTACAACATCCGGGCCGCGCTCAAAGCCCAGGACAAGGTGATCGCCGCGAACGCCTTCCGCCTGACCGTGCGCCAGGGCGTGCCCACGACCCCCGGCGGCAACTGATCTACTCCTCGAACTGGCGGCAGACCTCCGTCCACAGGTCGCGCTCCGCGGCCGCGTTCCGGAGAGTGCGGCGAAGAGCGAGCGCATACAGTCCGACGACCAGGCCGAGGAACGCGAACGCGCCCGCGACCGCGTTCTGACCTTGAACCCGGGAGAGGATCCAGGGCGCGTAGAGCAGGGTCGATAGGCCGAGGAACAGCCAGGCGGCGCGCGCCGAACGGATGCGCCGCTCCGCGCGAAGGGCATGGAGGCGCGCATGGGCCAGGGGGGTCTCGTCATGCGGCCGCCAGGCCCCGGAGGTGTTGTAGACGGCGAACCAGCCGAGGACGGCGACCGCCATGGCGTAGAGCATCGCGAAGGGCCGGTCGGCCGGATGCAGACTGGCCGCGCCGAAACGGATGAGCATGGCCATCCCGGCCACCGCGCCCAGAACCTCGAGACCGACCTCCGCGGCCTGACGCCTCGTGCGGGCCCTGGTCCTGCGGATCGCCTCATCCAGACGCGGCATTCCCTCGCGGCGCCAGCTCGCGCCCCACTCGGCGGGGAGAAGATCGTTCGCTTCGTTGCTCATGGCTTTCCCTCTCCGGCGACCGACAGGGCCTCTTTCAGGACCTGCCGGGCGCGCGTCATTCGAATGGACACCGCGTTCTCGCTGATGCCCAGAACCTCGGCGATTTCCCTCGCCTTGAATCCCTCGAGCGCCATGATCACGGGCTGCCGGAGCCCGAGGGGCAGTCCCGCGATGGCGCTTTGGAGCCGCTCCGCGCGGACGGTCAGATCCAGGTGCTCTTCCACGGATCGGCCGGTCGAGGGGGGCTCGGCCTCGAGAGCGTCCAGGCTCTGCGCCTTCGAAGCGGCCCGCTTGACCACGTGGGACACCGCGCGGTTGTGCGCGATCCGGAAGACGAACGTCCTCACGCTCGAGTCGCCGCGATACGTGCGCAGGGCGCGCCACACCGCGAGACAGATCTCCTGGAACAGGTCTTCCCGCAGCGCCGGATCGCGTTCATAGGAAGCGGCGAGGCGGGAGAGAGCGGCGCCCTCCCGCGCGATCACTTCGTCGAAGGAAGCGCCTGGCTCCACGAGTCCTTCAGGCGGCGAGGGCCACGGCCTGGCCGGGGCGGCGCTCCATGAGCACGATGACGGCCACCGTGAGGATCATGGTGGTGATGACCAGAGCGGTCACGGCGAGGACGAGCGCGCCAATCGCGAAGATCAGCAGCGCCGACCCCGAAGCGGGGGAGGAAAGTACCTCGACGAGAACGAGCAGTGATTGAAGCATCGAGAAGGTAGTCCCGCCTCGTCCGAAAACCTTTCACCGATGGCTGGGAAGCCGTGACGAAAGGTCATCCGCCCGGGACGCGGCGGAGATCTCCGCGCCGGAGCGACACGGGCTCGCCGCCGATGAGGGAGAGGTCGTACTCGGATGCGACACCGACAACGATCGTGGTCGAAAGCGATCGCGCCGCCGTCTTCATGGCCTGAGGAGAACCTCTTGCGGTCCGGTGATCGGCGAGGATGAGATCGGGAGCCGCGCCGCCCATCAGGTCGCTCGATTCGAGCGTCAGTTCATAGCGGCCGGGGGAAAGCGGAATCGCCTGAGCGAACCTCACACCGAGAGGAGCGCGATGCGGCTCGTAGAAGAAGTCCATTTCCCAGCCCGCGCGACCATCCGCTTCGAGCCGCAGGGTCGGAAGAACGAGGGAGGCGCGGCCCAGGAGGCGCGTGGAGTCGCGCTCGGGAGACCGCGCCCTCGGGCTCATCCGGTCCGCGATCACCGCCGTGCTCATGAAGGCGAGGGTGGCGAGGAGCGCACCGCGGCGGCGTGGCGGCACGCGTTGCTTCTTCGGCCCGCTGATCGCGCCGAGGAGGGGAAGAGACAGGAGAGCGGCCCAGGGCCAGGCGAGAGAGCGCGTGGCGCGATCCTCCTGGAGCACGAAGGAGGGCAGCGCCGCCGTCCATTCGCGTGCTCCCGACTGCGTGCGGAAGAACGGAGCTACGCCATCGCGGTCGCGGTGGACGGTCTCGATGTTCAGGGCTCCGCCCAGGCCACACCACAGGCTCCACCCCGCAAGGAGCGCGGTCGCGGGGCGCAGGCCGCGCTGCAGCGCCAGGGCGAGACCCGCGGCCAGAACGGAGACAAGAGGCACGAGAAAGCGCGCGGGCGGATTGAAGCCGCCGCGCCACATCGGCCACACGCTCGCGGTCGCGATGACGCCGACCGCCGCGAAGAGAGCGGCGAGCGCCAGGCTCTTCCGGCGCTTGAAGAGTTGGACGAAACCGGCGAGCGACAACACGAAGATGGGCGCGTAGACGAAGAGCCCGAACTCCTGGTCGAAGAAGAGGCCGGGAAGGCCCTCGGGCAGAATATCGAGGCTGAACTCCCGCCGCCGCCCGTAGACCCGCCGCGGGTCGAAGAAACCCCAGAGCGAGTGGTGATACAGGCTGATGGCGACCGCCGAACCGGCGAGCACCAGCGCGGGCGGCAGGAGCCTTCGGGCGACTCGCCCGAGGTCCGCATCCGGCCGGACCTCCTCGAAAAGCCTCCAGGCTAGCGCTCCTCCCACCGCGACGGCCAGGATCGCGTAACGCACATTGAGCCAGGGCAGGGCGGAAGCGCAGGCCGCGGAGAGAAGCGCGGGCCCCAGGCCCCGGCCGAAGACGGCGGCGCGCAGACCGACACAAAGCAGGAGCGCGGCGGGGATCTCCGTGAAGATGAGTCCCGCGAAGTGAATGACGGGTGGCGAAAGCCCGATGAGCCAGGCCGTCCCTTCCGCAAGCTTCCCGTCGCCCGTCACCTCGGTCGCCATCCGCCGCACCTCGCGGACGAGCAGGGCGGCAAGCAGGGCCATGAAGAACGAGGCTCCCGGATACCCGAAAGCCCAGTAGGCGGGCAGGATGAGGATGGACAGCCCGACCGCATGGAGCGAGTAGATCTGCCCCTGCGGACCGCGGATTCGGAAGTCGGGCTCGAGCGGCCTCGAGAAGAAGGCCCGGTAGCGCTGCTCCTTGAAGTCCTGATCGAGCACGAGGTCGTGATCGCGAACGAGACTCTCGGAGACCATCAGGTACTGGGGCTCGTCTCCATCGGGCCCCACGCGCGTCTGCACCTGGTACGAAACACCCGCGTAGAGCGCGAAGAAGAAAGGCGCCAGCAGCCACTTCGGCGGGCGCCAGCTCGAAGACGCCACGCCGAGCACCAGACCGGCGAAGGCAAAGGCCAGGAGAGGGGGCCCGGAGAAGAGCAGAAGCGGCGCGGTGGCGGGCAGCAAGAAAGAGCCAACGAGCAGGGCGCCCGCGGGAAGAACAAAAGCCCGCAGGCCAGTGACGCCCGAAGCCCAGGCGAGCGCGCCCGCGAGACATCCAAGCGCCACGGCCGAGTCGGGCGGAACGCCCAGGGCCGCCGAGCCCCCATCCCGGGCCGCGCCGCCGAGCGCAAGAAGGACAAGCATGCCCACCGTCCCCGCGGAAGCGACCCGGTCGCCCCGGGAGGGATCGGCCCCCGAAGCGGGGTTTTCCTGGGTGAGAGGAACTTCCATTTGGGGGCGAACATTATTCCCTCTCGCCAAAAGACGTTAGCCGCCTTCTCGTGTTACGTTTAGGTTCCAGAAGGCGGCCCCTCTCCTCTTGTGTGCGGGGCGGCTTTCATATTTCCGAATTCTTCCCTGATGAACGGGAGGGTGATCGATGATTTTCAGGTTACGTAACGTCGCCATCGTGGTGGCGACGGCCGGAGTCGCGAACGCCGCCATGGGCGGCGACGAGAAAACTGCGCCCCTTCTGATCAGCGCGCCCGCCTCCACATGGTCCCGCCCCGCGCTCGTCACCACCACCGAAAAGGCCGCCGCCAAGGCCGCCCCCGCTCTCGCGAGCTTCCTGCCCGCGCTGCCGTCCTCCTACTTCGGAAACGCCGCCGGCTCCTCGCGGCTTCTCTTCCTGTCTCCTCTCTCGCCCCTTCGCGCGGCCCTCCGCGTGGCCGCCCAGGACCTCGCGGCCCAGACTCTGACCGTCTTCGACGTGCCCGTCGTGAATGCCGCGGACACCGTCACGTTCGGCGACGACAGCGACGCCACGAGCGCCACGTCCGCGGCCAGCCGCCGCCGCGAGGTGCTGCTGCGTCAGCGGCGCAAGTCCGTGCTGAACGAGCGAGAGACGGGCGCGGAACGCACCACGGTGGCGGAAGCCGTCCAGAACGAGCTCGACCTCTCCGGCCTCTCCGGCCGCGTCGAACTGCTGACTCTGCCCTCGGGTTCGACCGCCTCCGGCTCCTCCGACAGCGCGATCCCGGGCGGCGCCGGGCTCGTGCGCGTCTCGGGCTACCTCACCGACGACTTGAGCGTCGCGGTCACCGGACTCGCCGCGGAGAGCGCCGCCACCACGTGGCGGGCGGGCGCGGAGTTCGAGCTTTCGGCCGGCGACTGGAACCGCATCGAAGCGGGCGCCGTGTACGGCACGCGCTTCAACACGGCGAGCGCGCCTTTGGGCGGCGAAGTCGACCGCCGCTCGGTGGGCGCTTTCCGGCTGGTCCACGCGATGAAGGTCTTCGACTTCATCACCACGCGGACGGGCGGCCGGTTCATCGATGCTCCCTA
>JAIBCN010000184.1 GCA_019694155.1 Vicinamibacteria bacterium | reverse complement strand
GCTAGCCCGAGGTTCCCGTCAGCCCGCGTGCTTGCGCTTCTCCTCGAGCGAGCCCGCGTGATGGGGATCGATCGCGAGCGCCTTGTCGAAGGCCTCAACCGCGCGCGCGGAGTCGCCCAGCATGGCGAACGCCACGCCTCGATCGTGGTGGATCTCGGGATCGTTCGGGGCGATATCGAGAGCCGCCTCGAAGAGCGCGAGCGCTTCGTCGGCCTGGCCGAGTTGAAGGAGGGCCTGCCCCTTCCATCGAAAGGCCTCGGCGCTACTGGAGGAATTGATCGCCCGGTCGAAGAAGTCGAGCGCGGCCTCGGCTCGCCCGGCCTTCATGGACACGCACCCGAGCCCGAGCCAGCCGAGGTGCTCGCGCACCTCCGGGAACCCGCCCTTGGCCTCGAACGTCGCGATCATCTGTCGCGCCTGCTCGACCAGAGCCGACTCCATCTCGCTGTGCAGAGCGATCTCGACGAGGTCCATCGCGGATCTGCAGGACCGCTTCCCTCGGCCCTCCTCCTGTTCCATCAACGCCTTGCTGAGCCACAGCGGCAGGGAGTCCGGCGAGGTCTCTATGGCCTTCACGATCGCGCGCGCGGCGTCCGCTTTCCGCCCGAGCCTGAAGAGGGCCTGGGCGCGCGTGCTGAGACCCGACACGTTGCGCGGCTTGATGCCGAGCAGGCCATCGGCGGTGGCGAGGGCGTCCGCGAAGCGGCCGGCGTTCAAATGCTCGATGGCTTCGATGGCCGCGCGGTCGACATCGATCCGGGGGGCGGCCGGCGGTTCCTCGGGTGCGCGTGCTTGGGTCGGAACCGGGGCGGCCGGCGGCAAGGCTCGCGCGCGGGCCGCGAGAAATCCGGGTGGGAGGGCAGAGGGGCGCAGTGTCGCGGTGGGGTCGTCGATGGGCAGCTCGGGGACCTCGGGAGCCGACGCGGCCTGGGGCGAGCTGACTTCGAGAGGTGTCGAGACGGGCGTGTCGCCCGGCACGAGGGCCGGTGCGGGCGCGGGGTCGCTCGCGGCGGGAGCGGCTGCTGGAGCCGGCGGGGGCGGGCCTTCCGAAGGCAGCGCCGCATCGGGGGCAGCCTTGCAGAACGGACACGCCGGCGCGCGATCGGAAATCCGCTTTCCGCAGGAGGGACACGAGATGAGCATCGGCCCAGCATCTCACTCCTTGGTCGTCTTTGCTCGCCTCGCCCTCCGATCTTCGGGAGGCCGGACTCGATGGCCGGCTACCCGCGCTCGCCGGGATGACGACGCCAGAAGAGCCTTCGTCAGCACCCTGCTAACGCGCGGAGGCCGCGTTGAGAGTGTTGATCACCCGCCATCGATCCGCTTGCAGCGCCAGGTGGAGGTAGATGACCTCCGCGCCGCCACCCAGCTTTGCCGAAGCGATGTCGCCGTCCGTGCCGAGAACGATCACGTCCGGCGACGGATTGCCTGGTGGCATTTGTCCGGCGGCGGCCGCCGCCGCGACCCCTTCCGCGTTCTGGTCGCGAAGCACCCGCGCTCCGGAAGGCGCCGACACCAGCGACCGGATCGCTGCGACGGGGCTCAACAGGTCGAGCACCCGCTGGCGGTCCTTCGAGGCGAGTGCGCCGGCATAGTCTCGGGCGGCCCGTTCGACGGCCGCGGCCGCACTGGGATCGTTGACGGCGGGCGCGGGAGGCGTGTGCCACAAGACGCTCACCAGCTGCCAGCGGCCGTCCCTTCTGATCAGGTGTACGTAATCATTGAAAAGCACGCTGAAAACACGGGCCGACGCCAGATCGCCGCTCACGTCCAGTACCTCGACGGTCAGCCGACGCTCGGCCGCCGGAGGCCTCGGGCCGCCCCGGGTTGCCTCGATCAGCATCTCCGCATTCATCTGGGACAGAAAGGAGGGGACGCCGGGGCGCGTCACGAGGGCCCGCTTGGTGAGAAGGGGCGACACCGCGCGCGTCATGCGATCGGGTGCGCGTTCGTAGTATCCCTCCGCGTAGTCGAGGACCGCCTCGCGGATCGACTGGGCCTCCGGGCCCCGGTCGGCCGCCGCCTGCGCCGGCGTCAGTCCCGCCAGCATCGTCGCCATCACCGCGAACAGCATCATTTCGATGTCTCCCTTGGAACGAACATAGCCTGCGGCGCCGTGGCATAACAGTTACAATCTCTGCGAAATGGAACCAGTACAATTCCAGGAAGGTCGGCTCTATACCCGGGTCGCCCGCCGGCTCGCGTCTCTCATCGAGCGCGGCACGCTGCGCCCGGGCGATCGCCTGCCCTCCCTGCGCCGAACCAGTGTCGTTGAGCGGGTGAGCGTCAGCACGAGCCTCCAGGCCTACTCGCTGCTCGAGATGCGCGGGTACGTCGAGGCGCGTCCCCAGTCCGGCTTCTACGTTCGTCCCCACGCCTCCCGCGAGATGCGCGTGCCCGCCGCCTCCCGGACGGGACGCAGTGCGTCGCCCCTGGATGCGAGCGACGGGGTGTCCCGCGTCCTCCAGTCGGCCCATGACCGCCGGCTCGTGGCCTTCGGCGCGGCCTGCCCCGCCCCCTCGCTCCTGCCCACCCGAGCGCTGGCCCGGCTCGTATCCTCCATCGGTCGCGCGAGGGTCGCAGACACCAACGCCTACAGTTTCCCTCCGGGCCGGGAGGAGCTCCGACAGGAGATCGCCCGGCGCGCGATCCGGTGGGGCGGCGCTCTCGCCCCCGATGACGTCTTGATCACCTGCGGCGCCACCGAAGCCCTTTCTCTGGCCCTGATGGCGACCACGCGGCGCGGCGACATCGTCGCCGTGGAGTCTCCCTGCTACTTCGGCACCCTGCTCCTGCTCGACTCACTCGGTTTGCGCGCCATCGCGGTGGCCACGGATCCCATCGAAGGCATGCTCGTAGACGACCTTGCCGCCGTCCTTAGGAATCATCGGGTCGCCGCCATCGTCGCGTCTCCGACCTGTCAGAACCCCCTGGGCAGCGTGATGACCGACGAAGCCAAACGCGCGGTCGCGGCGCTGCTGGCGCGGCACGATGTGCCGCTCATCGAGGATGACGTCTATGGCGAGGCTTTCCACGGCCCGGAACGCCCGGCTCCCGTCAAGGCATGGGACCGCGGCGGGAGAGTGTTGTGGTGCTCCTCGTTTTCCAAGGTTCTCGCTCCCGGGTATCGGATTGGCTGGATCGCGGGGGGGCGCTATCAGGAACGCCTGAAGCGTCTGAAGTTCGCGAACACGCTCGCCACCCCGGCGGTGCCGCAGCTCGCCATCGCCGCGTTCCTCCGCTCGGGATCCCATGACCGCTTCATGAAGGGCGTCCGCGCGTCGTATCGCGATCAGGTGGAGCGGGGGCGCGAGGCGGTGGCGCGCTTCTTCCCGAAGGGGACGCGCGTGACCCAGCCGCAGGGCGGATTCCTCCTGTGGATCGAGATGGCC
>JAIBCN010000129.1 GCA_019694155.1 Vicinamibacteria bacterium | reverse complement strand
TCTCGCCCTCGTCTTCGCCGGACTCAGCGTGGCGCGCTTCGCTCTCGTCTACGCGGACTCGGCCGCGTCGGTGTACCGCAAGGATGAAGCCCTCTTCGATTTCATCAGGACCCGCCTGCCCGACACCGCAACGTTCCTCAACAACGGAACCGCCATCGAGTTCCGCACGGGAAGACGGAGCGTCAATCTGAGCGGCGTCGTGACCCCGGGGTTTGCCGACATCCTCCCTGCCGAAACCGAAGCGGCGGCTTTCGAGCTTCTGAGCCGGCCCTCGTTCGGTCCGCTGCCGCCGTACCTCATCGCCTTCGACTCCTACATCTCGGCTTCTCCGGCGTGGGGCGCGCTGGTGGGCGGCCCTCCTGTCTTCGTCACCTCGAGCCTCGAGGCCTCGGAACTCGCGATCTACCCGACGCGAAAGGACCTCGTGGGCCGGCAGCGAGAACTGGTTCGGCTTGAACTACCCGAGGGACTTGTGGCGGTCGACTCTCTCAACGTTGCGGATCCGATCGACGAGGCCGCACATGGTTACAAGTGGCGATCGTCGGTGGGCACCCGGAGCCTGTTCGCGGCCCTGAAGCTCGACAAGTACGCCGGCGAGGGCAGGGGTTCCGGCCTCGAGGTTGCAGATGGCGGCCGCGTCATCATGGGCTTCGAGGAGTTCGATGTCAGCACGCCCTCGCCGAACACCGACCTCTGGATCGTGGTGCGAACCAGCCCGGAACCCTCCGCGCGCCTTCGGCACCCGGAGGGGGAACGGCGCGTCGACCTGTCTCTCCCGCAGAGTGCGCTGCGCTTCCAGACTCCTCGCGGACACACCGACTGGTTCAGGACGGCCCTTGAGCCGGGCTGGAACGAAGTCGCCTACCGGCTCCCCGCATCGCTTCTGGAGTCGCCTCGGACCAGGGTCCGGATCGAAGGGCGTTATTCCGCCTATTGGTACGGCTTCTATCAGCCGCGGGGTGGTTCCCGGCTTTCGCCGGGACACGCAGAGCGCTGACTTCGTCAGCGCCTGCTAATTCCGTCGCCAGAGGGGCGAGTGGCGCGAGATCGTCACCGTGTCCGTCTCCGGATCGAAGTCGAACTCGATGCCCGCGAGGTCGGTGGTGCCTCGAACGACGCCGGCTCTCCGGAGGGCGGCCAGGGTCGGCGGTGTCTCGCCCGTGCGCTCGCGGTGGGCCTTGATCGCCTTCATCATGTCCCGGGCGAGAATCCGGCTCCGCATGATCTTGATCTGATCGCCGGCGTTTTCGCGGAGAATCCCGGGCTCGGACTGTTCGCGGATTATGAGCCACATGTTCAGGGCGGCCTCGAGTTCCCCGCCGCGACTGAGGATCTGGGCGGCCAGGGCCGCCATCCAGTCCGGCGCGCCCGGAACTCGCGAGGCCTTCTGGAGGATCTCGGCGCCTCGCCCGGAATCGTTGAGATAGAAGAAGGTGAACAGGCCCTGTTCCTGGCGGAGACGCCAGTCCCCGGGGTTCCGATCCGCCCCTTTGGCGAGAAGGGCGACGCCCATCTCCGGCTGACCCGCGCCGATGGGACTCTGCTCGGAGAGAAAAACCGCCCCGTACCGATACACGATTGAGAAGCGGTGATCGAGTTCGGCCGCGGTCTCGAGGAGCGGGGACAGGTTGGCGAAACCCGTGCCGGCAAGCTTCTGGGTGCCGTAGTACTGGATAGCTCTCATCCAGTAGAGGTCAGCGAGCAGGTCGGAGAAACCGAAGCTCAGGGCCTTGACCACCCGACCGGTCCAGACACTGGACACGTCGGGTTCCGGACCCATGGCGATTCGTTCCTGGTCCACACGCGACTGGGCGGCGGGAACGATCCCGGCCGCGAGCAGCAGCATTGCGACCAGCTTCTTCACTTCAGATCCCGTCGGCGGAAGAGCAAGGCTCCCAGGACCAGGAGAGCCAGCGTGTAGGCGGCCGCGTAGGCCGTGAGATAGGCCAGGATCGAGGGCGGAACCGAGTCGCCGTAAACCGCCCGGTTCTTGAGATCGAAGTTCAGGAGGTTCGGAAGACAGAGATAGAGGCCCTTTCCCAGCCAGTCCGGAAAGCCCTCCACCACGACGGAGGCGTTCTTGAGAACGTCGGTCATGCGCCCGAGCACGGCCAGGATGGTGGCCCCCAGGATCGAGAGAACGCGCGACGTCGTGGTTGAGAAGAAAACCGCGATCGCCCCGGTGAGACAGATCTGAATGAGCAGCGCGTACACCGCGGAAAGAAGGCTCCAGGAGAATCCCCCCTGCACGGTCCACAGCGCCAGGGAAAGGCCAAGGCACATCAGGACCAGGCTGGTCAGGATGGTGAGGCAAAGGCCCAGATACCGTCCGATGATGAACTCCTCCCGACTGAGAGGTTTCACGAGGAGAAGGTGCAGGGTTCGACGTTCCACGTCGCGGCCGACGAGATCGGCGCCGATGAAGATCGCGATGATGGTGCCGAAGAAATCGATGGCCCCGAGGCCGATGTCGGCAATGATCTTCTTGTCCTGGTGGACGGAGATGTCCTTCAAGACCAGGGCGGCCAGCATCAGCAGGAAAGCGAAGAACACAACGCCGACGAAGAGGCGCTGACGGACGGATTCGAGAAACGTGTTGTACGCAACCGAACGCAGCCTTCGGGAGGAAGTGAGGATTCCCATCTCAAGCCTCCTTCGCCTTTGGGGCCAGGAGATCCTCGACGGAGGCCCGGATCGGGGAAACGCTGACCAGGTACGCGCCGCGACCGAGAATGTCCTCGAGAGCGCGGGTCAGTTCCGAGGGCGCCACCCGCACCGTGAATCTCTCGTCGCTGTTCCCGACGGCCGGCAACGAAGGGGAGGGCGACCCCGGGCCTGCTTTGACTGCCGCGATCTCGAATCCGGTGGGAAGCCCGAGGAGGTCATCTACCGTCCCCACCGCGGTGAGCTGCCCCGCGCGCATCAGGGCGATGCGATCGCAGACGAACTCCGCGTCGGGAATGATGTGAGTCGAGAAGAGGATGGACCGGCCCTGGGAGCGGAGCTCGAGAAGCAGGTCGCGAACGAAGCGGCGGCCGATCGGGTCGAGCCCCGACATGGGCTCATCCAGGAGGAGAAGTTTCGGGTCGTTGAGGAGGGCCTGGGCAATGCCGAGCCGCTGCTGCATCCCCTTCGAGTAGGTTCGGATCGGACGTTGCGCGCTCTCCGCTATCCCGACCCGCTCCAGGAGCGAAGAGACCCTCTCGGAAAGAACTTTCGAAGAGAGGCCGAACAGGTCGCCGACGAACATGAGGAACTCGCGACCCGAGAGGTACTCGTAGAAAGCGGGCTGCTCCGGCAGGTACCCGACCGTGGATCGCCACTCTCCACGGTCCGAGGGCGTTCCCATCAGGTCGATCCGCCCGGCGTCGGGAACCAGCAGCCCGAGCAGCAGCTTCAAGGTGGTGGTCTTGCCGGCGCCGTTCGCTCCGATGAGGCCGACGATTTCCCCCTCCCCGATCGACAGGTGCAGGGGTCCGACCTTGAACCCGGGACGACGGCTGAAGGGCGTCTTGACGATCTTGGTGACTCCCGCGAGGGACAGCAAAACCTGGCTCATGGATGTCGGGTCTTCACGGGATTCTTCATTGTACTAAGGACTTTGAAAGCCCCAAGACGAAGAAAACCCCGGGCCGAATTCAGCCCGGGGTTTTTGGGTTCGAGCAGGACGCACCTGCTCAGGACCGCTCTGGACTACTGAATGACGTTGCAGGTGGCCGCCATGGAGGACGGACCGTTGGGACCGGGCTCAGTGTTGCACTGGTCGAGGCCGCCCTGGTTCTGGCAAACGCGGCCGGAAGCATCGCCACCGAACCCACGGACGCCGGTCTGGCCGACGGAGGAGGGGAAGGCGGAGTAGCAATAGCCGTCAAGAACGCCGACGAGGCCCGCGGGGAGGCCGGTGGGAACGCTGCCCGGGTAGAACGTGCGGTTGTAACCGCTCTTCGCTCCCATCGCCGCCATGGTCTGGTCGAGGAAGGTGGGGGCGTTGGTCGGATACGCGGTGATGCAGCCCGTCGGAGTGGAGAGGCAAGTGATCGGCGCATACCAGCCGTTGGCGGCAGACTGGAACGCAGCCTGCGAGGAGATGATGGAGCGGACGTCGCCGATGGTTCCCGCTTCGTTCGCGGAGACGCGAGCGCGAAGGAGCGACGGGATCGCAATGGCGGCGATGATGCCGATGATCGCGACGACGATCAGCAGCTCGATGAGCGTGAAGCCCTTCTGGTTCTTCTTCATTGGTACTCTTCTTTCAGTTTTGGTTGATGGATGGGGTCAGTCAATCGTTGGACCCGGACGCCCTGGATTGAGCAAAGACCGTACCAGGAGATAGAGCGCATAACTCGCTCATTTAAAAGGACTAGGCAATCCGGGCAGAGACAAATCATTGTCGGTCTCAGACAATTTTTGTCCCGGGTCCGGCCCGGGGGTCGCTACTCCGCGGGCAGTTTGGAGAGCAGGTACTTGAGCGCCCGGGCCGAGACCCCCAGGAGCTTCGCCGCCTCGGGCCGACGATCGCCCGCGATTTCCATGGCGCGCCTCACCAGATTGTGTTCGGTGCGGCTCAGGTAGTCCTGAAGCGAGAAGCCCGGGTAGGGATCGGGAACCGCCTGGTCGCGCGCGGGCGAGGCGAGGGAAAGGTCGTTGGGGCCCACCGTGTCTCCGCTCGCCAGAGTGAGGGCCCGTTCCACCGCGTTTTCCAGTTCACGAACGTTGCCGGGCCACGAATGCCTCATGAAGGCAGCGAGGGCCGCGGGAGAGAAGACCCGCTTAGGAACCCCGCCCTGGCGAAAGAGCCGTGAGGAGAACTCGGCGACGAGCAAAGGAATGTCGTCGAGACGCTCCCTCAGAGGGGGCAGACTGACCCTTATCACGTCGATCCGGTAGTAAAGATCCTCGCGGAAGGTGCCCTCGCGGACCATCTGGGCCAGGTCGCGATGCGTGGACGCAATGATCCGGACATCCACCGGCGTTTCCTCGACTCCGCCCACGCGCCGCACCCGGCGCTCCTGGATGACTCGCAGCAACTTGACCTGCATTCCCAGGGACATCTCACCGATCTCGTCCAGGAGCAGAGTGCCCTGGTGCGCCTGCTCGATCACTCCGGCGCGCGACTGGCGCGCGTCGGTGAAGGCGCCCCTGACGTGCCCGAACATCTCGCTTTCCAGCAAGGACTCCGCGATCGCCCCGCAGTTGATGGCGACGAACGGCCTGTTCTTTCGCTGGGACAGGTCATGGATCGCCCGCGCCACCAGTTCCTTGCCCGTGCCGCTCTCACCGACCACAAGCACTGTCGACGATGACGGCGACACGGCGCGGATGCGTTCCACCACCGCGCGCATCGCCGGGGATTTTCCTATGAGACCCTGGATCCCCGAACGGGCTCCGACCTGCGCGCGAAGTTCGCGATTCTCGCGGCGGAGCTGCTCACCCTCGATGGCCTGGCGGGCCCGGATGCGAAGCTCATCGAGGTCGAACGGCTTGGTGAGGTAGTCGTGCGCACCGAGCTTCATGGCCGCGACGGCGGTATCCGCCGAACCATGAGCGGTCAGGACCATCACCGCGGTTTCGGGAGAGGTGTCCTTGACCTGTCGGAGAATCGACAACCCGTCGCCGTCGGGCAGCTGCAGGTCCGTGACTACGAGGTCCCAGTGGTCCTCGAGCCGGGTCACCGCCTCCGCGTAACTCGCCGCCGTGCCTACGACGAATCCGGCCCGGGAAAGGCCGAGTTCCAGAACGTCACGGAGGGACGGCTCGTCGTCGATGACAAGAATGCGTCCCTCGGAAACGGGGGGCGTCGGTTCGCTCACGCCACCGCACCAGCGCCCAGTTGAACGGGAGATCCGGAGCCTTCAACCAGAAGCCGCACCCGAACCCTGGTCCCCCGCGCGGGTTCGGAAGAGATCAGCAGGTCTCCGCCACGAGCACGCACAAGGCGGTGAGCGATGGCGAGGCCGAGCCCGGTGCCCATGGCCTTGCTGGTTCGAAGGGGCTCGAAGAGCTGGGCAAGCCGGCGGCGCTCCATGCCGTGGCCCTCGTCCGCCACCTCGATCTCCGCAGTCCCGGCCAGGGGTCTGATGGCGAACGAAAGGCATCCGCCCTGGGGCATGGCCTCCAGCCCATTCCGGGCAAGGTTCCAGAGAACCTGCATGAGTTCTTCTTCCGCGATCGCCACACGAAGAGGCGACGGGCACGGCTCGAAGCTGATGGTGTGCTCCGGTCGGCGCTCCGGGCTGATGCCTATCAGCCGCACGGCGTCCGAGAGGACAGCGTTCAGATCACAATAGACGACGGTGTTCTGAGTCTTGATGTCTCTCAGGTAGGAAGTCACGGTTGCGGCCAGGCGATCCGCCTCCTTTGCGATGATGCGCAAAAGCCCTTTCTGGTCTTCCGGGATGGACCCTTCGGACAGGAGCTTGGTGGCCGCGCTGATCGCCCCCAGCGGGTTGCGTATCTCGTGCGCGAGCTGCGCCGCGGTGCTTCCCGCCACCGCGAGCCGCTCATTCAAGAGCGCCTGAGCCTCCAATCGGCGTACCTCGGTTAGGTCGCGAATCACGAGCAGGCGCCCGCCAGGAGCCGTGCCGGAGAGCTCTGAGATCCACAGTCCCAGTGTTCTCAGATCACCGTCGCCTCTCGCATGCTCGAGCTCCAGGGTCGTCTCGGAGTTTGGCTCGGCGCGGTTCCGCAGCTCGGGAGAGGCGAACAGCTCCCCCACCGATCGATTCTGCAGCGCCTCGCGCTGCACGCCGAGCATCTCGGCCGCGCTCTGATTCGCGAAGGAAACCCGGTCGGTGTTGTCGGTGACCAGCAGGCCTGAGTGGATGTTCTCGACCACCAGTCGATTGAAGTCCTGAAGGGTGGCCACCTCGCCCGCCGCGGCATCGAGGCTCTCGCCCGCGCGCTTGAGCGCCTTGGTGAGAAACTGGCCGAGCGCGGCCACCGGAAAGGTGGAGAGGAGCATGCCCACGAGGACACCGGACAAGCTACGAAGGGGGCCGCGCGCGATCTGGCCGACCGCCTCATCGGGGATGACGCCGGCGCGCACGAGCAGAAGCACCGAGGCAAACAGGCCGTTCGCCACGGTGGCAAAGAGAAAACCACGGCCCAGGAGGACGCTGCCGGCCAGAACGCTGACCGGATAGAGGATCGAGAAGCCGGTTCGATCCACGCCGGTCAGGTAGACAAAGCCTGTGACCACGACCAGGTCGCCCAGCGTCTGCACCATGGCCTGGACGCGATAGGGCGCCAGGCCAAGCAGCACCGCGTACACGACGTTCAAGGCGAACGTTGCGGAAATGAGGAGGAAGGTAGAGACCGGAAGAGTGCCTTCCTGAACCGCCTCCAGGTAGCCGGCGACGAACAGCAGCACGGTGACGATGACCAGCCGGAAACCGATCAACGCCCCCAGGGAGAACGGGGCTTCCCGGGCAGACGCGTGGTCTTGAAGGCGACGGATCAAAGCGGGCCCCCGGCGAGCAGACCGGGCGTGAACGACCCGAACAACGTTTAGGTCAGCTGAGAAATCAGCGAGAAGAGCGGCAGATACATGGCGATGACGATGCCGCCGACCGTGGTGCCGAGGAAGAGGATCATGACCGGCTCCATCAGAGTCAGCATGTTGGCCACGGCCTGGTCTACTTCGTCTTCGTAGAAGTCGGCGACCTTCGAGAGCATGGCGTCGAGGGCGCCCGTCTGTTCGCCGACGCTGATCATCTGCACCACCATGCCCGGGAAGATCTTGGTTTCCTTGAGGGGCTGGGCGATGGTGAGACCGCCTTCAACCGACTTCCGAACGGCCATGAGCGCATCTTCCACGATCGCGTTGCCCGCGGTCTTGGCCGTAATCTCGATGCCGTCGAGAATGGGCACGCCGGACGCGATCAGGGTGGAAAGGGTGCGGCAGAACTTCGATACCGCGATCTTGCGGAAGAGGTCGCCGAAGATCGGCATCTTCAGCAGCATGCCGTCGACCACCCGCCTGCCGCCATACGTTGCGTAGTACTGTCGGAACGAGTACTGCACGAGGAAGAAGCCGATGATGAGGAAGGGCATCAGCCGAACGAGGAGATTCGAGGCCATGATGACCAGCTTGGTGGGAAGAGGCAACTCGGCCCCGAGACCGGCGAACATCGCGGCAAAGGTCGGGATGACCTTCCAGAGGATGACGCCGATGACGATGGCGGCGATGCTGATGACCGCGACGGGATACATCATGGCGCCCTTGATCTGGGCCTGCAGTTTCACCGACTTCTCGATGTAGGTGGCGAGGCGCTTGAGGATGGTGTCGAGGATACCGCCCGCCTCGCCCGCCGCGATCATGTTGCAGAAGAGGTCGTCGAAGACCTGCGGGTGCTTGCGCATGGAATCGGCCAGGTTCAGGCCGCTCTCGACGTCCTGACGGGTGGCGATAATGACCTTCGCGAAGTGAGGGTTTTCCTGTTGCGAGCCCAGGATCTCGAGGCACTGGACGAGGGGCAGACCGGCGTCGATCATGACCGAGAACTGGCGAACAAAGATGGATAGGAGCTTGGCGGGGACGGCCTTACCGGTGGCCTTCGGCCCGCCCTTCTTCTTCTCCGCGATGGAGGCGATGGTGACGCCTTCCTTGCGCAGCCCCGCGGTTACCTCGTCGGCGTTGGCGCCCACCCGCTCGCCAGAGTAGGGCTTGCCGTCCCGGAATTTGCCTTTGACTATGTAGGTAGGCATCGGAGTTCTCCTTTATTCCCTGGTCAGTCCAGCTTCGATCAACGAGCGCCCGCGGGCGGGCGAGGAGGACCGCCAGGTCGCGAGGCCGCGCCAGTCGGGGCATTCGAACCGACGCCGCGGTTGATCATGTCCTGCAGCTCGTCGGGGAGTGAGCTCCGCTGTATGGCGGTCTGCAGGTTGATCTGTTTCGTCTGATAGAGCTGGGCCAGGCTCTGGTTGAAGGTCTGCATCCCGAACTTGTCCTGACCGGTCTGCATGGTCGAGTAGATCTGGTGGATCTTGTCTTCGCGGATCAGGTTGCGGATCGCGGGGTTCGGGACCAGGATCTCCATGGCCATCGCGCGGCCCTTGCCGGAAAGCTTGGGCAGGAGCGCCTGGCAGAGGATTCCCTCGATGGTGAGCGCCAGCTGCGCGCGCACCTGGCCCTGCTGGTGGGCCGGGAAGACGTCGATGACGCGGTTGATGGTCTGGGCCGCGGAGTTCGTGTGCAGGGTCCCAAAGGTCAAGTGACCGGTCTCCGCGATGCGCAGAGCGGACTCGATGGTTTCGAGGTCGCGCATCTCGCCGACGAGCACGACATCGGGGTCCTCGCGCAGAGCGGCGCGCAGCGCGTTGCCGAAGGACGCGGTGTCCTGATGCACCTCGCGCTGGTTGACGAGGCAGTTCTTGTGCTGGTGCACGAACTCAATCGGGTCCTCGATGGTGAGGATGTGATCGTGGCGATCCATGTTGATCTTGTCGATCATGGCCGCGAGCGTCGTCGACTTGCCCGAGCCGGTGGGGCCGGTCACCAGCACGAGGCCGCGCGGCTTTTCCGCGATCTGGGCCACCACGGCGGGAAGGGCGAGTTGTGCGAAGGACTTGATCTCGACGGGAATCGTCCGGTACACGGCTCCCACGGCGCCGCGCTGGAAGAAGTTGTTGGCCCGGAACCGGGCGAGGCCCTTGATGCCGAAGCTGAAGTCGAGTTCGAGGTTCTCCTCGAAGCGGTGCTTCTGGGCGTCGGTAAGAACGCTGTAGGCGAGCGTCTTGGTGTCCGACTGCGACATGGGCGAGTAGCCTTCGAGAGGATGAAGGTGACCGTCCACTCGGATCTGAGGAGCCGAGTTCGTGGTTATGTGGAGGTCGGAACCTCCGCGCTCGACCATGGTCTTGAGCAGATGGTGAAGCGATAGTGGTGGGGCGTCGGCCACAAGTTCCTCCTAGTTCCTGACGTTCGGCATTCCTGACAAGATAACCGAGCGCGTATCCGGAGCATAGCGCTTCTCGGGAATCCTTGTGTGCGGTCTCACAACCTCATGCCTTTCTGGAGGTCTTGCACCCGAACCCCTCGGCAAGAAAGGACAACCGGGGCCCGGCCCCGGAGGCAGACCGTATCATCGGCCCGTGCCGTCACTCTCCCGACGCGAGGTCGTCCTGCTGGGCTTCTTCTGCCTCATCCCCTTGTTGAACTTCCCGATGGCGCTCGTGTCCGACCGAACACTCTTCGCCCGGGACATCGGGATGGTCTGGGCCCCGCAGGTGGAGGCGGTCGTGCAGCAGCTCGCGAAGGGGCAGCCGCCGTTCTTCGACGCCCGACGGGGGTTTGGCCAGCCCCTTTTCGCCGACCCGCGCGCGGAGGTTCTCTATCCGCCTGCCTGGATCCACTGGATTCTGCCGATGGAGACGTCCTACCCGCTGTTCTGCGCCGCGCATCTCATTCTTGCCGCGCTCGGCGCGGCGCGTCTCGCCCGGCGCCTGATGCCCGGCGCCAGCCGCTCCGCAGAACTGACGGCCGGGTTCATCTACGCGGCGGGAGGACCCCTCCTCTCGCTCGTGTCTCATTGGCATCACCTCGCCGCGGCAGCCTGGATGCCATGGATCCTCGAACGTGCGGAGGGGCAACCGAACGGAAGGACGGCCTGGATCAGCCTTCCCCTTCTGGTCGCAATGCAGACGCTTGCCGGCTCGCCCGACTACGCCTTCCTGACCTTCATTCTGTGCTTTCTCCGGCTCGTCACCCGGGGCGATCAATCGGCCGCCCGCTCGGGGCGGGTGGTGGCTGCGCTTGCCTTGGGCATTCTGCTCGCCGCCGTGCAGCTTCTGCCGTCACTCGCCTTCGCCCACGCGGCAGCTCGGGACCCACGTCCGATCGGCTGGGCGATCTCCCCCTTGCACCCGGCTCTCACCATTGAGACCATGCTGCCCGTTCGGGTGGAGACGTGGCCGCTACGGCCAGACATGCGCAATACTCTCCTCTACAGCGCGCAGGTGTGGATGTTCTCGCACTACCTCGGTCTGTCCGCGTGGGCTCTCGCCCTGCTGGCCATCCCGGCGGCTGCGCCGGCCACGCGCCGCTTCGCGATCGGCAGTGTTCTGATCGGCCTCGTCTTCGCTTGGGGCGTTCGCAGCGAGGCGCTCCAGGAGGTTGTTGGTCGCATCCCGCTCGTCTCCGGGCTGAGATTCCCCACCAAGCATCTCGCCGCCGCCAGCCTCGGCCTGTCTCTCCTGGCCGCGGGTGCCGTTGGCCGCGCCGCCTCATGGACATCGTCCGCGAAAAGGCTCGTCCTGTCGGGCTCGCTCCTCGCCTTCCTCGCGTGCGTCCTTCTGTTTCGGGGAGCCGCGTATGAAGGGAGCTCGTTCGACTCGAACGCGTTGATCCGCCCTTCCCTCGCTCTTGGCGCGCTCCTCGGCATCCTCGGCCTCGGTGGGGCCGCCTCAAAGGCCTGGCTCCTTCCCGTGCTGGTGGCTCTGGACCTGCTGGGCGGCAACAGCTCCCTCAACCCGACCACACCCTCGGCGTTCTTTCGAAACCGGCCACCGTTGAGCGCGGTGATTCCTGAGGGCTCCCGGCTCTACACCTCGGACTATTCGATTCAGCTCAAGGACCCGCCCACCCGGCCGCCCGAAGGAGCCCCTTACGCGCTGGCTCGAGCACCCCGGGGCTTCTCGAGAGACGAGACCCTCGCCCTGGCCGCCACCTGGTACCTGAATCCGCCGAGCGCGGCCCGCTTCGGCTACTTCGGCAGCTTCGACCTCGATGTGCTCGATTTCTACCGCGCCCCCCTCAAGGCCTCCATCCGCGCGTTCGTGACCTCGCGGGACCCCGCGTTCGTCCACGACCGGCTGCGCCGTGGCTCCGTGGACTTCGTGGTCACCATGGATCCTCCGCCACTGTGGAGTTCCTTGCCGCTCGTGACCCAGGAGCAGAACTTCTTCGAAACACCGGTGCGCGTTTACCGGGTCACCAGCCCCTGGCCCCGCGTCCGGCTGGAGGCCGAGGACGGTTCCCTTCTTTCCCCGGCGCCCCGTGTGCTTGAGTACCTGGACGGCCATGTGCGGGCCGAGGTCGACGCGCCGGAAGGGGCCAACCTCGTGGTAGCCACCGCCTGGGACGCGGGCTGGCGTGCGACCGTGGATGGCGTCCCGGCGGCGTTGCGGGAGAACGCGATGGCTTTCGCAAGCGTCCCCCTCAAGGCGGGGCATCACCGCATCGAACTCTCGTATCGGCCGCCGCTGTTCCTGGAAGGCGCAGCCCTGTCGACGCTCTCGGTCCTGGCCATGCTCGGCCTCGCAGCCCGGAAGGGTGGCTAGGACCTGCCCGGTATCAGCCGGAGGTTTCGGCGGCTTTCCGGTTCAGCAGAAGAGAGATGAAGAGGAACAAAGCAGTCATGGCGGAGAGGCTCACACCGATCACCGCGAAGGTGGGAAGGAAGCGGAATTCGACGCGGTGGTTGCCGGCCGGAACCTCGGTCCCCACGAAAATCGCATTCGCGCGCTCGAGCGGCGCGGCCCGGCCGTCCACGTAAGCGCGCCAGCCGGGCATGAAACCTTCGAGCACCGTGAGGAACGCGGGCGCGTTCGACGAGGTCTCCACGACGATGTCATCGGCGCGGCGCTGAACCACCCGGGCGCCGCCCTGAAAATCGGGGGAAGCCGGACGGACCGGATCGCGATCCACGAGAACGGAGGAGAAGTGATCGAAGTTGCCGCGTAGCAGATCCTGCAGGTCGGACCCGGTACTGCGCGTTCGGCCCGAGACCAAGTAGGCGCGGGGCAATGTACTCGGCACTTCGAAGACCCGGAGTTCCGGCTTATAGAAAATCTTCTTCCGTGCCAGGAGCCTGAGGCCTTCCATGTCTTTCTCATGCAGCGCGGCCACCCGCGTGACGCCTGAAATCTGGAGCAGCTTCAGAAACGCGGGAGTTCCTTCCACGCGCCTCAGCCCAACCGTCAGACCGGCGAGTCGACGATCAAACAACAAGCGCAAGTCGCCGTCCCACGCATAGTCAACCCGCCAAAACGCGCCGGTGAGCGGCGCCAAATAGGCGTTCGATGCGATGAGTGCCGCTGAATCGGGGGCCAGGCCCTCGAGGCCTACAAGGCCCCCGCCGTCCGAGTTCGCGACCTGGCCGAGATACTTGGCCGACCGGCCTTCGAAAAGCGAGTAATCGTAGACATAGAGACGACCTTCGCCGGGTCTGAACAGGTCGAGTTGCGAGGGTTTGTAGCTCAGGATCGTTGAGGGAACGGTCGCGTTGAAGGCGCGGTGAAAGATGAAACTCACCCAGAGCGTCCCCACCAGGGCGAGGACACCCGATGTTCTTCCGATCTTGCTGAACGGGCTTCGAAGATACAGAGCCAGAACGCCGAGGAGGCCTACGGAAACCAGCAGCTGCACGGGCAGGCGGCGCCAGAACTCTTCCATCGCCCAAGACTGGCTGGTGTCGAGCAGCAAGCGAGTGAAAGGACCCGACAAAGGACCCAAGAGCGCAACGGCGGTGGTGGCCAGAACCCCAGTCCCGAAGATAGCGGCCCTCCTGGCCCCGGACGAGCGCCAGACGCTGGCTGCCCCCGCTCCAGCCAGTACACAGATGAGAATCGAGACTGGGATCATCGCCTTGCTTGGAAATCTCAGGATCTTCAAGGGCGGGATCATCGCAACCACCCAGGAATAGGCGACCGCATTCTTGCCCAGCGCGATCAGAAAGCCGGCCGTGGCTCCGAGGAAGCAGGCCAGGCGGGTCCTGCGCGCAATGGACGCGTCCGCCAGAGCCGCAAGACACAAGGGGAACAGGGCCGTTCCCAGGAACATCGACCCCAGAAACGGCTCCCGGCCCTCGAACATTGCCGTGCGCCACTCGGGCAGAAGGGGGAGCGCGGTAAACGGGACGGGAAGGAAGAACTCCAGAATCTCGAATGGGTGAAGCGACCAGTAGGTCCTCACCGCCGCAGACAGACCAGAGCGTGCCGAATTCGAGACCAGTTCAGCGGCCGGAAGCCAGACGCCCGCACTCAAGGCCAACGCCATCGAGACGCTCGTCGCCCACGCCTTCCATGCGCGGAGATAGTCCGGTGGCGGCACAAAGAGGAGGGCCAGCAGGGCCGTCATCGCGCACATGTCGGCTGATCCGGCGAGGATCTGCATTCCGAATACCGAGCCCAGCACCAGGCTGCCACGCCGATGGTCTCCATCCACCACCCGGACCGCACTGAGGAGCACCCACGGGATCCAGGCCGCGCCAGACATGTGATGCCACAGGGTTGCCAGTGACAGCAGAGGGCCGCTCGAAAGCCAAGCCAGACCGCCGACGAGGCCCGAAATCCAGGACCCGCCGGAGAACCGCCTCGCCAGTTGAGCGACGCCCATGGCCCCGAAGATGGAGTGAATCGAAACAAACCACGCATAGGCCTGGTGAGGCGGGAAGAGGAGATGGAGCGCCACCGGTGGATACAGGATCTGGCAGCTGGGGTCGGCGAGGAGAGGTTGCCCGAACGCCGAGGTCGGATCGCGCAGCGGGAGAGCGCCTTCGGAGAGCCCTCTCAGGGCTGACTGGACGAGCGGGAAGTAGAGTAGGAAGAGGTCTCGCTGGTAAAGCGCCAGCGAGCCCAGGAGAACGGGCGCTCGGAGGAAGAACTCATACAGGGCGAGAATCATGAGCAGCGAGAAAGCCGCCCATCGGGGTCGCTCGTGGAAGTAGGACATCTCGGAGACTAGGCCCTCTTCGGCAGCCCTCCGGCCAGGCTCTCAGGGAAGCTGAATGCGACAACGAGGTAGACGGGCACGCTGGTCAGGAGGAGCGCGCTGATTCCAAACGTGGTCGCGATGGCCACCGCGATCAGGGGGGCGAGTACCGAGAAGATGCCGTTCACTCCCCACGCCCAGGGAACGAGGTGGGGGGACAACCGCTTCATCGCGTCGAGGATGGTCGGCAGGAAGACACCGAGGCAGAGTCCGACCGGCAGGACGAGCGCCGCCGTGATCAGGGCCCGAGCCACGAAAGGCAGCCCGAGAATCGAGGCCAGACGCGGGAAGACGAGGAAGTACTCGGCGAAGATGGTGGCTGAGAGAAGGTAGGCGACGTAGCGGACGTTCCCGAGACGGGCCACGATGCTCGCGGCCCACAGCGAACCGAGTCCGCTGGACACGAGCAGGGTGGCGAGGACCACCGAGATCGCGTAGTTGGGGTGGCCCAGGAACAAACCAAAGAGCTGCATGAGCGCGACTTCGACGGCCAGGTATCCGAGGGCCGCGCCCGCGCAATAGAGCCCGATGCGGCTCTTCTCCGGCGTCGACAGGCCCCTGCGGAATAGGAACCGCAGGGGAAGGAAAACGGCGACGACCATCACCAGGAAGACGGTTGCGGCAAGCACGACGAGGCTCAGCTGAAGGACCGGCACGACCGTCCAGTCGGCCGGCTGCCCCGCAAACAGCGGCTTGTTCGGGAAGAGGTGCCACCAGAACGAGAAATTGAAGAAGAATGGTCGGTCGTCGGTCGCCGGAGAAATGTCGAAGGGGTAGTTCGCGACATAGCGACGCTCGAGGCGTTCATCGTCCAGCGCCATGAACTCCTGATAGGCGTTCTTGATGTCCGTCTTCGATGAGGCGGGCTCGAAGGAGATGCCGAAGCTCGGCCGCTGCGAACTCCAGGCGCGAAGCTTCTCGATCTCGGCGTCGGTGAAGGGCGTTCGCTTCACGAGCAGGGCCGTGAAGTAGCCCGTGTACTCGGTCAGCATCACGATGTGCTTCCGGGGTTCGGCGACGCCCCGCCGGCGGAGGGCTCCGACCGCGGTGGTGAGCGCCCTGAGCATTTCGCGCGCCGGGATGTATTCGAGCCGCATCATGTTCAGGACACCGTGCTCGGACAGCCGGTTCAGGTAGAGGTCGAAGGCCTCCGCGGTGTAGAGGTAGTTCTCGGAAAACACGTGGGCCGCCCCTGGTGTGCCGCTGTAGGAGTCCACTCCCGAGAGCTGGATGATGTCGTAGGTGTCGGGCGTGGTGGACAGGTAGTGCCGACCCTCCGCGTTCACGAGCCGCACCCTGGGGTCGGAGACCCAATGCCGGAAGTAGTCCTTGAAGACGTTCCGCACGATGTTCAGGGTCGCGGCGTTGATTTCGATGCCGGTGATCTGGGAGACGTCGAAGCGCAGGCCGGTGAGGATGTCGAAGCCGCCACCCACGCCGATGACAGCGACCTTGGGCCTGGGCATCAGGGTCGCGTAGTAGCCGGAAGCGTAGATCGTCTCCTCAATCCCTGTCAGCGACTCCGGCGTTCCGTCGTAGTCGACGCCAGTGGTGAATGCGTAGTTGTTCTGAGTGAGAAGCTTCCGGAAGCGGCGCAGGAAGGTCGCGTTCTCGCCGAAGAGGGAGGCATAGATTCCGGGGTTGGGCGCGCGACCGGGAACCGACGCGATTTCGATGCGCGCCACCGGGTCCCACTCGGTGTACTCGAGCACCGTCTTCGTCCTCGGATCCCGGATGGCGGCGAGCATGGTGCCATCGGGGTAGTAGATGGCAAGTATCTCGTTACGCTTGTAGAGGCAGATGGAAAGGACCACGCAGGTCAGGACGCCGA
This sequence comes from Vicinamibacteria bacterium, assembly GCA_019694155.1. GTDB lineage: Bacteria > Acidobacteriota > Vicinamibacteria > Fen-336 > JAGNNV01 > JAGNNV01. Next base: position 915 of record JAIBCN010000129.1, on the reverse strand, counting down.
GGACCCGCATCGAAGAGGCCTTCGGGCGCAGCAGGGCGGTTGTGCCCAGTGCGAGCAGCAGGGAGAAGCCCACGATCATGGTCTCCACGTTCAGGTAGCGGAACAGTGGCAGCACGACCAGGGCGCCCAGGGCTGAGCCCATGAGGTCGAAGAAGTAGATGCGGCGCGTCGGCAATTGCTCGTCCGCGAGGAGGGCTCCCAGCATGATGCCGGCGAAGGCGAAGGGCACGGTGAGCAGGAGGGCGTAAGGCGCCCAATCGAGGAATGACTGAACGAGCGCCATACGAGACGACATCACCTGGGTCTGAGCCCTGGAGGCCGTGAAAAGAGCGGTCGAGATCACGGCCGAAAGCCCCATGAGCCAGGAGCTCACGAGGAGGGTCTCGGGCATTCGCCGGCCCACGAGCTTCGGAATCGCCGTGAGGAGAACGCCCGATATGGCAAACCCGAGCATGGTCAGGGAGATGACCAGGAATGCGAAATTGTTCAGGAGCTTGGCGGAGACGATCCGGTAGATGAGGACCTGGAGCGCCAGAGTCGAGGCGGCCGTGAGGAAGGCCAGGGCGCTCGCCTGATTCGTGGAAAGTCGGCCCGCGTGCGCATCCACGGTCCCTGCGGCATTCTGATCCATTGGCCTTCCCGGGTTGATTGAGGAGAAAAAGAGAGCCGTCGAGCCCTTGAAGGGGACGACTAGAGCACCGTCTCGCGAAGAACTTCTTCGATGGTGGTGATGCCCTGCTTGATCTTCTCGAGGCCGCTCATACGAAGGGTCAGCATGCCTTCCTCGATGGCCTTCTTGCGAAGCTCGACGGAGTTGGCGCCCATCATGATGAGCTCGCGGACGGCGTCGTTGATCTCCAGCACCTCGTAGAGGCCGACGCGCCCCTTGTAGCCGGTGCCGTTGCAGGTGGAACA
>JAIBCN010000212.1 GCA_019694155.1 Vicinamibacteria bacterium | reverse complement strand
ACAACCCGGGCATGCCAAAACGGGAGGCGAGCTTCCGAAGCTTCGACCCCTTGGCGCTCTGCGCGGACATCAGTTTCATCATTTTTCGTGTCTGCTCGTACTGCTTGAGCAGGCGGTTCACATCTTCCACTTTGGTCCCGCTTCCCATGGCCATGCGCTTGCGGCGCGACCCGGAGATGATCTCGGGACGCTCCCTCTCCTGCTTCGTCATGGAGTCGAGGATGGCCACGAACTTCTTCATCTCGCCCTCGCCCTGGGCCATCTGGTCGTCGTTCACCTTGGACACGCCAGGGATCATCCGGACGAGGTCGCCGATCTTCCCCATCTTCCGGACCTGCTTCAGCTGGTCGCGGTAGTCCTCGAGCGAGAACTCGTTCTTCGCCATCTTCCCGGCGAGCTCGGCGGCCTTCTTGGGGTCGATCGATTCCTCGACCTTTTCGATGAGGCCCATGACGTCGCCCATGCCCAGGATCCGGCCGGCCATGCGGGCGGCGTCGAACGCCTCGAAATCCTCCGGCTTCTCGCCCGTGCCCGCGAAACGGATGGGGCAGCCGGTCACCGAAGCCGCGGACAGGGCGGAGCCGCCGCGGGCGTCGCCGTCGAGCTTGGTGAGCACGATGCCGGTGATGCCGATCTGCGACTGGAAGGCGGAGGCGCTCGTGAGCGCGTCCTGTCCGGTCATGGCGTCGGCCACGAAGAAGATCTCCGAGGGCTCGGCGAGCGCCTTCTGGGCCTTGAGCTCGGCCATCAGCTCTTCGTCGATATGGAGCCGGCCCGCGGTGTCGATGAGGAGGATGTCGTACCCCATCGACCGGCACTCGCCGATCGCCTTCTTCACGATCTCGAGGGGCGCGTCGGTCGGCGGCTGCATGAACTTCACGCCGATTTTGCCGGCGAGAATTCCGAGCTGCTCGCGCGCGGCGGGACGGGCCACGTCGGTCGAGACCACCAGTGGATAGCGGCCGTTCTTCGAGAGGTACTTCGCGAGCTTCGACGTCGTTGTGGTCTTACCGGAACCCTGGAGGCCGACCATCATGATGACCGTGGGTGTGCGCTTCGATTCCTTGAGACGCGGCGACGAGGCGCCCAGCAGGGCGATCATCTCGTCGCGCACGATGCGCACCACGGCCTGCCCGGGCGACAGGCTCTTGAGGACTTCCTGCCCGACCGCCTTGGCGCGCACCTTGTCCAGGAAGTCTTTCGCGACCTTGAGGTTCACGTCCGCCTCGAGCAGGGCGGTGCGAATGTCCTTCATCGCCGCATCGATGTCGGCCTCGGTGAGCGAGCCCCGGCCGCGCAGCGCGCGGAAGACGCCTTGGAGCTTGTCGGAGAGTGAGTCGAACATCGGAGCGAGCCCGGGAGTTTACCGCACGCACCCTCCTCGCGGAGGCCGGGGTTCAGGCCCGAAGGAGTCCCGCGACTTCCTTCAGGAGCTTGGCGGCCACGACTGCGGTGACGCCATCGCGATCGGAAGCGGGTCGCAGTTCCACGATGTCGGCGCCCACCACCCGACTCCTGACCCGATGGAGGATTCGGATCATGTCGCGGACCGAAAGCCCCCCGGGCTCGCGATGAGCGACGCCGGGCGCGAAGGCGGGATCGAGGGCGTCGAGGTCGATGGTGATGTAGAGCGGGCCCCTGGGGATCGGCACGGCGTCCGCATCAAACGCGGCCATCGTGACCATCTCGACTCCGAATCGCCTGGCCTGCGCGGCCTGATGGGCATTGAGGGTGCGGATGCCCACCTGCACGAGCCGCCTGGCAAGGCCCTCCTCCATGATGCGCGCGAAAGGACACGCGTGGGAGAACCGGTTCCCCTCGTACTCGTCGTACAGGTCCGGATGGGCGTCGAAGTGAAGAATGCTGAGGCCCGGATGGCGGGTCGCGAACGCGCGAATGACCGGATAGGTCACCGAGTGATCGCCGCCGAGAAGCAGGGGTTTGAAACCCCGGTCCAGCAGTCCGCCGACCGCCTTCTCGATTCGCTCGCGATCGGCGGGGGCCTCATGAAGGGAGAGATCGCCCTCGTCGCGCAGCACGCCCGGCGCGCCAAGGTCAACACCCACCTCACTCGTTAGGTTGCTGGCGCCGCTCCAAAGCGCGCCGCGAATTGCGCCGGGACCGAGGGCCGCCCCACGCAAGTGGGACGAATTCACATCGGTGGGAAGGCCGAGCAGAGCCACCGGAGGGCGCGCGGCGCCCCTCTCGGGCGGCGCCGATCGACCCTCTGCACGGCGCCCCGCGCGCTTCACGGACGCGCGGGGCGACAAAGTCGAGACGCCCTACCTGCGGCGCGTGGTCGAATAGCGCACGAGCACGCCTTCGACGAAAGTGGCCTCGATCTCGTCGCCGCCGTCGTCGAAAGTGGCGATCTTGCAGTCGAGAGCGCTGTCGCCCGGGCAGCTTCGTTCGCGGTTGGGCCGGCCCAGGGCGTCCTCCATCTCGCGGCGGGGCGTTCCCTTCTTCCAGTCGCGATTCTGGGGAGCCCGGCTGATGGTCGAGGAGGATGAGCGGGAGGAAGACGCCGACGAGGACGAAGGCGAGGCGGAGCGGCGCGAGGAGCGTCCCGAGAAATCCACCCAGGGATCGAGGTACCGCTCGAAGCCCTCGGGAGTGAGGGCGTCGGGCGGCACGTTCTTCTTGAACCTCAGGTTGAAGCGCGAACCGCTCTTCAGGGCCCGGTCCATGTCTCGTTCCCGCGCCCTCTGGTTGTACTCCTCGATATCGCGGTTGTTTCGCTCGTCCCGGGCTTCACGGTCGCGGCGCTCGTAGTCGAGGTCGCGCTCGAGCCGTCGCTTGCGATCGCGATCGGTTTCATACTTGATCTGCTTCTCGAGGTCGGTCTCCCGCACCGACTTCGGGGAGTACGTCTTGCTCTTGGTGGTGGTATCCGAGAACCAGTTGAAGCCGCCGCCGCCCAGGTGGAACTCGATCATGTCGCCCTTGACCTTGATGTAGGTCACCTGGATGACGTCGCCGGCCTGCAGAGCCGCGTCGTGCTCCCGGATACGGTCGCTGTTCTCCTTGAGGTCGAAGGGAACATCGCGGTCGAAGCGCAGATCGACGCCCTTGTGGCTCGCGGGCATGTCCACCCGGATCGCGACCTGACGCCCCATGAAGGCGTTCTTGAGAGCGGCCTCGTTCTGAGCGAGCGCGGGTGATGCGGCGAGACCGATGAGCGCGAGTGAAATCGAGAGGCGGGACATCTTCATCATCCTTATGCTTGTTTGGGCTCAGTCGCCGATGGTGGCGCCGAGGTTGAGACCCGAGGCCGGATTGTCGGCGGAGACGATCTTCGCCTGCCCGTCCTGGGCGGTGACGTTTTCGTACACGCCGGTCTCGCGGCGGACCAGCTTGGAAAAACCCATGTTCTTGAGAGCGACATCGCCCTTGGGGAAGGACAGGGCGGGCGGGTGTACGACCAGTTCGACCGGAGCGTCCGCGGGGGTGCCCCGGGGACCGATCATCGCCCTTTCACAGAGCTCCCCCCAGGTCTTGATGCGCTCATTGACGCCGTGTTGAACCTCGACGATGTAGTCGTTGTCGGGACAGTGATAGTCGTACCTTGGCATGATGGGACCTTCTTGACTGTTCAAATTATCACCCAAGCCCCGCTCGACGCTCCAGCCGGGCCGTTCGAGGTCGCCATCGTGGGCGGCGGAGCGGCAGGCCTTGCCACCGCGATCTTCGCGGCCCGCGCCCTGCGCGAGCGCTCGACGTATGAGGCGGCGCGGACCCGCGTTTTGGTCCTGGACGGAGCGAAGACGCTCGGAGCCAAGATCCTCGTCTCCGGAGGCTCGCGCTGCAACGTGACGAACGTCCACGTGGACGCGGCGGACTTCTGGCGGCCGGGTTCGCCGTTCGTCAGGCAGGTCCTCCGGGCGTTCCCCGTGCCCGAGACGCGAACCTTTTTCGAGGACCTCGGGGTGGCGTTGAAGGAGGAGCCGCTCGGGAAGCTCTTCCCGGTCACCAACAAGTCGCGAACCGTGCTCGACGCGCTGCTCGCGGAAGCTCGACGGCTCGACGTGGAGATCAGGACTTCCGCTCGGGTGCGCGGCCTTGCCCGAACCGCGGATCAGTGGAGGCTCGAGACCCCGACGGAACCGATTCAGGCGAAGCGTGTGGTTCTCGCGACCGGCGGCCTGTCTCTGCCCAGAACGGGAAGCGACGGATTCGGCTACGAACTCGCGCGGAAACTGGGACACACCATCGTCGCAACCGTGCCGGCCCTCGAGCCTCTTGTCCTCGGCGGCGGGTTCCACACCCCGCTTTCCGGGATCGCCCACGAGGCCGCGGTTCGCGTCTCACGCCCGGGCGAGAAGACGGTGGAGATCCGGGGGTCGATACTCTGGACGCACTTCGGCATCAGCGGACCGCTGGCCCTGAACGCCTCCCGGTTCTTTCGACGGGCCAGAGTGGAAGGAACGGCGGCGGACATGACGCTCTCCTTCGTGCCCCATCTCACGGCCGAGGCGGTGGATCACCAGCTCGTCACGGCCACGCGGGCCCGCCCGCGGCACCATGCTGCAACGGAGGTCAGTGGCGCCTTCGGCCTCGTCCAAGCCGTCGCCTCCCGGTTGGTCGCGACGTCCATCGGCCGGGACGAACCGCTCTCTCGCCTCACCCGGGAGAAGCGCCGCGCGCTCGTTCAGTCGCTCACTTCGCTCCCCCTCGATGTCGTGGACGGGCGCGGATACAACTTCGCCGAGGTGACCTCGGGCGGCGTTCCGCTCGATGAGGTCAATCCGAAAACCATGGAATCACGACTCGTCCCCGGTCTCCATTTCGTCGGCGAGATTCTCGACGTGGACGGACGCATCGGCGGTTTCAATTTCCAATGGGCCTGGGCCACGGCCAAGGTGGCCGGGCAGGCGATCGCGAAGGCGCGGCGATAGTCCTCGCGTCCGGCGCCGAACTCACGCTGTTCGAAAATGGGCGCCTTCTTTCAACGTTGAGTCTCGGGATCTAACCTGGAATGGTGTTGGGAGATCCCTGCTTCGTCCCGCTCCACCCGACCGCATACGCGCACGTCGTGCTGCCCGTTCGCCGGGTCAGCTCGACCGTCGCCTCGAATCCGGTGGTCGAAAACCGGCCGCTGATAGCGATGGTGTATTCGGCGTCCGGGAACGGGTAGGTGGCCGCCGGCGTCGTGAACCGTCCCGCGGTGTCGACGCTGCCCCGATAGGCGGATCCGGCGTGATCGAGCACGATTGCGCTGGAACCCGCGGCGTGGGTCACGATCGTGGGGTTGTCCTGCGCGGTGACGTTTCCGCAGGTGTTGCGGTCGGCGACCACCTGGGCGCGCGTGGGATAGGTGCCCCCCACCGACAGGACGTTGGCCGGCGGCGGAGTGGGCGTTGCCGTGGGCGTAGTCGCAGCCGGACTGGGTGCGGTCGCCGCGCCCCCACCGCATGCGCCGGCCAGGACCGTGACGAAAACGAGGGTGTGACGAAAGCAGGGCACGTCGGGTCCTTTCTCTGGGGCTTCGCCCCCGGCAGGCGTTCCTTCGAGGAACGGTGTTCCTGCTCCCAGAGCAAGTTCCGTGCCCCTCCCGCAACGGCCAAAGGGACGGCCTAGGAGTGGACTCAGTGCCGGCGCGGCGGACCGCTGCGGCCTCGACCACCGCCGCCGGGCCGGCGGCCGTGGCGGCCGCCTGAATACGACCTTCCCGGGCGTGCCTTCTCGGCCGCTTCCGCCGCCGCCTCGGCGGCCATGGCCGCGGCCTCTTCAGGATCGACTTCGATGGGGATCACGACCTTGCGCTTTTCGTCGCGCCAGACCTCGAGAAGCGAAGCCACCAGGTGCCGGCGGTCGTCGCGAGAGAGCAGGACGTCGGCGAGAGCGATCGCGTCGGGCGAGCCCTCGCGCTCCTTGAGGATGAGATCGAGCACGCGTTCGGCGGTCCGCCGGGTCACATCGTCGGATGAAGGCGGGCGGAGCTCTTTCACTTCGATGTGATACCGCTTCACGAGCCGGTTGTAATTCATGATGTCGTGCGCCGAGAGCAGGCTGATGGCGCGACCTGATTTGCCGATGCGGCCAGTGCGCCCGGCCCGGTGGATGTACTGCTCGGGCGAGTCGGGAGTCGAGAAAATGAAGACGTGGGAGACGTCGTCCACATCGATGCCGCGCGAGGCCACGTCGGTGGTGGCGAGGACTTTGATCTTGCCGTCGCGATAGGCCTTGAGCACCCTCTCGCGCTTGCTCTGAGAAAGGTCGGAGGACAGCATCTCCGAGGGGAGGCCGCGGTTCTGCAGGAACTCGTGGACCTGGCGGGTTTCCTCGCGCGTGTTGCAGAAAACCATGGCCGAGGTCGGCTCTTCCCAGAGGAGAAGGTCGTAGAGCGTCTGCTCTTTGCGCATGCGGGGCACGATGCAGTACACGTGCTCGACATCCGTGACGTAGACCTTGTCCTCCGAGAGCAGGAGCCACTGCGGCTCCTTCAGGAAGTTGTAGATGAGGTGCTTGATCGACGCGGGGATCGTGGCGGAGAAGAGCAGCGTCTGCCGCTCCTCCGGAACGAAGGCCACGATCTTCTGCATCTCCTCGGCGAAGCCCATGTCGAGCATCCGGTCGGCTTCGTCGAGGATGAACATCTTGAGGTTCTTGAGGTCGAGGGTGCCCCGGCGCAGGTGGTCGAGGACGCGTCCCGGCGTGCCCGCGATGAGCTGCACGCCCGATTCGAGGAGGTCGTTCTGGCGCTCCATGGAGTCGCCGCCATAGATCGCGGCCACCCGCACCCCGCGCCCTTTGCCGATGTCTCCCAGTTCCTCGGCCACCTGCACGGCGAGTTCGCGGGTGGGCGCGAGGACCACCCCCTGAACGCCTTTGATGGAGAGATCCACCTTCTCGACGAGAGGAATCCCGAAGGCCGCGGTCTTCCCTGTCCCCGTGCGCGACTGGACGACCAGATCCTGCCCCTTCATGGCGGGCGGAATGGTCTCGGTCTGGCAGGGCGTCGGATGGTCGTAGCCCTTTTGAATGAGGGCTTCGAGGGTGGGCTGGGACAGCCCGAGGCTGCGGAAACTGGCGGGAGCAAGCGTCATGTGGCCCCGATTATCCCCCGCTTCAACGTTTCGTGCGCCGGGACTCTCCCCTCGCCCGCCCGCGGGTCACCTCGTCAGGCCCGCCGCGGGGCGAACGACTCGCACGTTCGGACGGGCTGAGGCGGGTAACCCTTCAGCAACGGGCACAGGATGAACACGCTTCCCTTGTCCGTCCTGACGTAGCGGGGCGGAGCCGCGCATTGGTGGCACAGGCTCGAGGGAAAAGGCAGGGGCAGTTCGGCAACGTCGTCCGCGTTTCCGTCTCGGCTCACTGCGACAGGCTAAGCCAGGCAAGCCCGCCCCGCCGAAGAGTCAAAGATCACACGCCCCTCCGGCTGCCCCGGCGTAGCATCCCGGCGTGGCGAGTCCTCGCGAGAGCGCACGCACCATGCAGGAAGAAATCCGGGACGCGCACGCCTGCCTGAGGAAGCTGTTCCCCGGGATCGAGCGCGTCGCGGCCGCGGTCTACGACCCCGGCGCCGACCTCCTGAAGACCTTCGCGCACAGCACGGACGGCGGCAATCCCCTCGAGTTGTACGAGGCTTCGCTGCGGGAATCGCCCTCCCTGGAACAACTGGCGCGCTCGGGCAAGGACCGGGTGCTCGACGATCTCGACGTCCTGTCGGCCTCTCCTCACGAACATACCCGCCGCCTGATCGAGAGAGGGTATCGCTCCAGCTACACGGTGCCTCTTTTCGAGGGTGGCCGGCTCTTCGGTTTCCTGTTTTTCGACTCGCGGGAGCCCGGCTACTTCCGGCCCGTGCTCGTGGAGCACCTCGCCATCTTCGCGCGGTTCCTGACCCTCGCTCTGGCCCAGGGCTTCGCCCAGGCCCGCCTGCTGGAGTCGGCGCTGCGAGTGGCGACGCGCCTCACCCACTATCGCGACCCGGAGACGCGCGGCCATCTCGACCGGATGGCCCGATGCAGCCGCCTGATCGCGCGCTCCCTCGCCCCCGACCACGGCCTCTCCGACGAGTTCGTGGAGTCGACTCTCAGGTTCGCTCCCCTGCACGACATCGGCAAGATCGCGGTGCCCGACCACATCCTGCTCAAACAGGGCCCGCTCACCTCCGCGGAATTCGAGGTGATGCAGACGCACGTGCTCAAGGGGGTGGAGATCGTGGAGGGAATCCTCTCCGAGCTCGACCTGGGCGCGATCAGCCACCTGGACATGCTCCGGAACGTCGTGCATTTCCACCACGAGGCGGTCGACGGCAGCGGCTACCCGCAAGGCCGTCGCGGATCCGAAATCCCCATCGAGGCGCGCATCGTGAAGGTGGCGGACGTCTTCGACGCCCTCACCAGCCGGCGTCCCTACAAGAGGGCCTGGACGGTCGAGGACGCCTTGAGCTACCTCACCGGAGGCGCGGGCCGCCAGTTCGACCCCGATTGCGTCGCCGCCCTGGTTTCGCACGCGGACGAAGCGGCGGCGCTCATCGCGAGCTTTACCGACCCGGACGACGCCGAGCAGTCGCGCGAGGGGTATTCCCTGGACCTGTAGAAACTTCGCGGCCGCGGGCCGTGTCCTTTTTGAACAAACGGTTGCGGTTATCGTTTCTTACCTTCAGGCGGGAGAGAGTGTCTCCCCGCGCCCCGAAGACCCGAACAATCAACTGAGGAGAAATGCCAGAGATGAGCCCGATGCACGTCATCGACTACAAGATCTACGGTGGGGACATGCAGTTCGTCGAGGTCGAACTCGATCCCGGCGAGGCTACCGTAGCGGAAGCCGGCGGCATGATGTACATGGAGGACGGCATCGAGATGGAGACCGTCTTCGGCGACGGCTCCAACCAGGGCGGCGGCTTCCTCGGCGCGCTCATGGGCGCGGGCAAGCGCCTGCTCACCGGCGAGTCGCTGTTCATGACCGTGTTCGTCAACAAAGGCTCGGGAAAGAAGAAGGTGGCCTTCGGCGCGCCCTATCCGGGCACCATCGTCCCCGTCAACCTCTCGCAGGTAGGCGGCGAACTGATCGCGCAGAAGGACTCGTTCCTGTGCGCGGCCAAGGGAGTTTCCGTGGGCATCGCCTTCCAGAAGCGCCTCGGCGCCGGCTTCTTCGGCGGTGAGGGCTTCATCATGGAACGCCTGCAGGGCGACGGCCTGTGCTTCGTGCACGCGGGGGGCACGCTCCACGAAAGAGCGCTCGCCCCCGGTGAAACCCTCCGCGTCGACACCGGCTGCATCGTCGCCTTCCAGTCGAGCGTCGACTACGACATCCAGTTCGTGGGCAAGATCAAGTCCGCTCTCTTCGGCGGCGAGGGACTCTTCTTCGCCACCCTCAGAGGACCGGGAAAGGTGTGGCTGCAGTCGCTTCCCCTCTCCCGCATGGCGAACCGCATCGTCGGGGCGTCGAAGCTCGCGGGCGGCGGCGGCCGCGAGGAGGGTTCGATCCTGGGCGCGGTGGGCGGCCTGCTCGACGGCGACAACAGCTGAGAAAGCCAAGGGGCCACTCCCTGCGGAGTGGCCCTATCGAGCGGCGTTGCGGACCTACGCGCCGTTGATGGTGATCTTCACCATCTGAACCGGGGTGGAAGGACGGTCGCCGGCGTCCGTCTTCGTGGAGCCGATCTTGTTCACCACATCCATGCCCTGGGTCACCTTGCCGAAGACCGGGTGCTTGGAAGGGCCGGGGGTGAAGAAGTCGAGATAGCTGTTGTGGACGGTGTTGATGAAGAACTGGCAGGAGCCGCTGTTGGGCTGGCCGGTGTTCGCCATCGACAGGGTCCCGGGCTCGTTGGAGAGCTTGGCGTTCGCAGGATGCTCGTCCTGGATGCGGCCATAGGGCGAGTCGCCGGTGCCGGCCCGGCGGCTCTGGGGATCCTTGCTGTGCGGGCAGCCGAACTGGATCATGAAGTTCGGGATGACGCGGTGGAAGTGGAGCCCGTTGTAGAAGCCTTCCTTGGCGAGCTTGATGAAGTTGCCCGCGGTGATGGGCATGACGTCCGCGAAGAGTTCGGCGGTGAAGGTTCCGAGCGACGTCTCGAAGGTTGCGGTGGGGTTCGCCATGGCTTGTGAGTCCTTTCAGGCGGGCCGGCCGGCCATCGCCGGAGCCGGGCCCGTGGGTTTTTCGGGTTGAGTGAGGCCGAGTGCGACCAGCCACATGAGGAAGAGCACGCCCATCGAGACCATGGGCGGCCAGGAGGGGTCGAGGTCGTAGACGAATCCGCCCAGGAGCGGGCCGATGATGTTCCCGAGCGACATGGCGCTCTGGTTGATGCCGATGATCCGCCCGCGGGCCACGTCGGGCGCGTGAAAAGTGAGAAGGGCCGAAGCGCAAGGCTGAGCGATGCCCCCGCCGATCCCCGCGATGGCCGAGCCCGCCGCCGCCGGGTAGATCCTCGGAAAGAAGGCCATGATGCCGTTGCCGAGCACCCGCAGGAAGCCGCCCACGATCACTCCCTTCGCCTCGCCGATCTTCCGCACCACCGGACCGATGACGCCGCCCTGGGTGATCACGGTGACGATCCCCACGAAGATGAAGACGACGCCCGTGGCGCGCTGCACGCGGTCGATGGACCAGCCGGGCAGGACCACCTTGTCCACCCAGAGGATGAAGACGGAGTTGAAGGCGAAGACGGCGATCTGCCCGAGCAGGCCGATGACCAGGATCCGCGCGATCTGCGGGTTGCTGATGATGTCGCGCGTGGACTTCTCCGGAGCCTTGATGGCGCTCGTCCGCTTCTCCTCGGGGAGCGACTCCTCGAGAAGGAAGATGGAGAGGAGGATGGTGCAGACCGAAGCGAACGCGGCGCAGCCAAAAGTGATGCGGGGCCCGAAGGACGCCGACATGAAGGCGCCGAAGGCGGGACCAATGATGAATCCGAGGCCGAAAGCCGCGATCACGAGGCCCACACTCTTCGCCCGATCGGCGGGCGGCGTGATGTCGGTCAGATAAGCCTGGGCCACGGAAATGTTGCCGCCGGTGAGGCCGTCGACGAGGCGCGCCACCACCAGGTAGATGGGCGACCGGGCGACCGCGGTGAGGATCGCCCCCGTGAGGGTTCCGAGCTGGGAGGCGATGAGCACGGGTCGGCGGCCCACCCGGTCGGACAGGCGGCCGAGGATCGGCGCGCCGATGAACTGGGCGGCGAAGAACATGCTGGTGAGGCCCGCGATCTGGAGGCCGCTGAGCTTGAAGTACCCCTCCGCGTAGACGGGCAGGACGGGAATCGTGATGCCCAGGCCGATGACGTCGACGAAGACGATCAGGAAGATCGGGAATTTCGCGGAACGGAAGAAGCTGGTCATCGAAGGGGAGGCGGAGGTTACTGCGTCTCCCGTGGTTTCTGGATGTTGAGGGCCCAGTCGAAATCGGTGAACTCGATGGTGAGTCGCGCCGCCGCGAAGGCCGCCTTCTCTCCCTTCCCCTCGAAATAGGGAGCCACGAAGCGAAGTATGGCGGCGTCGGTCTTGCCGAAGTCGGCGCGGTTCCAGTCGAAGATGGGCGAGAGGTGGATGATGGAGTTCCCGAGGTCGAGGCGGTTCGCGGTCTGGCGCTCCTTGAGGAACGTGCGGGTCTGGTCGTCGAGCTGCTGGCCCAGTTTCGCGCCCTCGTAGGCCTCGGCCCGGAGAGGCGGCGACGACATGGCGGCGCCCACGAGGGCCATGTGAACCCTCGGCTCCTTGAAATCGGCGCGGATCACCTTGTTGAGGACGTCATCGAGGCTCAGGAACCGTCCCGCCGCGCGGACGATTTCCTCCTTCCAGGGCCGCTTGCCCCGGAGCACTCCCAGGAACACGTTGATGTTCCGGATGGACTCGCGCTCCTTGTGGCGATTGATGAGCTGGATGGTGTACGCGTTGTAGGCGTTGATCCAGAACGCCAGGCGCTCGTCCTTCGTCATCGAGTCGAGCCTGGCCGCGTCGAGAGTCTGCAGGTACTGCTGGAACTCCTGCGATTTCGCGAAAGCATCGTAGTCGACGAGGTCGTTCACCACGTGCGCTTGGAGAAGCGAGGTGAAGGGGTCGTGGATCGAGGCCCTGGGCGCGGTCGCCGCGGAAGGCGTCGCGACCTGAGCGGCCAGCACGAGGGAGAGGAGCAGCATCGCGGTATCCTACGATTCTCCGCGCCCACACGGTTATTGATGAGCACGCCACCTCCTTCACAGATCGGTCGGTACCGAATCGAGCGCGAACTCGGGCGTGGGACCATGGGGGTCGTCTACCAGGCCCGCGACACCACGCTGGGCCGGACGGTGGCGCTCAAGACCTTTGGCACCATGGCCGCGATCGCCCCCCACGAGCGCGAGGCCTTCGAGCAGCGCTTCCTTTCCGAAGCCCGTATCTCGGCGACCCTCGACGATCAGCACGTGGTCGCGGTCTACGACGTGGGCCGCGATTTCGAATCCGGCCTGCTGTTCATGGCGCTCGAGTACGTCCGCGGCGAGACGCTCGCTTCCGCCCTCGGGCGCGGGCCCATGCCCTGGCGGGAGGCCGTGGTCATCACCATCAAGGTGGCGAGGGCCCTTCAGGCGGCGCACTCCCACCACATCGTTCACCGGGACATCAAGCCCGCGAACATCATGATCAGTGCTTCAGGCGAGCCCAAGATCATGGACTTCGGGATCGCCAAGGCGAGCGCGGCCCAGCTCACCGTCGCCGGGCAGGTCTTCGGAACACCGGCCTACATGTCGCCCGAGCAGGCCTCGGGTGAGGAGGTGGACGGGCGCTCCGACATCTTCTCCCTGGGGGCGGTGCTCTACGAGCTCGTGACCAACACCCGGCCCTTCGAAGGGCCCACCATGGCGGCGACGCTCACCAAGATCGTACGCGACGAGCCGCGGCCCGCGTCCGGCCTCGTTCAGGTGCCGCGGTCGCTCGACGCGGTGATCGCCCGGGCCCTGCGCAAGTCGCGGGACGCCCGCTACGATTCGGCGGCCCATTTCGCGACCGACCTGGAGTGCGTCCTCGACGGGAAGCCGCCGGTCCACGCCACCCAGCTCGGGCCGCTCGAGACCGTGGCCCTGAGCGGCAGCCAGGTGCCGAGGCGTCCCACCACGATGCCGAAGATCGTCCACTCGACGCCCCGGAGCGACGAGGTGTACGTGGTCGCGGACTCCTCGAAGCACGGCCCGATCCGACTCGCCGTGGCGGTGGCGCTGGGCGTGATCCTCGGCGTGGGAGTGGTGCTGGTGCTACAGCAGCGGACCCGGCCGGAAGCGCCGGCGCCCGTCCCGGAAAGCACCGCCCGGCCCGTGCCGACTCCGACCCCTCGACCGCCCGCCCCGACCCCCATCCAGACGCCGACCCCGACCGTCGAACCGACGGCGGAGCCTCTCTCCGTGGAGGCCTCCGGCCGCGCGGCCCGCGTGAGCCTGGATCTGCGCCACCCCTTCGCGAGCGGCACTCTTCGGATCAAGGTCGACGACCGCGTGGTCTTCGCGAACAACATCAGCGGGATGCCGAAGAAGGTCATGGGTGTGGTTTCGGGCTACGACGGCCGCTTCGGAACCGACTTCGTCATCCCGCCGGGCGAGCATGTGATCCGGATCGAGGTCCGATCCGGCCCCACCGAGCTTGCCGAGTCGCGGAAGGTGAAGCTCCGCGCGGGTGAGACGCGCCGGCTTCTCGCACTCGCCGGAAAGAACCTGACCCTCAGCCTGGAGTAGGGGCCCGAACCGGATCGCTCAGGAGGCGGCGGGTCTGGGGGAAGCCGCGGCGTAGCGGAGAACGCGGACCTTCTCCATGGTCACGAGCGCGCCGCCCACGATCATCTCGTCGAGGATGGCGACGAGCCGCGAGATGTGCTCGGCATCCTCCACCACCTCGATCAACACGGGCAGGTCGGCCGACAGGTCCACCAGATTCGCGGTGTGGATCACGCTGTTGGCGCCGAAGCCGGCAATGCCTCTCATCACCGTGGCCCCCGCGAAGCCTTCACGCCGCAGCCGCTCGAGGAGGGCGCCCGCAAGCTGCTGGTGCCGGAACTGATCTCCCTCGCCCACGAAGATGCGGACCAGGGTCTGTTCGCCGTCCAGGACTCTCATGAGGTCTCCCTTCAAACGCCGGTGAGGCGCTGCGCCGCCGCGAGCCCGAGCAGCACCGCAGCGAAGCAGGCCACGGTGGTCAGGGCGAAGTTCAGAAACGCCGCCCCGAAAGCGCCGTCCTGGGCGAGTCTTGTCGTCTCGTAGGCGAAGCTCGAATACGTGGTGAGCCCGCCCATGAATCCGGTGGTGAGGGCCAGACGGAGCGTGGGAGGAAAGGCCGCCATGTTGAGCGCCGCCTGGATCACCAGGGCGATGAGAAAGCAGCCGCTCAGATTGACGATGAATGTGCCGTAGGGAAACGCGGTCCCAAGCTTCTCGCCCGCCCACAGGCCGATCAGGTAGCGAGCGCCCGTGCCGAGTGCTCCCGCGAAACAGATCCAGAGAAATCGCTCCATGCCTCTCACACTCCTTCCCCGGGGGCCGAAGGGGCCATCGCGATCCGGGCCGCTCCCGCCGCTTGAAGGGCGGCAGCGACGCCGAAACCCCAGGAAGCATCCGGCGAGAGCGCCCACAATGTTCCCACGAGCGCGCTCGAAACCATGTCGCCGAGGCCGTTCGTGGCGGCGAGGAGCCCCATGCCGGTGCCGCGGCGGTCTTTGGGCAGAAGGCTCGCGGCATAGGCCTTCTCCGCCACTTCCTCAGCGGCGATGTAGACGCCCGAACAGACGAACAACAGGACGAGCCATGCCGGCGAAGGCGGCGCGAGGGCGAAGCTCATGGTGGTCGCCGCCGCGAAGAGGTAGCCGCCGGTGATCACGAGCCGGTGGCCGATCCGATCGGCCAGAGCGCCCACGGGAAACGCCGCGAGAGCGCTCACCGCATTGTGCAGAACGTAGAGCGCCACGGCGGCGGCCGCGCCCTGAAGCGAGAGAAGCGAGCCCGTCATGTGCTCTGTCGCGTAGAGGATGAGCAGTGTCCGGGAGAAGTCCCCGCACCCGAAGATCAGAATGCCCGAGAGGTATCGGCGAAAGGGCCGGCCCGTGCCCTCGAGCTCTCCGAAGAGAGTGAACCGGGCGCGACGCGGGACGTGGGGCCCCTCGACCACGAGGAGCGCGATGGCGAGAAAAGCCAGGATGCCGGGCACCACCGAGACCATGAGCAGGTGTCGCGGGGCGACGCCCTGCGACAGCAGGAACATCGCGAGAAGGGGGCCGAGCACCGCGCCGGTCGCGTCGGCGGACCGCTCCAGTCCAAAGGCGCGGCCATGGACTTCTTTCGGCGAACCCTCCGCCATCAGAACGTCCCGCGCGGGTCCCCGGCTGCCGCGGCCGACCCAGGCCACGACGCGACACAAAAGGACCTGAGCCGCACTCGTGCAGACACCGATGGCCGCGGTGCCGATCCCCGTGATGAAGTAACCGATGGAGGCGAGGGGCTTGCGCCGTCGCACGCGGTCGGCCGCCACTCCCCCCCACAACTTCGCCAAAGCGGAGAGACCGTCGGCGCTGCCTTCGATGATCCCCAGAGCGGCGGGCCCCGCGCCGAGGCTCAGGAGAAAGGCGGGAAGAACCGCGGTCGCCATCTCATGCGAGATATCGGAGAAGAGACTCGCGAGCGACACGCCGACAGTCGTGCGGTTCAGCCAGCCCGGACTCGGGGCCGGGGGCTCGGCGGACGAAGCAGTGGAAGTCACCGCCCGCAAGGATACCGGGGGACGCGGCGGGACAATTCCACAACAGGAACGGTCCCTCGCGCGTCTTGGAATGAAAGGCCGCAGACCCGCGAGCCTTCTGAACGCGAGGAGGTCCGGCATGAGCACACTCTCACTCGATCTGCGCGGTGTTGAGGCGACCCACGCACTTCCCTCCGAGGCCCGGGCGAAGGGCGCCAGCTTGTCCCTCCTGCTCCACGGTGTGGGGATCACGAGCCTGGTCCTGATTCCCCTGCTTCAATCGACGAATCCGCCCGAGGTGTCGCACGCCATCCTGGCGCCCCTGGCGCGGCCGATCACGGTGACGCTGCCTCCCGCGAGAGTTGCCGCGCGGCGCCCCCCCGCCGGCAAGACGACCCCCGTGCGCTCAACCGCGCCCGCCTTCACGCCCCCGTTGACGCCCGATACTCTGAATCGCACAAGCCTCCTGGACGTGGACATCGTGCCCGGGACTGTCGGGGACGTCAGCGATCTCGAACCGGGCCGAAAAGATGTCGGGAGTGACGACTGTCCGCTCGGCTCGATATGCGGGCCGGCGATTCAGCCGATCGCGCCCCCCCACCCTCCTACCGTTCGCATCGGCGGCCTCATCAAGGAACCTCGACTGATCGAGGGCCGAGCGCCGGTCTATCCGGCCATGGCCCAGGCGGCGGGAGTCGGAGGGAAAGTGGTCCTCGAGGCCCATGTGGGCCCGGACGGCCGCGTCCGCGGCGTCACCATCATTCAGGGGCAGTCCCTCTTCGATGAGGCCGCCCTGGCCTCGGTGCGCAGCCGGCGCTACGAGCCGCTGCTCCTCAACGACGTGCCCACCGATTTCCTGATCACCATCACCGTGGTGTTCAACGTGCGGCGGTAGAGGGCGGCGGCGAGGCCGGGGCCATCTCCTCGGCGGCGATGATCGCCGCCGTCTCCTCCTCCGAAGGCGTATCCCGCACCGCTTCGAGGTCATTGACGAGGCGGGTCGCGGCCACGACGAAGACGGGAACCGCGAGGACCGTCATCAGGGGAAAAAGCAGCACCGAGGCGACGCCGAATCCGAGCGTCTCGGCCCGAAAACGGTGGTGGAAGGCCTGGCGCTCGAGAAAATCCATGCCGCGCCTGAGGAGCACGGAATCCGTGCTCTGGAAGGCCACGCGGCGCCCGGTGAAGGCGAGGGAGAGGATGGGTCCCAGAAACGGGATGAGGCCGAGCAGGATGGCGATGGGAGCGCTCACCGCGAAGTAGGCGGCGGTCTTCACCGATTGCACGAGCTCCCAATGCAGACCCTTCGACCCGCGCACCACGAGGCCGGAAATCTCCTCGACCTTCTGTGAGAGCTTCTCGAAGAGGGGCCCGAGGAGCGCGAAAGCGACGGCCAGCGCGATGATGGCTCCCGCGGCGAGGCTCCCCGCCCACAGGCCGGTGACGATCACGAAGGAAAACCAGGCGGGTGAGGTGCGCAGGCTTCCGCCGAAGAGGGACTGTTCGACGCGACCCGCCCAGAATGCTCCCGAGAAGATGCCGATCATGAGCAGGATGGCGGCCACGATGAGGGGCGAGATCGCGACGGGCCACAGGCGCGGGTTGCGGAGCAGGAACACGGCGCCGCCCGGGATATAGGACACTCCCGCGAGAAAACGAACCAGCGGAGTCAGAGGGCGGGGGACGGGCATGAAGAAGAGAGGCTAGCCGAAGTCCCCGCACGCCGCCGAGGGAACCTGCGAGGTTGACAACCACGCGGCGCCCGTGGAATCGCGCCTCGAATACACTCCGGCGCGGAGAGTGACCATGACCC
>JAIBCN010000027.1 GCA_019694155.1 Vicinamibacteria bacterium | reverse complement strand
CGTCCTTCTGGCACGCCAGTTGCTCACACAGAACGCGTCCGTCGTCCCGTTCTGGACAGAAGGGTGCCGTGCCTCATGAGCCGCAAAGTGGTCTTTCGCGCCGGTCTCGTGGTTCTCGCCATCGCGATTGGAATGGGCGTCAGGCAGTTTGCGTTCTCCAGTCCGGCGCCGAGCTTTCGTCTCGTGACGGTGGAGCGGGGCGACATTCAGGCTACGGTTTCGGCGACGGGCACACTCGGAGCGGTCACCACCGTCAATGTGGGGACCCAGGTCTCGGGCCAGATCTCCGCTCTCTATGCGGACTTCAACGACGAAGTGAAGAAGGGACAGCTCCTCGCGCGTATCGACCCCACCATCGCCCAGCAGGCGGTGGCGGACGCACAGGCGAACCTCGAGAGGCTGCGCGCGCAGACCAATCAGGCAGCGCGCGACCAGGACCGCAACCGCGAACTCGCGGCGGAGGGCCTCATACCCGCGAGCCAGGCCGAGCAGGGCGAGGCCGCGCTCAAGGTCGCGCAGGCGAGCGAGAAATCCGCGCTGATCGCCTTGAGCCGCGCCCAGCAGAGCCTCTCCTACTCCAACATCTACGCGCCCATCGATGGGGTGGTGGTCGAGCGCAACGTGAACCTCGGTCAGACCGTGGCCGCGAGCCTCTCCGCGCCCCAGCTCTTCCTCATCGCGAACGATCTCACCCAGATGCGGATCCTCGCCCAGGTAGGCGAGAGCGACATCGACAAGATCGAGCAGGGTCAGAAGGTGCGATTCACGGTGCAGGCCATTCCCGACCGCACGTTCGAAGGGACGGTGCAGCAGGTGCGCCTGCAGTCGACCATGGTCGACAACGTCGTCAACTACACGGTGGTCATCACGGTCGAGAATCCGAAGCGCGAACTCCTGCCGGGCATGACGGCGCGGGTGGACTTCCTGGTGAAGGCCGCGACCGGCGTGCTCAAGGTGAGCAACGCGGCGCTGCGCTACAAGCCGAGCGAGGAACTGCTCGCGCAGCTCGGTGCGAGCCCCACGCCGGCCGGCTCTCCACGCGTCTGGGGTCGGCCCGCCTCGGGATCCGATGCGGCCGCCTCGGGGCCCTCGCGCCGCGAAGCCCGCAACGGAGGCTCGAACGGCCGCCCGCCTTCGGGCACCCTGTACGTCCTCGACGCCTCGGGCCATCTCGAGAGCGTGCGCGTTCAGACCGGTCTCACCGACGGCTCGTTCACCGAGATCCAGGGGCGGAACGTCTCCGAGGGGATGAAAGTGATCGCCGGCGTGCTCTCGACGACGACCGCCGCGTCGAAGCCCGCGACGAACCCGCTCGCCCCTCAGCAGAACCAGCGCCGCGGGCCTCCCGGGGGCGGCGGTCCGTTCTGAGGGGCGAGGCGACCCATGAGCGACATCGTCATCGAGACGGACAAGATCACCAAGACCTACGCGAGCGGCACGAACGAGGTCAAAGCCCTGCGCGGAGTGGATCTCGTGGTCAGGCGCGGCGAGCTCGTCGCCATCATGGGCGCCTCGGGGTCGGGCAAGTCGACGCTCATGAACCTCCTCGGCTGCCTCGACACCCCGACCTCCGGCTCCTACAAGCTGGATGGAGTGCGGGTGGACGGTCTCGGCCGGAACGAGCTGGCCGCGATCCGCAACCAGAAGCTCGGCTTCGTGTTCCAGGGCTTCAACCTCCTGGCCCGCACCAGCGCCATCAAGAATGTGGAGCTGCCCATGCTCTACGACCGAAGCGGCCGCCAGCGGGACACGCGCGCCCTCGCGATCGCGGCCCTTCAGAGAGTGGGCCTCGGCGAGCGCCTCGACCACCTGCCGAGCGAACTCTCCGGGGGACAGCAGCAGCGCGTGGCCATCGCCCGCGCCCTGGTGACCGAGCCCGCTCTCGTCCTCGCCGACGAGCCCACCGGCAATCTCGACAGCCGCACCTCGATCGAGGTCATGGCTCTCTTCCAGGCCCTCCATGAACAGGGAATCACCATCGTGGTGGTGACCCACGAGCACGACATCGCCGCCTACGCCTCGCGCATCGTCATGATGCGCGATGGTCAGGTCCTTTCCGACAAGCCGGTGGCGAATCGGCGCAACGCCGTTTCGGACCTGGCCGAGCGGGATCGGACGGCGGCATGAAGATCCGCATTCTCATCGGCCTCGCTCTCGAGAGCATTCTCAAGAACAAGATGCGGGCCATGCTCACCATGCTCGGCATCGTGATCGGTGTGGCCGCGGTGATCGTCATGGTCGCGGTGGGTTACGGTGCGCGCTCGCGCATCCACGAGCAGATCAACAGCCTCGGCACCAACATGATCGTGATCACGCCCGGAGCAAGCGTTACCGGCGGGGTGAGCCAGGGCGCCCAGGCCTTCGCGAACCTCACCATCGCGGACGCGGTGAAGATCCGCACCGAGTCGCAGGTGGTGGCCGCGGTGTCGCCGGTGGTGATCAGCCGGGCCCAGATCATCGCCCAGGGCTCGAACTGGCGGACCATGATCAACGGGGTCGACGTCGACTACCAGACCATCCGCGACTGGCAGACCGAGAAGGGCGACTTCTTCAGCGCGGAGGATGTGCGTGCGGTGCGGGCGGTGGCAGTTCTCGGGCGCACCGTGGCCCAGAACATCTTCGGCGATACCGATCCGACCGGCGAGGAGATCCAGATTGGCGCCGCCCGCTTCAAGGTGACAGGCGTTCTCGCCGCCAAGGGGCAAACCGCGTCCGGCAACGACTCGGACGACATCATCCTCGTGCCGTACACCACCGCCGCGACCCGTCTCTCGGGCCGCCCCCGCATTCCGCAGATCCTCGCAAGCGCCGCCTCGGGCGCGGACATCGCCGCGGCCCAGGAGGAGATCCGCACCCTCCTCCGCGAGTCGCACCACATCCAGAGCGGCGATGACGACGACTTCACGGTCCGGAATCAGACCGAACTCGCGGCCACAGCGGAGAGTTCCACCCAGGTGATGACCCTCCTGATGGCGGCGATCGCTTCGATCTCGCTCCTGGTGGGCGGCATCGGCATCATGAACATCATGCTGGTCTCGGTCACCGAGCGCACACGCGAGATCGGTATTCGCCTCGCGATCGGCGCGCGCGGCTCGGATGTGCTCACCCAGTTCCTCGTCGAGAGCATCGTCATGGGAATCCTCGGCGGAATCGCGGGCCTCGCCCTGGGCATCGGCAGCGCGGAGGTTCTCGCGAGCTTCACCGGCTGGGAGACGGAGATCTCGCCCCTGGTCATGGTCGTGGCGGTGGGCTTCTCGGGTGCGGTCGGCGTGTTCTTCGGCTACTACCCCGCGAAGAAGGCGGCGGCCCTGAATCCCATCGAGGCGCTCCGGTACGAGTAGGTCCCACGGGGCCGATATCATCGGCCCGTGCCGAAGATCTCCGCGGTCCTCATCGCTCAGAACGAAGA
>JAIBCN010000149.1 GCA_019694155.1 Vicinamibacteria bacterium | reverse complement strand
ACGAAGTAAGGCGCCGACTCTCTGTCTACCTGCCAGCGGATTGGAGGTGCAGCCCACCGATCTCGCGAGGGGATTCGACGCCGCACGAAGTAAGGCGCCGACTCTCTGTCTACCTGCCAGCAGATTGGAGGTGCAGCCCACCGATCTCGCGAGGGGATTCGACGCCGCACGAAGTAAGGCGCCGACTCTCTGTCTACCTGCCAGCGGATTGGAGGTGCAGCCCACCGATCTCGCGAGGGGATTCGACGCCGCACGAAGTAAGGCGCCGACTCTCTGTCTACCTGCCAGCAGATTGAGGGCTTCGCCCTCAATCGCTGGCTGGGAGACAGGGATTCGAACCCCGATTCTACGGTTCAGAGCCGCATGTCCTACCGTTGGACGATCTCCCAGTGCGCGAGGGTGAACAGCTAGTTTAAGAAACCCCGCCGCCCCGCGTCAATCTCGGCTCCGCGCGATTAGCCTTGCCGGGAAATGGGCCTCCTCCTCGACGCCGAGCAGAGCTTCACGTGCCGCAGTTGCGGCGAGTGCTGCCGGCGCGCCTTCGATATCGTGGTGACCGATGCGGAGCGCCAGCGGTACGAGGCCGCCAAGGCGGACGAATGGTTCAAGGAGTCGTCTTCGAGCGAGCCGGGGGCCGTCTCCTCGCCATTCGAGTACGAGCGTTCCGGGCTGCTCCGGATCCGAAAGCGCCCCGATGGCGTCTGCGGATTCCTCTCCGACCGGAATCGCTGCCGGATTCACGAGGAACTCGGAGGCAGCGCCAAGCCCCTCACCTGTCAGATGTTTCCATTTTCTTTCGATGCCGTTTCCGGCGAGACGCGGGTGAGCGTCAGTTTCTGCTGTCCCACCGCCGCCCGAAACGAGGGACGCTCCCTGGATCTCCAGCAGAAGGAAATCGGAGATCTCGCGGGCCGCTGGCGTCGAACCCAGAACCCTGCCGACCGGCCCCTCGAGTGGGTGAAGGGCATGCCTCTCGATTCGGAGCTGCTCGAATCGATGCGGTGGGTCTTCCGGCGGTTGCTCGATCTTCACGAGCCCACGTTCTCGCTGCGCCGGAACGTCCGACGCATCGCCGCTCTTCTCGATGACTGGACGCGGCCCCGGGTCTTGAAGCTCAGCGCGGACAAGTTCGAGGAGTACGTGAGACTCACGGGCGAGTTCGCGCTCGCCAAACCTGCCGATCCCGCGCCCGCGAAGCCGGCCATCGCCTCCTTCCTGTTTCGAGGGTTTTTCTTCGCCTCCCTCGTTCCCTGGGCCTCGCGCGGGGCGTCCCGCTCGGGGCTGGGGCTTCGCCTGCGGCTCTCGCGCCTCCTGCTGCACGTGCACGGCCTCACGCCCTCCTTCGACGGCCTGCGTTTCGGCGCGGCCCGCCGCGGGACGCTCGACATCGACGCGGAGCCCTTCTTCACGCCTGCGTATCACGTGCTGCGCGCCGCCATCGAGAACCTGGGCTCGGGCCGGCGCCCGGTGCTCGAGGAGCTGAGCCTGGCCGTCGGGCACCTTCTGGTGGCCGAGCACCTCTTCCTCGCCCGGAAGCCCGGCGAAGACGCGGCCGGGGCCTGGATCCGCGCCATCATGGACGCGCACGATGTCGCCCATGCCGATCCCGCGTCGACCTTCGCGAAGTTCCTGTTGAGCCTGGCCGCGCCCCCGAGCCCGCTGCACCTCTTCGGCGCGCGAGGGCCCGCGCCGGGTCCAATCTCTACTTCTTCGGCTTGATCGATGTCATGAGCGCTTTCGCCGCGGCGCGGTCGAGGTGAGCGAAGCCCGCGAATTCCTGGCCCGAGAAGAGGGCTTCCGCTCCGTCGATGGTGACGCAGTCGCCCGTCTGGTAGGGGCTCGCGTCCGAAAGCAGATAGGCGATGAGGTTGCTGAGCTCGTCGTGCTCGCCGAAGCGCTTCATGGGGACGCGCTCGACGGCCTTCTTCTCCAGGTCGCCGGCCATGAGGCGGGAAAAGGCCCCCTCGGTAGGAAAGGGTCCCGGGGCGATCGCGTTCAGGCGGATTCCATAGACCGCCCACTCGACCGCGAGCGATCGCATCATGGCGAGGACGCCGGCCTTCGCGGCCGCCGACGGCAGCACGAACGCCGAGCCGGTGACCGCGTAACTCGTGACGATTGCGAGGACGTGCCCTTCCTGCTTCGCGCGGATCAACCGCCGTCCGAGTTCGCGCGTGCAGTTGAAGGTGCCGTAGAGCACGATCTTCACCACCGAGTCGAAGGCGTTGTCCGAGAGGTCTTCAGAGGCGCACAGGAAGTTGCCCGCGGCGTTGTTGACGAGAGAGTTCACGGGGCCCAGGGAGGCTTCGATCGAATCGAAGGCCGCGACCACGGAAGCCGCGTCGCGCACGTCGCATGACGCAAACGCCGCGCGCCCTCCGGCCTTCTCGATCTCACCCACCGTCGCCTTGAGGGGTTCCTCCCTGCGGCCCACCACGCCGACACGCGCGCCCAGGGACGCGCACTTGAGCGCGGCCGAGCGCCCGAGACCGGTGCCGCCTCCCGTGATGAGGACGGTCCGGTTCTCGAGCAGGCCCGTCCGGAAGGGACTTCGATCGATGTGGGTCATGCCCGCAGGTTAGCAAGCACGGAAGGCCGTCTAAGCCAGCTCGAGGCCGGGGAACATGCGCGCGACGAGGGGCTTGACGAGGGCCATGACGACGAGCACCAGGCCGAAGGTGCAGACCATGGTGGGCCCGGTGGGCAGGTCCATGCTGACCGAGAAGTAGATGCCGAGCGCCGACACCACCGTCCCCATGATCCAGCCGATGGCGAGACGCCTGCCGATATGGGTCGAATACAGCATGGCCGCGACGGATGGCACGATGAGATAGCAGAAGACGAGCAGGACGCCCGCGATGGAAACCGACCGCGTCACCACGAATCCGAGCGACGCATAGAACAGGAAGTCCCAGAACTTCACATTCAGACCACGGCCTTCAGCGTTGTCATGATCCATGGAAATAGCCAGGAACTGCCTTCGGAAGACGTAGTGAAAGAGGCCCACGATCAGGTACAGGATCGCCGTCTCCCGCACCTCGGCCCAGGAAACCGCGAGGATGTTGCCCACGAGCATTCCCTTGAGGTGCTCGCTTTCCGCCGAGGCCTTGCTCATGGCAAGCATGGCCCCGGCCGACGCCACGGCGTAGCAGATGCCGATGATGGCCTCCTGGGGGATTCGCGCTTTCTTCGAGCGCACGGTGGCGAAGAGCGCCGCCCCGATGAAGGTGAAGAGCAGGCTGATCCAGTACGTCCAGGGACCGTGGGGGTCGCCGTCCGTGAAGGGAAGCAGCAACGGGATCGTGCTTCCGAGCGCTGCGATCTGGGCGAGCGAGAGATCGACGAAGATCACACCCCGTTCGACCACGTGCACGCCGAGGTAGGTGTGGATTCCGGCGATCACGAGGGCGGCCGCGAACGGGGCGGCCAGGAATTCGAGAATGGTGGTATCCATCGTCCTTACTTTCCTCCGCCCTTGAGCGCGCCGGCGATCAGTCCCACGTTGTAGTTGAAGAGCTGGATGTAGTCGGCGGCTTCCTTGACCCCGCCGACCGAGGGCGCCAGGACGACCACCTTGCCGCCGGTCTCGCGGGCCACGGATTGGGGCGTCTTGAGATCGAAGTAGGGCTCGACGAGGATGATGGTCGCCTTGACCTTTTTCATTTCGCCGATCAGATCAATGGTGTGCTGCGGCGAGGGTGGAATGCCGGGTTTCGGTTCCACATAGCCGATCACGTCGAGGCCGAAGCGCTCCACGAAG
The DNA here is from genome assembly GCA_019694155.1 of Vicinamibacteria bacterium. Classification (GTDB taxonomy): domain Bacteria; phylum Acidobacteriota; class Vicinamibacteria; order Fen-336; family JAGNNV01; genus JAGNNV01. Next base: position 13,731 of record JAIBCN010000149.1, on the reverse strand, counting down.
TTCGGCCACGAACGGTGATAGGTGACGACCTTCGTTCCCTTGAAGGGAGCCATGGTCGCATCCCACCCCTTTTCGGCCTCGGCGAGGCGCTTGTCGAAATCCGCGAAGCGCTGGCCGAAGTAGGCCCCGTCCGCGGGCTGCAGCTCGGTGAGCTTGGCCTGGATGGCCTGGGCGATGCGCCGCCCGTTGCCGGGGTCGAGCCAGTAGTGCGGATTGCCGAGGGGATGCACGTCGCCCATGGCGCGGGTGATCTGGCCCTGGGGGATGTCGAGGATCCTCACGTTGAGTGAAGCGTCGAGGTAACCCTTCGACCCCACCTGGATCTTCTCGTTACGGCTCTGCTGAAGAAGGGGCGGCAGCCAGCCGATCTCGAGCTCCCGGCCGACCACCACGAGCAGGTCGGCGGAGTGGAGCTTCAGGATGAAGCTCGGCTTCGCCTCCACGAAGTGCGGATCCTGATATCCCCTGGCGATGGACTCGACGCTGATCCTGTCGCCGCCGACTTCACGAGCCAGGGCGGCGAGATCCTCGGTGGTCGCGACCACCTTGAGCCCCGCGGCCCGGGCTTCGGGCGCGGCGGCGAGAAGAGGCGCGACAACGGCCAGGGCGAGAACGGCAGAGCGAGGGGACATGGGGCGGACTCCTAGAACGGGTGGGCGCCGTGAGCGCCGATGGAGAAGAGGAACTGGAAGAGGAATTCGTTGGACCGCGGCCCGTCGCCCCGGCGGGTGTGCCGGTACTGGCCGCGCACGAGCGAGAACTCACTTGGCGCGTAAGTCAGGAGGAAAGAGGCGCCCCGGTCCCTGATCGAAGGGTCGGTGGCCCGCTCGGCGGTGTCGAGGCGCAGGCCCGAGGTCCAGCGCCGCGCGAACTGATACTCGAGATAGCCGTAGGCGCCGAAGGCCGACGGCCCTGAAAGCTCGGAACGCCGGCTCCACGCCACCTCGGTCCGGGCCAGGAAGTGGGTGTAGATCGACCGCCGCAGCGGGCGGTATCGAAACGTCGCATCCGCTCCCCAAAGGCGCGTCGTGTCTCCGCCTCCCGCATCGTTGTGGCCCTGGGCGAAGGAACCGCCGAGGTCGATGTTCGTCGACTCCGTGAGGTCGCGATAGCCACGCAGGTGACCCACGTACGCGAGATCGGCGCGCTTCTCCGCCTTGAAGATCTCCGAGTTTCCTTGAAACACCTGGCCGGTCGCCTCGATGAACGCGAAGTTGTTGGGGAAGATGCGTGACACGGAGACGCCGGAGTCGCCGAGTCCCTCCTCGCCGCCCAGGAGGTTCTGGGTCATCAGCGGCCGTTCGGTGAAGGGCAGGACGTGGTTGTGAGCGGCGTTGATCTTGCCGAACGCGTCGCGGAACTTGCCCACCTTCATGAGCAACCCGCCGGGCAGGGTCGGGAATGTAACGAAGGCCTCCTCGATGCCGACCTCGTCCGGACCGAAGGTGAGGTAGACATCGGCTCTCGCGTATGGATCCACCACGGCCTGGAGCGACAGCTCGGCTTCATGAAGCTGCAGCGAGGGCTCGCCTCCCCCCGGGCTCTTCCCCACGGCGCCGATGAAATCCCCGATCGCGGCGACGTCGGGATTGAACATCTTCGACGAGCTTGAAGGCGCCGCGCTCATCTGCGTGGGGAGAGCTGGCGGCGGCGCTTCAACCGGGGCGGGCGCCGGCTGGGCGGCGGCGTTCTCCACCGCCTTGAGCCGCGCCTCGAGCTCGGCGATCCGGTTGGAGAACTCGAGGCGAAGCGCCTCGAGCTCGGCCTTCAGGCGGTCGGCCTCCGAGGTCTGGGCGAAGGAGGGATTCGTGAAGAGAACGACGAGAACAAAGGAGAAGAGAAATGGAGTTCGGGCTCTGACCATGCGGGCGTCCTCCAAGACGCGGAAGAAATCTCGAATGACCCGCGACCCCGATCTGGGCGACGGGGGGGCGGGATTAAGCGAAGGAGGTTTCGCGTGCGGGCGGCGCCCGGCCCGGCGAAGCCCGCCGTTCGGCGAGTGATCCAACCTCGACGCTCTCCGGCAGTCGCGGCCGCAAGGGCCCCGTGTGCACGAAGAGCGTGACCCCGGACTCGATCCGCGAAGCGCCCGGAGTTGCCGTGCATGCATCGCAGTGCACCCGGGTCTTGAGGTGACACTCGAAATCGTGATGGAGGAGCGGCGCCACTAGGGTGACGAGCGCGAACACACCGAGAACGATCACTCGTCCGCGGGCCCGTCGTCGTTGCGCCTGAGCGGTCACCCGGCCAGTATAGACACGACTCACCGTCCGGATCCCTTGTCAGGTCCGCAGCCCGCGTTGTCAGGCCCGCTGCGCGGGCGGCGAGGTTTAACCCCCCGCGAGCCTGTGCGGGATGCGCTTTTCCCGGAGCACGGCCTGCACGGCGTCGCGCCGGTCGCCCTGCAGCTCGATCTCGAGATCCTTGATGGAGCCGCCCGTCCCGCATCGCGTCTTCAGGAGCTTGGCGAGGGCTTCGATATCCGATGGTGTCCCCGGCACGTCCGCAATGACCGTGACCACGCGGCCCGAGGCCCGCTTTTCCAGGCGGACCCGCGCGCCCCGGGTCTTCCGCTCCATCTCCGCGGCGAGTGTCCTCGGCTCGCCCGCCACGGGGCCGCCCGTCGAGTAGGCCAGCCGGATGCGATCCTGCGTCATGGCTACGTCAGCTGGATCACGCCTTCGGGCCCAAGGTAAACCGAGTGCTCGGCCTGAGCCACCGGCCGCCCCGACAAGGCCACGAGAGGAGGATACGAGTGAAGGAGCTTTGCCTGCTCGAGCCTGCGGAAGGCCTCGGCCACCACCTCGTTTCCGAAGGCGCGGAAATAGCGGCGGGCGATCGGAAGCCCTCGCCACGAGAGAAGGGACTGGGCGAAGCCGTCGCCGATCCCGAACTCGCCCAGGCGGTTCCTCGCTTCGGGCAGCAGACGAAAAACCTCGGACACGCCGCGCGGCCCGGAACGGCCGTGGCCGTCGGTCGCGAAAGGTTCGATCGCGATGACGCCCCGCATGGGGAGGCGCCCTTCGGCCGCGCGTATGGTGTTGGTGATGGCGGGAGGCGCGTGCACGATCCACTGACCGACTCCGTGGCCGCACAGGCTCTCGAGGGGCGTGAACCCGGCGCTGGTGATGGCCCGCTCGATGGCCGTGCTGACGTCGCGGACGGCAATCCCGGGCTTGCAGGCCTGGATCGCGGCGGCGAGGGCCTGCCGCGCGGCTTCCACCATCCGTCCGTTTCCGGCCCCGCCCACGTTCACCGTGGTCGCGGTATCGACCACCCAGCCGTCGATGTGCACGCCGATATCGAGCTTGGCGAGATCTCCCGCCTGGTAGGTCCGCTCGTCATCGGGCGTCGGGCAATCGTGAGCCGCCACCGCATTGATCGACGTCTGGGTCGGAAAGGCGGGCTTCCCGCCCCGCTTCTCGATCTCGGCCTCCACGGTCTCGCAGACGCTCCTCAGCGTTGCGCCCGGAATGATGAGCTTCGCGCCAAGCTCCCGGACTTCGCGGGCGATGGCGCCGGCTCGGCGCAGCGTCTTCAGGACTTCAGACAAGAGAGGGGAACCATGGCAGAACAACAAAAAGAAAAAGCCCGGGAATTCTCGAGCAGGCTCGAAAACCCCGGGCGAGAAGCGACGTCGCGCGTCTTGCTTCTTGGCGAGACCGCTTAGATCTTGTTGACGTTAGCGGCGCGCGGACCCTTGGGGCTGTCCACGACTTCGAAGCTGACGCGATCGCCTTCGTTCAGAGTGCGGAAGCCATCGGCCTTGATTTCCGAGTGGTGAACGAACACATCCGGTCCGCCATCACGGGAAAGAAATCCAAAGCCCTTGGACTCGTTGAACCACTTCACTTTGCCTTCGATCATTTTTGCTAGGCCTCCTTCGGCCTTTCGACTCGTCTACGTCACCGAACGAAGGAGCGCCAAGCACCGAGTCGACATTCGACCCGCCCGACCTCCGTGACCGCCGGAGAAACGACATACGAGTACGGTTGTAAGAACGATGGACACGCTAGCAACACCGCGTGTCGCGCGTCAAGCTCCTCTATTGGGTTTTTGTGGCTGGTCGCACAAATCGAGCGTCCGGCCGCGGCGTCAGTCGGATCCGCAGGATGGTCGAGCGCGATTGCAGGCCTTCGCCCTTCACCCGCAGACGCCTCTCGGCCCGCGGCAGGTCGAAGGCGGCCTCCGCGCGTGTTTCACCGACCCTCACCAGGACCGCCACGCTCGGGGCGTCCTTCTCGTCGTCCCGCACGAGACTCACCCGTGCGACATTCAGCGCATCGGGCGTGGGCTCCGACCGCGATTCGACACGAAGGATCCAGGCGCCCTCGGGCAGCGAGAAGCGGCGGGAATAGAGGCTCGCGCCCGGCACGACCTCCCACGGAGAACCCCCGAGCGGAACATCGAGAATGAACGCGCCCTTCGCATCGACGCCGCCGAAAGTGCGTCGATGATCCTCCCACGCCTCGAGGACGCGCAGGGCGGCGGGGAACGGATCGAGGAGCGGCTTCGCCGAGGTCAGGACCCCGAATGCGATCGGAATCCCCGCGACCCAAACTCCGAGCCGGGGTCGCGCGATCGCTGCCGTCAACGCGACCACCCAAAGGGCGGAGAGAAAGAGCCCGCCGTCCGGAACCACGAAGCCGGGGAAGAGGCGATCGAGGTCGAGGACGGGCGTCAGCAGCCGCAGAAGACCGCTCTCGCCGTCGGCCCGGTTGTGCAGAGCCCGGGGGGCGAGACAAGCGAGCCACAGAAGTCCGAGGGAAAAGCCCCCCGCGGCGCCCAGGACCGGCCGCCGCTCCTTCGACTCCTCGAAGCAGGCGGCGCACAGGATGAGCAGCGCGGGCAGAGCGCCGATCAGGAAACGAGCCGGTGCTGAAGCGCCGCCCCACCACATGCTGAACGCTCCTCCGGTTCCGAGCTGCGCGCCGAAAACCGCGAGAACAACGAGCGCAACCATCCCGTCGCGCTTCCAAAGCGCCCTCGCCCCGGCCAGGCCGAGCAGCAGCACGGGCGCGAAAAGAAGCAGACCGAACTGCCGATCCAGCAGGAGGGCCAGCGCGCCCCAAGGCACGCGAGCGAGAGAGACGTCCGAAGCGAACCCCGGACCGTAGGCGGCCGAGAGGGAAGCGGTTCCGAACAGCGACTGGAAGTGAGCGAGAAGAAGACCGACGGAAACCGCGAGCGGCCCGAAAGCGAGGCCGGCCCGTCCAGGCGAGAAGCCGCCGCGCATCGAGATCGCGAGGGCGAGCACGGCCGCGAAGGGCAGGAACCGCGGATGCAGCCAGGGCAGGACCGCGATCGAGGCCGACGCGAGAGCCGCGAAGGCCGGACGAGGGGTCACGAGGCAGGCGAGCGTCACGGCCAACGCGAACGGCGCCACCGAATCCGGGAAGACGGAGTTTGCATAGATCGGCAAGGGGCTTGCGAAAGTGGCGAGGAAGAAAACGAAGTGGCCCGCCCGACCACCGAACAGGGATCGCGAGACCAGGAAGATCAGGCTCACTGTCGCCGCCATCCAGAAAGAGACGACCGCCCGCGCACCCGCGTAGCCGGCCGCCGCGTAACCCGGCGCGATCAACGCCGAGAGGCCCGGAGTGTGGATGGCATAGAGCCGGCCCTTCGGTGACCTTGGCGCCGTGTGCGGATCGAGATCCGCGCTCGTGAACTTCGAAAAGGCCCGCTCGTCGAACTGATTCCTGAGGTCGATGTCGCCGTCCCGGATCAGGCTCTCCGCAATCAGCAGGTAGTGCGGCTCGTCGCCCTGCGGTCCCGCCGGACCGGGGATGAACCGCCCGACTGCGAGGAAGAAGGCGAAGGAGATCAGAAGGACGTGGAGTGGTTCGAGCCTCGGAAGATCCGCGACCAGGTTGCGCGCGGCCCAGCCGAGGAGGATCGCGAAGGCGAGCATCATGGTCTGGTTCGAGAAGATCAAGAACCCTCCCCCGATCCCCGTGACCGCAGGGATGAGAGGAAGGAGGCCCGCGCTCATCCAGAGAAACGCCGTCACGGGCACGAGCCGGCCGAGCAGCCAGACCGCCAGGGCCGCGAACAGGGCCGCCAGGATGTGCAGGGGCGAGGGGACTCCGGTCAGGCCATGCCAAATGGCCTCGCCCTGCGGCGCGAGGTGGGCTTCGAATCCACCCGCGGCAAGCCCCAGGGCCGTCGCCGCTGAAGCCAGAAGTCGCGTCTCGGGCCTTGTCACGAAGAGCGAGTGTACTAATCGTCCTTCGCGGTTGCCGGGCAGACATCCCGGAACGGACACGGCCGGCACGCGGCGTGCGAGGGTGTCGCTTCGAACCGGCCGCGCGAGATCCGGTCGGCCACATCCGCGATGGCCTTCTCGGTGGCCAGAGCCAGGGCTTCGGAAGGCCTGAAGCCGCCCACGAGATCGGTTTCGAGGAACCGAAGCTCCACCCGGGAGGGCAGGGCGCCCGTGGTCCGCAAATGGGCGAGTGCGTAGATCGCGAGCTGGAGGCTCTCCTCGGCGCGTTGTTGCGCCCTGGCCTGCGTGTTCACGTCGCCGGTCTTGAAATCGAGAATAGTGACGCCGTCGTCGCCGGCGACCACGAGGTCGTAGCGACCCATCACCCGCGTGCGGAGAATCGGGAACGAGAAGTCCTCTTCGACGCCCGTGGGCCGGAGAGGATGGGCCTTCTCCCAGGCGAAGAAACGGGTGAGAGTTCTCTCCCCCTCCCGGAGCCTTAGTTCCTCGTGCTCGCGGGAGAGAAAACCCTCCGAAACCCAGGCGCGCCGGAAGGCGGCGACGAGATCCTCGACGCCGAAGGCCACGGCCGCCTGTCGCGCCTTGAACATGTCCTGGACCGCCTGATGTATAGCGCTGCCGTAGACCACGCGGTGGTGGGTGAGAAGAGGAATCCGATTCCGGTGCACGAAGCGGTACTTGAGGGGGCAGGTGAGGTAGTCGTCCACCTGGCGGAAAGACAGGCGCAGCGGGGGCGCCATCGCCGCGGCCAGGCTCTCGGGTTCTGCGGAAGCGCCGGCCGGGGCCGGGCTCAGACCGTCCGGCACCGGAGCGGAGGCCGCGATGGTTTCCAGGGGCGACGACCGCGCGACTCGGGCCCTGGGTGAAGGCAGATCGAGAGCTTCCACCACGAAGCGTGAGACTTTTCGCGTGGCACCCGCGCCGTAGTCGTCGGCGGAGGTCAGGATGAGGTCGTCCTTCGCGCGGGTCATGCTGACGTAGAAGAGACGCCGCTCCTCCATGAGATGCGCGTCGCCCGGAGACAGGTCGCTCTTCAGGAGCGGCGCGGGCAGGGGCAGGGGGTCGCTTCGGCGCCGGAGCGGGAACTTCTGATCGATGCAGCTCGCCACGAACACCACGCGGAACTCCAGGCCTTTCGCCTTGTGGACGGTCATGATGTTGACCGCGTCTCCCTCCTGGATCTCGATGGCGGAAGGATCCTCGCCGGCGTCGCGCAGCAGGTCGAAGCGCGCCACGAAGGACGGGATGTGGTCGTGTTCCGCCACCATCGAGAATCCGCGGACGATTTCAAAGAAGCGGGCGATGTTCGCCACCTTCCGCTCATCCTTCGCGGAAGACACCGAAGCGAGGCGCGCGAGGTATCCCGATTCCTTCAGGAATTCGTAGAGCGCCTCGCCCGTGCGCTTGTGCGCCATGCTCGACACGCCGCGCTCGAGGTCGGCCACGAACCTCTTCGCCGCCTCCCGCGACGGGCCCTTCACCGACGCGAGGTCCTCGTTGCCTTCGAGCTCCCGAAAGACGTCGAGGAGGGGGCGGGTCTTCTTCGAGGCATAGCGCGACATTCGCGACAGATCGACGGGATCGAACGCGTAGATCTCGGAGAAAGCGAGGGCCCAGGCCGATACGGAGTCGTCCGGCGAAGCAACCAGGCGCAGGAAAGCGATAAGGCTGCGGACCTCCGGCCTCTCGAAGAGCCCCGCTCCGCCCGAGAAACGGTGGGGGAGCCCGCGCATGTTGAGGGCGCGCAGGAACGGGTCCGCGTCCGCGTTGTTGCGAACGAGGATGGCGATCTCATCGAGCGGCACCGAGTCGCGCTGATGGAATTCCTCGATCGCCTTCGCCACCGCGTCGGCTTCCGCGGAGGCGCTGGGGAAGCGCCAGTGCGCGACGTCCCTGCCCTTGCCCCGCTCGGCCACGAGCCTCTTGTCGAGGCCGGTCATGGCCTCCAGCCGGTGGGGATTGTTGTAGGTGATCAGCCGGTACGCCGTGTCGAGGATCTCCTGGGTCGACCGGTAGTTCTGGCGAAGCACCACTCGCGCGGCTTCCGGGTAGAGAGAGAGGAAGTGAATCAGGTTCGCGGGCGCGGCGCCGCGCCAGCGGTAGATGGCCTGGTCGTCGTCTCCCACCACCGTGATGTTCGGGCGCCCTTCCCCCGCGATGAGGCGTACCAGCTCGAGCTGGGCGTGATTCGTGTCCTGGAACTCGTCGACCAGGATGTAGCGAAAGCGCTTGCGCAACGCGATCGCAACGTCGGGCCGCTGCCGAAGGAGCTTGAGGAAGAGGTGGATCTGGTCGCCGAAATCCACCAGTGCCGAAGCGGCGAGCGCATCCTGCTGTGCCTTGAAGAACTCCGCGGCTTCGATCAGGTCGAGCGCCTGTTCGCGAAGAGAGAGCGCCTCGTCACCCTCCACCCCGCTGAACCGGCGCAGTTGTTCTTTCGCGAAGGCCCGAATCGCATCGGGCGGCACGTCTTCGTCCTTGGCCCGGGACGCGAACTCGACCAAGGTCGGGAGATGCCGCCCCGGATCCCCGAGGGGCCGGAAGCGCGCGAGAGGCAGGGAGAACAGGCGCTCGCGCAGAAAGACGATCTCGTCCGCGCGGGACAGGACCCGAAAGTCCGCGGAGAGCCCGGCCGCGAAGCAGTTCTCGCGGAGCATCCGATCGCCGAAGGCGTGAAAGGTCGCAATGAAGCTCTCGGTGTATCCATAGGGCACCAGCTGATCGACGCGCTCCGACATCTCCCTCGCCGCCTTCTCGGTGAAGGTGAGGGCCAGGATCTCTTCCGGCCGCGCCCGCTTGGTGGTGATGAGATGCGCGATGCGCCTTGTGAGCACCGTGGTCTTGCCGGTGCCGGCGCCCGCCACGATGAGGAGCGGCCCGTCGCCGTGCAGGACCGCCCCGCGCTGGGCCTCGTTCAGGCCCTCGAGGATGGTCTCTTCGCGGGTGCGCGGCCTGGTCTCGATATCCGACACCCCCGAAGACTATCCGTCCCTCCCCCCGGCCGGGGTCCGATCCCGAATCAGGAGCAGGAGACGTTCGGCGGTTTCGGCGACCGGCCGAGCACTCGCGTGCCCTTCGCGATCACCGCAGGTCGACGAGAAGCGCGCAGATTTCGTCCATCGCCGCCGTCGCCTCCCGGGAGGGACGGGTGTGGTGATTCACGACGATCGAGAAAGCGAAGCGACGGCCGGAGACCGCGTCCACGTACCCCGCGAGCGCGTTCACGTGGCTGATCGACCCCGTCTTGGCGAAGACCCGCCCTTGGGCCTTCGTCCCCACCATCCGCCGCTTGAGGGTGCCGTCAACGCCCGCGACGGGCAGTGAATCCCGGAACGCCTTCGCGAGTGGATGGCGGGCCATGGCCACGAGCAGGTCCACCTCGGCGCGCGCGGTCACGAGATCCGAACGCGAGAGACCGGAGCCGTCGTACATCGCCGTGTCCGCGACGCGCACGCCCTGCCCCCTCAGGAACGCCTCGCGCGCCTTCAGGCTCGACTCCACCGACGCGTCCTTGAATGCGGCGAGGCCGAGCCGGCGCAGCAGTGTCTCCGCGTGAAGGTTCTGGCTCTCCTTGTTGACCACGCGGATCTGCTCGGCGACCGCGGGTCCGCGCACGGAGGCGAGCGGCCGCAGCGACTGCGGAAGCGCTTCGCGCGAGACCGCAATGCCGTCCCGCACGGTGACGCCGTGGCGCGCGAGGGCCTCGGCGAAAAGGGTGGTTGCGAACAGCGTGGGTTCCGGAGCTGCGACCGATCCCGTCCATGCTTCCCCGCGAAGCGGCACCGCGCCATCGATGACGACGTGTCGCGATCCGAGCGGCCGGGTCAGGGAGACCTTCGCCTTCACTCCCTCCCCCGAAGTCAGCACCCGGCTGTCGATCTTCATGAACTCCGTGGCGGGCAGGATGGTCAACCGCGCCGGCTCGCCCTCCCGCTCACCAGGCTCGAGCCGCAGGCTGAGCGCGCTGTCGAAAGCGCTCAAGGCCGAAACCTCAGCGCCGTAGGACCACACCAGATCGTCGGCGGTCCAGCTCTCGGGGATTGCCTCGTCCGTGAAAAGGCCGTCGTAGCCGATCACCCGTCCCTCGATGCGCGTGATTCCGGCATCCCGGATGTCTTTCGCCAACTGGTCGAACGGGCTCTTCTCGGTTCTCCATGCGAAGCGGTCGGAGAGATTGGGGTCGCCGCGGCCCACGAGGTAGACGTCGGAAAGGACGCGCCCGAAGCCGTCCAGGCGCCCCGCCGCTTCAACGGTCGTGGCGGGCGGAGCGGCGAGCTGTCCCTCGGCGTCCAGGATGGCCGCGGTCGTGAAGAGCTTCATGGTGGACGCGGGCTTCACGTTCGTGGCCGCGTTCTTCTCGAAAAGGACGCGGCCGGTGTCGAGGTCGCGGATGTCGATGGCCACGATGGCGGGGGCGAACACCTCGCGCTTCAGGATCGCTTCGATCGAGGAAGCGAGGCCATCGGGCGACTTCGCTCCGGCTGTCCGGTCCGAACCGCCGGCCAGCGCCGCCACCAGAGCGACGAGGAGGGTTCGACGGGCCGCAGTCTTCATGATTCTCCAACCTCCTGCCGGATGATGCTCTCCGCCCGTTCCGCGAGGCCGTCCACGGCGTTTGGACCTTCTCCCGCGGGGAGAGCGGGGTGAATTCTCACCCGGATTTCGCCGCGAGTGACGCGCGCCGGGCCGGTCACGCGGCGCAGGCCGATGAGGCTCACCGGGACCACGGGCACGCCCGCCTCGACGGCCAGCTTGAAGCTCCCGCGCTTGAAAACACCCATGGGCGCCCCGCCGCTCCGCGTCCCTTCGGGGAAGAGGGCCACGGAAACGCCGTTCCGGATCCGGCGCGCCGCGGCGGCGAGACTGCGCCTGGCGCTGAACGCCCGCGACCGGTCGATCGCGATGTGCCGGGTGGCCGCCATGCACTGGCCCATCAGCGGCACATAGAGAAGAGAACTCTTGTAGACGATTCGAAACGAGCGCGGCAGGACGTCGAACAGAATCGGAATGTCGAGCGAGCTGACGTGGTTCGACACGAAAACCACCGGACCCTCGGGCAGCGGCGCCATGAGTTCCATGGTCGCGCGCACGCCCGCCGCCCGCAGGATGAACCGCGCCCACAGTCGCGTGACCCGGAATCCGACTTCGCCGTCCCGCCGGAACGGCCAGGCGAGGATTCCGACGGGAGCCAAGAAGAGAGTGCCGAGGAAGGCAGCGAAGTGCGCGACCGCGAATCGGATCAAGAGAGCGGGAGCCGATTCAGGGCGAGACCCGTCTCGCTATTGACCCCGGTTGGTCGTGCCGTTCCCGACCACCGGGAGCTGCTCGGCGGTCTGTCGCGAAGCCAGGGGAACCTCCTCGGTGTCCCGCAGGCTCGCGGGCTGGGCGTCGGCATTTCCGTTTCCGTTGGTCTTCCCGTCGACTCGGCGCATGGTCGGCCGGGTGTCCTTGCGGGTCAGGTCGTCGGCGGGCGCTTCGGGCCACCGCACGAAGATCATCTTGCCCGCCGCGGTCTGCAGGACAGTGGTGACGTTCACGTCGATGGTGCGGCCGAGCGCCTTGCGGCCTCCCTCCACCACCACCATGGTGCCGTCGTCGAGGTATCCGACACCCTGTCCGTGCTCCTTGCCTTCCTTGCTGACGAAGATCCGCATGGGCTCGCCGGGCAGCACGAGAGGACGGAGGCAGTTCGCGAGATCGTTGATGTTCAGGATCTTCACACCGCGCAGCTGGGCGACCTTGTTCAGGTTGAAGTCGTTGGTGACGATCTTGCCTTCGGTCCTGAGCGCGAGTTCGATGAGCTTCAGGTCGACTTCCTTCACGTCGGGGAAGTCCGTGTCCACGATCTGGATGGGGACCACCGGGTTCTTCTGGATCCGCTGAAGCATGTCGAGACCGCGTCGCCCACGGTTGCGCTTGAGGGGGTCGGACGAGTCGGCCACCTGCTGCAGTTCGACCAGCACGAACTGAGGGATCACGAGGGGGCCTTCCATGAAGCCGGCTTCCGCGATCTCGGCGATGCGGCCGTCGATGATCACCGACGTATCGAGGATCTTGGGCGTGCTCACCACGCCAACGCTGTCCGCCTGGGCTTCCCAGTCGGAACGCAGACGGGACAAGGAGAAGAAGTCAGAACGACGAGCGCCGGTGGCAAGACCGATCCAGCCCAGGCCCACGGCAAGACCGAGGCGTACGATGGTCCCGGTCGCACTTTCCATGGGCGCCAGGGCGATCCCCGCGAGTGCCGCCAGGGTGAGGCCGATCAGAAGACCGAAGCTCGCGGAGAGAACCCGCCTCGGTGCGGTCTTCCCGGCCAGAGCTTCGAGCAGGAGGATCGCGGCGCCGGCGACAGCTCCGCCCAGGGCGCCTTCGAGGGAGGATGGGCCGAGAAGGGCGCCGCCGAGTACCAGAATTGCGAGGACCAGAAACCGGCCGAATCCTGCCAGCATTTTGAAAGACCTAGAATGAGAACGGTTCGGAAGATCCCGAACGCGCAGAATGTGCGAAGTCTAAGAGAAATCGCTGCGAGCGTGGAGGTCAAAAGTCGTGCCCCAAGTTTCTTCCCGAGGTCTGGCCCTCCCGCCCTCGCCCATTCGTAAGCTCGCCCCCTACGCGGACGCCGCGAAGGCCCGCGGGGTGAAGGTCTTCCACCTCAATATCGGCCAGCCTGATCTCGAAACCCCGAAGGTCATGCGCGACCGGCTGACGTCGGTCGATCCCGTCATCGCCTACTCGCCCTCCCAGGGCACGCCCCAGTATGTGGCTGCCATGTGCCGCTACTACGAGACGGTCGGCCTCAAGGTGCTCCCGCAGGAACTCGTGGCCACGACGGGAGGCAGCGAGGCGGTTCTCTTCGCCTTCCTGTGCCTGGCCGAGGTGGGCGACGAGGTGATCGTCTTCGAGCCCTTCTATACGAACTACAGCTCATTCGCGACCATGGCGGGCGTGAAGCTCGTTCCTGTGCAGTGCCGGGGCGAAGAGGGGTTCCATCTGCCCTCTCGCGAGGCGTTCGAAAAGGCGCTGTCCACGCGGACGAAGTTCGTCCTGCTCTGCAATCCCAACAATCCCACCGGCACCGTCTATTCGCGCGAAGAAGTGCAGCGGGTCGCCGACTTCTGCCGCGATCACGATCTCTTCCTGGTCTCCGATGAGGTGTATCGGGAGTTCGTCTACGGTGGCATCTCCGCGACCTCGGCCCTCGATATCCCCGGCATGGAGGACCGCGTCGTGGTGGTCGACTCCCTGTCGAAGCGATTCAGCGCCTGCGGCATCCGGCTCGGATGTTTCGTGTCCCGAAACCCCGAGGTCATCGCCGCGGTGATTCGCGCGGCCCAGGGCCGTCTCTCGCCTCCCGGCCTCGCCCAGGTTCTGGCTCTCGGGATGTCCGAGATCACGCCCGACTATTACGCGGGCGTGCGCAACGAATATCAGAAGCGGCGCGACGTCATCTACGAGGAGCTTCTGAAGCTCCCGGACGTCTTCCTGCGCAAGCCCGAGGGCGC
>JAIBCN010000023.1 GCA_019694155.1 Vicinamibacteria bacterium | reverse complement strand
CTCCACCGCACGACCGGCGACGTGCAGGTGCCGCTTCCCGAGGGAAGTGTCGCGAATTCGGCGACCGAGAACACCTCGGGATCCGTGGGCGCTTCCGTGGTGGGCGATCGCGGGTTCTTCGGAGCGAACGCGGCGGTCTTCAACACGAACTACGGCATTCCCAGCGAGGACGGGGTGACCATCGACATGAAGCAGAAGCGCCTCGATCTCAAGGGCGCCATCCGCGAACCCTTCGGCGCCTTCCGAGGCGTGAAGATCCGATTCGGTGTTTCCGACTACGAGCACAGCGAACTGGAAGGCGCGGAGATTGGGACCCACTTCGAGAATCAGGGGTACGAGGGCCGGGTCGAGTTCCTTCACAAGGACGTGGGCCCGCTCAAGGGCGCCTTCGGGTTCCAGGCGCTGGGACGCGATCTGACCGTGACGGGAGAAGAGGCGTTCCTTCCTCCTTCGCAGACCCGGTCTCTTGCCGCGTTCGTGTTCGAGGAGATGGGAACCGGGCGCGCCCGGCTGGCTCTCGGAGGCAGGGTGGAGAGACAGGCGGTCGATCTCGACCGCGGCGACTCGCGAACCATGACCGGTGTGAGCGGCTCCGCCGGACTCACCGTGCGCGCCAACGACGGCCTCGCCCTGGGGCTGACCTTCTCCTATTCCGAACGGCTGCCTGGAGCCGAGGAGCTCTTCTCCGACGGGCCGCATGCCGCCACCAACGCCTTCGAAATCGGCAATCCCGACCTTGCGAAGGAGAAGAGCCTCGGGTTCGACGCCTCGATCAAAAAGAGCGGCGGGTCCTTTACCGGGGAGGTCTCTTTCTTCCGGAACGCCTTCACCGGGTACATCTTCGAGTCGTTCACCGACGAGGAGATCGACGAACTCCAGGTGGTGCGCTACGAGCAGCGGGACGCCACCTTCTGGGGCTTCGAGGCGCGCGCCGGTTTCGCGCTTCTGGAGACGGGTGAAAGGCATCTGAGCATCGAGGGCAGCGCCGACTACGTGCGGGCGCAGGTCGACCCAACCAGTGAACCGCTGCCCCGGATCGCCCCCATGCGCCTGGGCGCCGCGCTTCACTACCGTGACGCGCGTTTCGACGCGCGCGCCGAAGTCCGTCGCACGGAGTCGCAGGAACGGGTGTCCGAGTTCGAAACGCCCACTCCCGGCTACACGTTCGTGAACGCCACCGTGAGCTACCGGATCTTCGGCGGATCGCACACGGTGACCGACCTTCTCCTGCGCGGGACGAACCTCACCGACTCGCTCGGCCGGAACCACGTCTCGTACCTCAAGGATCTGGTTCCGCTGCCCGGCCGCGACATCCGGGCGGCCGTGCGTTTCCGGTTCTAGAAGAGGCGGGGGCGGGCAGGGGCGAGGCCGGCCTCGCCCCTGTCGTCTCCCTCACAACCTCACGAGAGGCGCCTCTACTGTCGCCAGGTGACGCGGGCCAGACTCTCCCGGTAGGCCCGGAGGCCGTAGAACAGAAGCGCTGATCCCAGGCATCCGGTGACCGCGGTGGTGAGACTCAAGGACAGGCCGATCGCCTGCCTGTCGCCGAAGATGCGATCGGTCACGAAGCCGACCGCGAGGGGCCCGAGGCCTGACGAAATCAGGCCGGTGAGCAGAACGTACAACGAGGTGACGAGGGCCCGCATCTCGTTGGGTGTGACTTCCGCGATGGCCGAGTAGCTGAGGACGGGCGGCGTGTTCACGAAGAGCGCGGTCAGCGCATACAGACCCAGCGACATCTCCGGCGTGCCCATGAGCGGCACGATCGTTCCACCCACGGTCACAGCGGCGCACGCAAAGAAGCACGCGCGCAGGGTTCCATCCACGTAGCCCCGGGCCCGGAAGGCGGACGCGAGCCACCCCGCCGACAGCGCGCTCACCATGCCCGCGACTCCGGCGGTCAGGCCGAAATTCATGCTGAACTTCGCCGGCCCCCATCCGTGCACGCGGAGAAAGTACGTGGGCAGCCAGTTGAGGAAGCCGTAGCCGGCCATCAGGATGAGGGCGACCCCGACGAATTGACAGAAGAACGTGGCGCGATTCAGCCGGAGGAACGTTCGCGTTTCCGCCCACGACGCGCGGCCCTTGTTGGCCGCGGCGAGGTCGAGGCGCTTTGGTTCCTTGACCGTCAACATGAAGAGGAGCGCGGGGATCAGCCCGGGCAGGCCCACGGCGAGGAAGGTGACCTGCCAGGATCTCAGGTCGCCGACAAGCGGCACGGGAATGGTGGCGTGGGCCTGCAGCGCGCCGATGACCAGACCGCCCGTGAGGTAGGTCAGGACCGCGCCGAGGGCGGTTCCGAGCACGTAGACCCCGAAGGCCCGCGGACGCGTCCTCGGGGGGAAGTAGTCGCTGATCATCGAAGCCGCGCAGGGGTTGAGCGTCGCTTCGCCCACGCCCACGCCCACACGGGCGAGAAACAGGAGCAGGAACGAACCGGCGAGGCCGCAGGTCGCGGTCATGAGGCTCCACACCGTCATGCCGATGGCGAGCAGCCGCTTCCGATTCCAGCGGTCGGCCATCCATCCCATGGGGATACCGAAGAGCGTGTAGAACAGGGCGAAGGCCATTCCCTGCAAGAGCCCGGCCTCAGTGTCGGTGATCCTCAGGTCGGCCTGGATGGCCGGAGTCAGAAGCCCGACGATGATGCGGTCGATGAAGGCGAAGAGGTAGCCCGCGCACAGGACACCGACCACGTACCACGCGTAGGCCGGACGCGGATAGGCCTGTTCATCGACGTGCATTTCCATGGCCGAAGTCATTTCGTCTCTTCCTGGGCGGACTGGGCGGGCGCGTTCTTCCTGAGGAATACCTGGACGACCGTGCCCGTCACCATCAGCTTGTGATCTCCCTCGCGTTTCAGCTTCACGTCTACTACCGCCTGCCGCTCGTTGAGGCTCGTGATGCTCGTCTCCACGAGCAGGGCGTCCTCCGGGTTCACGGGGCGGAGGAAGTTCACGGTCAGCTGGGAGGTGGCGAAGCGGTGTTTCCCTCCGCCGAACCAGGCGGTGATTCCCGCCGCGTCGTCGACGATGGCCGCGAGGTAGCCGCCGAAGATGGTGCCCACGGAGTTCTTGAGGTGCTCGCCCGGGACGTAGCGCAATCGCGAAGCGCCCGTCTCGCCGTTCACCGCGAGCACGGTTCCCCCGAGATTCGCGCGCACGGGCATCACCGGGAGCTTCGAAACGTCGATGGCGCTCATGGCGTGCTCCGTGCCGCGAGGTATTCGGCGGCGAGGTCCCTCACGAGTTCCGCCGCCGGCTGCACCCGCTTGATCGCGCGCACACCCTGCCCGGCGGCCCAGATATCGCGCCAGGCCTTCGTCTCCTCGGTCTTCTCGCGGTGGTCGAACTTCTTCTCCGCGCGCACGCCGAGGGCGCCTGGGTCGAGGCCGGCCTTCACGATGCTGGGCTTCAGGTAGTGCGCGGGCACCCCGGTGAAATGGGCGCTCAGGATGATGTCCTCCTCGCTGCTCTCCACGAGCATCTGCTTGTACTCCGCGGGGGCCAGGCTCTCCGTGGTGGCGATGAAGCGCGTGCCGAGATACGCGAAGTCGGCGCCGAGAACCTCGGCCGCGCGCACGCCGCGGCCGTTCGCGATGCCGCCGCCGAGGACGATGGGCCCGGAGAAGAATTCGCGCACCGCGGGCACGAAGGCGAAAGGAGTGAGGGCTCCGGTATGTCCGCCCGCGCCCGAGCTCACGAGAACCAGGCCGTCCGCGCCCGCCGCCGCCGCCTTCTTCGCGTAGAAGACCGAATTCACGTCGGCGAAGACCAGCCCTCCATACGCGTGAACGGCCTCGACCACCCCCGCGGGCGTCCCCAGAGCAGTGATCACGATCTCGGGCCGGAAGCGAAGAGTCATCTCGAGGTCCTGCCCGGCGCGAGGGTTGCTTCCATGGACGATCAGATTCGCGGCCCAGGGCGCGGGCCGTCCGCCTCCGGCGGTGAAGGCGCCAAGCTCGGAAGCGATCCGCTCGAACCAGCGTTCGAGCTCCTCGATCGGCCGGGCGTTCAGGGTGGGGAAGGCTCCGATCACTCCCGCCTTGCAGGCGGCGATCACCAGATCGGGGCCCGACACCAGGAACATGGGCGCCGCGATTACGGGCAAGGTGAGCCTCGACTTGATCTCCGAGACCCTCGTCGCAGCGAGAGCGTCGTTCGACTCACCGGCCATACTGTCTTCTCAATTCGTTCTTCTGCACTTTCCCCTGCGCGCTCAGGGGAAGGGCGGCGGTGAAGGTCATCGCCTTGGGAATCTTGAAGGTGGCGATGCGCCCCCAACACCGCTCGATGAGTTCGGCCTCGCTCGCCGCGCTTCCCGGGCGTCGCACGACCACGGCGAGGCCGACTTCGCCCCACTTCGGGTCGGGCACACCGATGACCGCGACCTGCGCGACCTCCGGAAAGCTCGACATCAGGTTCTCGACCTCGGCCGGATACACGTTTTCCCCGCCCGAGATGAACATGTCCTTCTTGCGATCCACCAGGTAGAGCAGGCCGCTTTCGTCCAGAGACCCCAGATCGCCGCTCCGGAGCCAGCCATCGACGAACGCCTCCGCGGTGGCCCCAGGCTGCCTCCAATAGCCAGGCGTCACCCCGGCGCTCCTGATCTGGATCTCGCCCACCTCGCCTTGGGGAACGGGGCGCCCCGCGTCGTCCGCCACGCGAAACTCCGTGTAGATCGCGGGCCAGCCCACAGCGCCGGGCCTCTTGAGCGCCACGTCCGCGCGCATGTGGGTCACGCCGAAGACTTCGGTCATGCCGTAGCCCGGGGTGAGGGGAAGGCCCTGCGCCGCGCAGATTTCGAGCAGGGCCTGGGAGGGAGGGGCCCCGCCCACCGCGGCCATCCGGAGCGAGGGGAAGCGCGAGCTCGCGAAGGCAGGGAGACGGGACATGAGAAGGAACTGCGTGGGCACGCCCAGGGTGTGAGTGACCCCGAGGGCCGGGTCGGTGAGGTGACGCAGCGCGGTCTCTGCATCCCAGGCCGACATCACGGCCAGGGTGCCGCCCAGGTGGAACAGCGCGGTCGCGAAGGAGTTGAGGCCGGCGGTGTGGAACTGTGGCGCCGCCGTCAGAGTGAGGCAATCCGGATTCAGCTCGGCGCTCACGCCCGCCTGGAGCTGCATCACCGTGGTCATCCGCCAGTTGCCGATGACGCCCTTGGGCTTTCCGGTGGTGCCCGAGGTGTAGAGGAGGGTGTTCATGGTGTCGAAGTCCGCGTTGGCGAATTCGAGCGCGGGGGCGGCCTTCGCGATGTCCCGTTCGTACTCGCTCGTTTCATCGCCCGGCCGCCGCGAGAGAAGGGGCGCCGCGTTTTTCGGCAGGCTGTCCACGAACTCCGTGTCGGCGATGACGAGGGCGGGCTCTCCGTCTCTCGCGATCTCCTCGAGCTCGGGGGGCGTCAGGCGCCAGTTGACCGGCATGAAGACAGCCCCGATCCGCCAGGCCGCGAACATGATCTCGTACACGTCGGTCGAGTTCCTGGCCACGACCATGACGCGGTCGCCCCGTCTTACTCCATGCCGGCCGAGCGCGCCCGCGAGGCGGGTCACCCGTTCGAAGAACCGAAGATAGGTGAAACGCCGTCCGGTGCCGAGATCGATGCAGGCGGTGTGGCCGGCGCGTGTGCGCGCGTGGTGGGCCAGCCAGTCGGCGATCATGGGCTCGATCCGGGTCTTGGTCAATGGATCTCTTTCAGAGTTGTTCTGGCGCCCGGCCCGATCATAGCGAGCGCAGAACGGTCCGTCGGGCGTTCCGGGCGGGTATCCCTCCTTCAGCGGATGGAGCGCGCGAGCTCCTTGGACAATGGCGACGTCGGCCCTGGCAGGCTGCTGGAAAGCTCAATACGTTCCTGCGAAACCCGGAATCCATGGATACGCCAACCAATAGCGGTGGGTGGATCCCGGCTTTGGCCCGAGGCCAGGCTTGCGCGCTCGCCGGGATGACGGCCTTTGAGGTGATTTTCAGTCACCTGCTAGGGCCTTCCCGGTGCGAAGCCTCCGTTTCGCAGCCTCTCTTCGAGGCGCGCGCGCATCGCCGGCCATTCGTCGAGGAGGATGCTGTACATGACGGTGTCGCGCACGGTGCCATCCCTCCTCGCCGCGTGGTGGCGGATGACGCCGTCGCGCTTCGCACCGAGCTTCTCGATGGCGCGCTGGGACGCGAGATTGAGAATGTCGGTGCGCAGGCCCACGACCTTGCAGCCGAGGCCGTCGAAACCGTGGCGCAGGAGCAGCAGCTTGCAAGCGGTATTGACGTGGGTCCGCTGGCAGCGCTTCGCGTAGAAGGTGTAGCCGATCTCCACCCGGTCGATCGCGGGCATGATGTCGTGATAGCGGGTGCAGCCCACGATTTCGCCCGTGCTCAGGTCGCGCACCGCCCAGGGCAGCATGTGGCCGTCGCGGAGGCCGTCGAGCGCGGTCTGAATGTAGGCGCTCTCGCCGCCGGGGGCGGGGACGGAGGTAAAGAAGAGCTCCCACAGCCTGCCGTCGGTGGCGGCCCGGCCGAGGTCGGGTGCGTGATCGAGGGTCAGCGGTTCGAGCCGCATGCCGTAGCCTTCAAGGGTGATGGGCGTGGGATGGATCATGGCGTCGGGCGCTCCTCAGGCCTGGCCTTCCGCCTGTATGGCCGCGAGTATGGCCTCGGCCGAGCGGTCGATGTCGGCCTCCGAGGTCGACCAGTTGGAGACTGAGATCCGCAGCGCGTCGACGCCATGCCGCTTCGTCCCGCTCGCCCACAAGACGCCGCCCGACTGAATGCGCGCGACCACGGCGCGCGTGAAGGCGTCGGCGTCGCCACCGCGCGGGGGAGTGAAGCGCACGAGCACCTGATTCAAGACGACATCGTTCAAGATGGTGACGCCGCCCGCGCGCAGCCGCTCCGCCATGCGTACCGCGAGATTGCAGCACCTTTCCACCATCGTCCCGATGCCCGAACGCCCGAGGCTTCGGATGGCCGCCCAGATCGCGAAGCCCCGCGCGCGGCGCGACGATTCCGGTGTGAAGTCATGATTGTCGCGGGCCGCGTTCTCCGACCGGATGAGATAGGCGGCGCTCTTGGTGATGGCGGCCGAGAGATGCGCGGGCTCCTTCACGACCACGATGCCCGAGTCGTATGGAACGTTCAGCCACTTGTGGGCGTCGGTGGCCCACGAGTCGGCCTGGTCGGCGCCGCGCAGGAGGGCTCGGCGGGAAGGGTCGGTCGCCGCCCACAGGCCGAAGGCTCCGTCGACGTGGAGCCACGCCCCTTTGGCGCGGGTGATGCCTGCGATCTCCTCGAGCGGATCGAAGGCGCCGGTGCTGACATTCCCGGCCTGGGCGGCCACGAGGATGGGCCCTTGGAGGGGGCCAAGCGCCGCTTCGAGCGCTTCGGGGATCATCCGCCCCTGCGCGTCCGCGGCCACGCGGATGGCCCGCGATTCGCCGAGCCCGAGAAGGCGCAGAGCCGAGAGCACGGTCGCGTGGGCTTCCTCGCCGATCACCACGTGGACCTCGGGCGCGCCCTGCAGCCCCTGCTTCTCGACGTCCCAGCCCGCGCGGGAGAGAACCGCGTGACGGCCGGCGAGGAGGCCCGAGAAGTTCGCCATCTGGCAGCCGGTGACGAAGCCGACCGCGGCCCCCTTCGGCAGGCCGAGCAGTTCCTTGACCCACTCCGCGGCCACCGCCTCGACCGCGGCGGCCGCGGGAGAGGCGGCGTTGAGCGCGGCGTTCTGGTCCCAGGTCGCGGTGAGCCAATCGGCCGCGAGTGCGGCGGGAACGCTGCCGCCGATGACGAAGCCGAAGTAACGCGGGCCGGCGGAAGCGATGAGGCCGGGATCGACCGCGCGCGCGAGCGCGTCCACGACGCTCGCCGGTTCGTCGCCCGATTCGGGCAGCGGTCCCCCGAGCGCGCCGACCAGTTCGCCGAACGTGGCCCGAGGTCCGACCGGTCTCTCGGGAAGGGACTCGAGGAACGCGGTCGCGATTTCGTGGGCGCGGTTCAGCGCTCGCTCGCGCTCTCCGCCTTTTCGGGTGTCGTCCATCCCCGCAATCTAACCCGGAGGCCATCAACAGGCGGACGCTTTCAGGCAGGATGCTGAGAAGCGAATCGGCATCTTCGTTGGGAGTGGGTCCCGGCTTTCGCCGGGATGACGGCTGTTGGAGGCTTTCCTCAGCGTGCTGCTAGAGGTGCACGTGGGGATCCGTCTCGTAGGCCGCGCCCATGCGGCACAGTTCGTCGAGGACCTCGGCGAACAGTTCGTACACCTGCTTGAGCCGCGCCACGTCCTTGATGATGCCGTGGGCGAGGAAGCACAGCTCGTCGACCCCTTCCGGAAACTTCGGGCCGAACAGGCCTTCGTCGTCCTTCACCGAGAACTCGATCTCGGGTTGAGCCGCCACGAGTTTCTGGATCTTCGGGTTCGAGAAGAGAAGCTTCACCTTCGCCGCGTCCTGGCCCTGGATGATGAATGCTTCGTCGAAGGCGGCGTCGCCGATCTCGATATCCTGCATGCCCATCATCTTTCCAAGGCCCGAGAGCTTCGTCCTCCGGTAGATGCGGAATCGGAATTCCGATGGGTTGACATAGGGAGCGCGAAGACGGGTGTAGGGAATGGTGACCTCGCCGGTCGAGACGACGTACTGATCGAGGGTCACCGTCCAGGCGTGGTGCGTGGCCTCCACCTTGTCGCCTTTCCAGAAGCCTCCCTCCACGTAGCGGCCATCGACCTCGGCGCTCAGCTGCCGCCAGATCTCCTCGCGGCTGGGGCCGAAGAGCCGGCGAAGGGCGGCCATCAGAAGCTCCAGCGCGAGGCGAACTTGTGCGGCGTGAAGGCGGGGATGGCGAGAGGGGCGAGCGCTTCGCCGCCCCGCTTCAGCAGGGAACGGACGTCCTTCTTCTCGCCCGTCTTGTAGAAGTGAACGAGGTACTCGAAGTCCGCGCGCCACCAGTCGGAGGCCCAGCCATCCATGTCCGTGACCCCGGCCTCGTGCAGGAGCGCTATGCCCAGGCGCGTGGCGCCCTGTTCGTACTCGGTGATCGCGGCCATCTCCTCGGGCGTCTTGCCGGTGGCGACGTTCAGGCCGAGGGCCCGGTACTCGTCGGAGATGTTCCACTGAACGGTGTGGCCGAACAGGTGGACGAGGACGAAGAGCGCCACTTCGAGGTCCTGGTTGTAGTCGATCATGATGGTCTGGCCATCGAAGTCGCCCGTATTGGGGTCGACCACATCGGAGATCATCACCTCGACCCCGTACTTCTTCTCGACTACGGGAACGATCCGGTTGTACGCCGTCTGGAAATCCAAGGCCTCCGCCTTTCGCTATCGATTCGCGCAGCGTACACCAGCGGGCGGGGCTCGAGCCTGTACCATTCGCCCGTCCCATGCCGTCCTCGTGGAATCGGATGAAGATGCGGCCCCGGGCCGCCTTGGCGCGCCTGCTCCTGATCGGCGCCTGCGCCCTGACCGCGACCGCGGGACAACCGGGATCGCCCCGTCCGGCGACGGGCGAGGTCCTGGTGCGAACGGAAGGACCCAGGGAGATGCTGCCTCTGGCGAGCGCCCTCCGCAACGCGTGGCGGGCACAACTCGAGGACGTGGAGGTTTCGCTCGGCGCGGGCCTGTCCGACGAGGCGCGCCTGGAGGCATTGGCCGGCGGCTCCATCGACGTCGCTTTCGCCGGACCCGGGCTCGACGTTCGGGACGTGGCTTCGCGGGGAATGACGGCCTCGAAGGTGGCCCTGGTCGCGGTGGTTTTCGCGGTTCACGCCGATGTCACGGTGCGCGATCTCGGCCCCTCCGACTTCTGCGACATCTTCGCGGGACGTGTCAGGAACTGGGCCGCCTACGGCGGACCCGACCTCCCCATCCAGCCCGTCCTTCGGCCCGATACGGAGCCCGACACCGAGAGCGTGCGGGCTTCCATCCCCTGCATGCGCAGCCTGGTCCCTGGTCCGAATGTGGTCGTGGCCCGCACCGCGAGCGACATGCGCGTGGCGCTGCAGGACACCTCGGGCGCCATCGGCCTGACCACTCTCGCTGCGGTGAGGCAGAGCATCGTGGCTCTTCGCGCCCTTTCTCTCGCTTCGGTCTCCCCGGTTCCCGCGAATGTCCTGAGCGGTCGCTACCCGCTCACACGCGCGGTCTGGATGGTCACGGGGTCGCCGCCCTCGCCTTCCGCGCGGCGGTTCCTCGCCTTCGTGGCGAGCGAACGCGGGTCCGCGGCCATCGCGGAGGCGGGGCTGCTCCCCGTTCGAGAGGGACTCACTCCGCGACAAGGCGATCGCTGACGCCTCGGGAACGCGCCGCGATGCGGAGGTGTTCGGCTATGCTGCGACGGTGACGCGCACGGAGGCCTCCATCACCACACTTGCGGCCGGGCCGCGCCCGATCATCCTCGGGCGGCTCGAGGCGCAGGTGATGGAATGCCTGTGGCAGGGCGATCAGGCCCTCAGCGTGCGCGACGTTGCCGCCCGCCTGAACGGGCCCTGGGCCTACACGACCCTGATGACCACGCTGGATCGCCTGTTCAAGAAGAAGCTCGCGAGTCGCGAGCTCAAGGGCAGGGCCTTCGTGTACCGGGCCCGGCTCACCCGCACCGACCTCGGCGTGCGCGCTCTCAAGACCGCGGTCGCGGACATCGACTCGGGAGCCCGCGATCTGGCCCTCGCCGCTCTGGTGGATGCCCTTGAATCGCACGACCCCGACCTGCTGGACTCGCTGGACCGGCTGGTTCGAGAGAAGAAGAAGGCGTTGCGCCAGGCCCGGATGACGGAGGAGAGCCGGTGACCTTGTACGGCCCCGCTGTCCTGCTGGTGGTTTTCGGCCTCCTCCTGGCCGCGCTGGACGTTCTCCTCCTCGTGCTGACGCCCTGGTTGTTAAAGCGCCTGGCCCGGGCCGCGGCGGGTCAGAGGACCGAGGCCATTCTGCTCATCCGATCCGCTCCGGTGGTGCTCGCCGCCTTCGTGACCGCCTTCGTCTTTCTCCCCGCGTGGTGGATTCACGAGCCCCCGAACACCGGCGAAACGCCGTCCGCTCTGCTGCTGGGCCTGGCCTCGCTCGCCGCCCTGCCCCTGCTGCAGGGCCTGTACCGGGGTCTGAGGATGTTCGTGAAGACACGCGACCGGCTGCTCCTCTGGCGCGGCCGCGGCCGCAACACGTCGCAGGTCGAAGCGCCCTTCGAAGTCCTCGAGGTGACGAGCGAGGACCTCGCTCTGTGCGTGGGCGGATACCTGAAGCCCACGATCTACGCCTCCGCCGACGTGATGAGGCATCTCGAGCCGGAGGAGTTCAGGGCCGCGCTCGCGCACGAAGTGAGTCACGCTCGCCGCCGTGATCCGCTCCGCCTCCTCTGGCTTGGTTCCTGCCCTGACTTCCTGCAGTTGTTCCGTCTGGACGGTCCGTGGCGCCGCGCCTTCTCGAGGGCCTGCGAGTTCGCGGCGGACGCGGGCGCCAGCCGCGGCAACCCCGAGGTGGCCCTCGATCTCGCCTCCGCCCTGCTCAAGGTCGCGCGGCTGCGGACCTTCCGGCCGCTGAATGCCGAGGCCCTTGCCGATGTCGCGGTGTCGTCGGCCTACTCGAGCCGTGAGGATCTCAAGGCGCGGGTCGAGGCCTTGGCGAATCCCTGTTCCGATGCCGTGGTCCCGGGTTTCCGGATTCGTCCGTGGATGTGGGCGGCGGCTGCGCTCATTCTCTGCGCGGCCGGCATGCTTTCTTCCGAGCACGTTCACGCCGTCAGCGAGGAAATCGGCCGGGTCCTGGCGCCCTAGGTCGTTCGCGGGACGGGGGACGGCGCGACGCAAACGTTGCGCGGCCCTGGCATTTTCGACAAGGCCGATGGGGCTTCCCACTGATTACGAGCGCTGGTAGTAGTCCTATCGGCTCGCTAGGGTGAAAGACATGATCAAACGCTCATTTCCAGCCCTGGCCCTCTGCGTGGCCCTCCAGATTGCGTCTCCCGCGACGGGGGCTGCCGCCTTCGCCGAAGAGGAGGCCGGGGTCACCACCTTGAGAGTTCAGGACGAGAACGGCAAGCCCGTCGCCGGCCTCAGGCTCCGGGTCGAGTCGGCGTCGGGGACGCCCCTTGCGAACGCGGTCGTTTCCGATGACGGCTCGGTCTCCGTGGGCAGGCTTCCGCGCGGACGCCACCGCGTCGTGGTGTCGAACGCCGCCGGAGAGCTCGGCGTCGCTGTGCTCGTGATCGGCGAGTCGCCTGAGACCGCGGTGGTGACGGTGAAGAGCACGGGGGCGGGCCCCGCCCATTTCGCCGAAGACGTGCTGGTGAGCGCCGAGGCGGGTACGGCCCTGGAGGCCGCGCGCACGCCGCAGTCGACGAACGCGATTTCCCGCGATGAGATCGACGGACGGGCGAAGGTGAGCCTCGCGGAGATCGGCAATGGAGAGGCGGGCCTGTACTGGCAGCGGACGTCGCCCACCCTGGGCGCCATCTTCATTCGCGGGCTCACGGGCGCCAAGGTCAATCTCTTCATCGATGGGGTTCGCTTCTCCAACGCCGCCGCGCGCGGAGGCGTCAACACGTTCTTCAACCTGCTCGATCCTTCTCTGATCGACTCGGCCGAGGTGACCCGCGGCCCATCGAGCGCTCAGTACGGATCGGACGCCATGGGCGGGAGCGTGCAGCTCTTCTCGAAGCCTCCGGTTTTCGCGAACGACGGCTCCACCTTCGCCGGCCGCGCCTCGGTCAGCGCAGGGTCCGCCGACCGAAGCGGAGGGGCGAACGCCACCGTGTCCTTCGCCTCGCGGACCTTCTCTCTGGTGGCGGCGGGAACGGGCCGGACGGTGGGCGACATCCGCACCGGCGAGGGAATCGACTCGCACCATGCGGTCACGCGATTCTTCGGCCTTCCCTCGTCCACCGTGCAGGGCGACCGGCTGCCCGACACGAGCTTCGATCAGTACGGCGCGTCCGTGCGGGCCGCCTGGTCGGCCACACCCTCCGTCCGCTTCTTCGGAAGCTACCTGCGCGGCCGGATCGACGGCTCGAAGCGCTACGACCAGCTCCTTGGGGGCGACGGGAACCTCATCGCCGACGTGCGCGACCTCAAGGTCGACATCGCCACCGTGCGCTACGAGCACCTGAATCCCGGATTCGCCGACCTTCTCAGCGTGGCGTACTCCTTCAACGCTCAGTACGAGGAACGGGTCAACCAGGGAGGCAACGGCAATCCCACCGCGGCCATCAATCACGAACCCGAGCGAACCGCCACCAACGCCTTTCAGATCCGCGCGCAGAAGGCGTTCGGCTCGCACACCTTCTCGGTGGGCGGCGACTTCTCGTTCGAAGAGGTGACGGGCGTGTCCGTCGCGGAGAATGCGACCACCGGCGCCACCACGCTTCGCCGGGGACGCGTTCCGGACGGGGCGCAGTACCGCAGCGGTGGCATCTACCTCCAGGACTCTTTCGATCCCTCGCCACGTGCGCACGTGGTGGGCGCGGTGCGGGCCTCCTTCGCCCGCTACGAATCGTTCGCCTCCAGGGCTCCGGTGGTGGGCGGCCGGCCCCTCTGGCCGGACGACAAGCTGAGCGCCTCCGCCGTGACCTTCCGCCTGGGCGCCACCTACGAGCTCGCTTCGGGCTTCCGCGCCATCGCCCACATCGGTCGCGGTTTCCGCGCCCCGCATATCACCGACCTCGCCACTTTGGGCCTCACCGGCGCGGGCTTCGAAGCCTCCTACGACTCGGTCGCTTCGCTCGGCGCTCAGGTGGGCACCACCGCGGACGCCTCCGCGGTGTCGAACGGCCACAGCGTCGCCGTGCTGGAGCCGGAGACGAGCCTGACCTGGGAAGTCGGCTTCCATCTGAACCGCGGACCCATCGAGACGCGCAACACCCTCTTCTGGAACGACATCAAGGGGAACATCGAGAAGTACTCCGCGATCCTGCCCCAGGGCGCGGTGGGCCGGTTCATCGGCAGCGAGGCCATCACGTCGCAACTGCCAAACGGCGTGGTCTTCGTGGGCCTTTCGTCCAACCCCGTCCTCGTCCGCGCGAACCAGGAGAACTCCCGCATCTTCGGGATCGAGCACGAGGCGAACGTGAAGATCACGAGCTCTCTTTCCCTCCGGACTTCCGCGACCTACCTCCACGCGGAGCTCACCTCCACGGGCGCGCCGCCCAACATCGAAGGGGGCACCCCCAACCCCGACGCCTGGATCGCGCTTCGCTGGACCAGCCGCTCGAAGGCCGTGTACGTCGAGCCCTACGCGCACCTCGCGGCCGAACAGAAGCGTCTTTCCACCCTCGATCTCGGCGACCGCCGCACCGGTTCCTCGCGATCGAGAAGCAGCATCACTGCGTTCTTCAACAACGGAGCGAAGGCCCGCGGCTACACGTCCCCGGGCGCGGATGGCCGCTTCGGAACCGCGGACGACACACTCATCGCCACCGGCGAGACGCTCGCGCAGATCATCACCCGCGTCCTCGGCCCCTCGGGCGCCGCGAATTCGCTGTACCCGACCGTCCATGGTTACCAGGTCTTCGGCGTTCGGGCGGGGTGGACGATCGCGAAGCGCCACCAGATCACGGTGGATGTGGAGAACCTCACCGACCAGAACTACCGCGGACCGAGCTGGGGAATGGACGCGGCGGGCCGGAACATCTTCGCCCGCTACTCGATCCGCTTCTAGCACTGAAGAAGGCCCTCCCGGCGTCGTCATCCCGGCGAAAGCCGGGATCCACCCTTTCCATTCACTGGTGTTTGAGTGGATTCCGGCTTTGCCCCAGGGCCAGGCTGGCGCGCTCGTCGGAATGACAGAAAGAGTGGCTAGCCGCGGGAGCGGACCGGGAAGGCCACCGTCATGAGCACGCCGTCCGGGTCATGGCGGTTCGAGGCGCTGACGTTCGCCTGATGGAAGTCGGCGATGGCCCGAGCGATGGTAAGGCCGAGGCCGAGATGCACCTTGCCCCCCCCGTCGCCTGGCCGCGATGAGATCATCGACTCGAACACCTTGTCCGCGACCTCGTCCTCGAGAGGCGGGCCTTGGTTGAACACGGCCAGGAAGGCGAGGCCGAGGCCTCGGGTGAGCCGGATTTCCACCGGGGTCCCGGGCCGGGCGAAGTCGAGGGCGTTTTCGACCAGCTTGTCGAGAAGCTGAGCGACGAGATCGGGCGCGCCTTCGAGCATCATCGGACGGCCGGAGTCCTCCAGCACGAACTCGATGCGCCTGCCCGGGTTCGCGAGCCGGTAGCCTTCGACGCATCCGCTCACCACGCGGCCGAGATCGAACACTTCGCGCTCACTCGTGGCCAGGGTCTGCTCCAGGCGTGAGGCTTCGGTCATGCGTTGCACGATGGTGACGAGCCGTGTGAGCCCCTCGTCGGCGCGGTCGAGGTAAACGGCGGCGGGGGCGGGGATCTCGTGCAGGCGGAGGTTGTCGAGGGAGGAGCGGACGACCGCCACCGGGGTGCGGATCTCGTGGGAGAGACGGCCGCGCAGATCCTCGAGGTAGGCCGTGTACTGCTGTTGCCGCTCGAGCATGGAGCCGAAGCTGCGCGACAGATCGCCGATCTCGTCGCCGGCCGGGGAGACGGGGATTTCGTCCTTCACCCGGCCATGGCGGTCGATGGCTCGCTCCACCGCGTCCCGCAGACGGCGGATGCGGAAGGAGACGTAGGTCGCGAACGCCAGGAGGGCGAGCGCTCCGAAGAGAACCGCGAAGGCGATGGAGAAGAAAAGGCGCTCGAACGCCCGATTCCGCGCGGCGAGGGTTTCGTTGGTGGTTTCTTCCGCGAGAACCGCTCCCGCCACCTTGCCTTCGCTGAACACCGGCTCCGCCGCGGAAAGGACCACCGCCCGCCCATCCGAGGTGCGGCGGCGCCAGCGCGCGCTCGTTCCCGCGAGAGCCTGGGTGATCTCCGCGCCTTCGAGCTGGATGGCGTCCGGTCCCGCGTCGGTGAAATCCTCGGTGGGCTCCACGAGGATCGAGCCGTAGATCGGCCGCAGCGCCATCACCAGGCTCTGGCGCCACGTCGGCGGGGGCTGGGGCGTTCGGCCGCCCTGCAGCGTCCCCGCCTGGGCGAGCACGCGGCCGCCCGCATCCAGAACCCACAGTCGCGACCTCGCCCGGCCGAGGCCCTGGACGAGGGCGGCGAGTTCGGGCGACGGGACGAACACGCGCCCGAGATCCTCGCGACGCTCCGTGCCTCCCACCAGAACCCGCCCCGCGACCGCGCGGGTCGCGCGATCATCGACATCCACGGCGGAGAGACCGAGCCGCGCGCCCACGAGCGTCCGCGGGATCCGCGCTTCGATGCGGTATCCCTCGTCGGTCTCGGCGAGCGCGGCCTCGAGCCGCGGGTCCGGCGTCTCCGAGCCGTCGGGCCGGACGAGGGTCACCCGCGCCGCTCCGTCGCCGGCCTCGTGGATGGCGAAGCGCAGGAACTCGTCGTCCGCCGTGATCATGGCGATCTCGACGTGATCGCTCGCATCGAGCCCCGGGAACTCCGACTCGTGGCGGATGACCGCATCATCGCGCACGTCGATGAGGGCGTAGATGCTGCGCTCGTAGCGCCCGAGGCGAAAGCGAACGCGCAGAGGCGCTGCGGGAGCGGCGGGTGGAGAAGCGGGGCCCACGGCCTCGGGAGTGGGGGTGGGGTCGGGCTCTGTGACGGGTGCGATGAGCTCGCGCACGTCGCCGCGCTGGCCGGTCCAATCGTCTCCCGATCCGTCCAGGGTGATGGGGAGGGTCAATGTGTCGATGCGAATGAGGGGCGCCGTGGAGGCCTCGCCGGGACGGGCCGCGGCGTCCATGACGAAGACCCCCGGTCGCTCGTTCAGCGCGATCGCCACCGCGCGCGCGGTCGAGGTGAGGCCCTGCTCCTGGGTTTCGACGAGGAACGCTTCGATCTCCCGGGCCGAGCGTAAGCCGAGGAAGGGAATCGCGAGCAGCAGGCTCGACACGATGAGGAGCTGGGCGCGAAGGCCGACGCGCATCGTCTACGCTTCGGAGCCTTCCGGGTTCCAGCGGTAGCCCATGCCGTAAATCGTTTCGATCCGGTCGAAGCTCGCGTCCATGGCCTCGAACTTCCGGCGCACCCGTTTGATGTGCGACGTGATGGTGGAGTCGTCCACCAGCATCTTCGCCGCGTTCATGAGCGACTCGCGGTCTTTCACGTGGCCGGGGTGCCTGGCCAGGGCGTGCACCAGCCAGAACTCCGTGAGGGTGAGATCGGCGCGGCGTCCCTTCCAGGTCGCGTTCACTCGCGCCACGTCCAGTGTGAGTCGCCCCCGGACGAGCACCTCTTCGGCGTTCGTGGCCTCTCCCGCCGCTTCGATCCGCCGGAAGAGGGCGCCGATGCGGGCGAAGAGATGGGGCAGGCTTACGTCCTTGGTGACGTAGTCGTCCGCCCCCATGCGCAATCCTGAAACCACGTCGAAGTCGGAGTCGCGCGCGGTCAGGAAGATGATGGGAAGGGTGGGGGAGAGCGCGCGCAGTTCGCGGCAGAGCGCGAAGCCGCCGTCCACGTCGGCGCCGAGGCCGATGTCGAGCAGGGCCAGGTCGGGAAGATGGGTGCGGAGGGATTCGAGGGCGCGCTTCCGGTCCTCGAACACCGTCACCTCGTATCCCTGGGAGACGAGAGCGTCGCGGTAGTTCTGCCGGATGGCCGGGTCGTCCTCGACGATGGCGATTCTGCGTGGCACCGC
>JAIBCN010000206.1 GCA_019694155.1 Vicinamibacteria bacterium | reverse complement strand
CCTGCGGTGCGCGGCAATCGCGGCCATCCGCTCGCGTTTCGACATGTTCATCAGAGCGCGGCGCTGAACGGGAGTGAGCGCGTCCCGCAGGTCGCGTAGGTCATCGAGGGGATCCGCGGCCGCGGGGGTCGTGGCCGCGGGGACCGTGCTCTCGGGCGTCAGTTCGGGCACGGACGGCGCAGGCGTGGCCGCGGCCGGCGTCTGCTCGGGCACCGGTGTGGCGGGAACCACGGGAAGAGGCGTGGGGGTCTCCGTGGAGGCGACCGTCGAGGACGCCTGGCGGTTCTGCCAGTAGCGGAATCCGAGGTAGGTGACGGTGGCCCCGGCGAGAGCCAGGCCCACGAGAACCAGCGCCGCCACCCCCATGCCCGCGCCCGCGTGGCGCTTGGGCTGAACGGGCTTGGGGGCTGCTTCGTTCGGGGGAGTCACCGCGGTCTTGGCGAGCGCGGTTCGGCCCGCGACGGTCTCGGCGGCGCCCGCGTTCAATCCCGGCGCGGTCATGCCCGCGACCGTCTCCTGGCTGAGGGGCGACATCACACCGGTGGGCGCGGTGCCGCCCACCATGGTGGTGGCGTTGGTGACGGCGCGGGCGAAGGCACTCGCGGTGGGCCAGCGGGCAGCCGGGTCCTTGGCGGTGGCGCGCAGGATGGCGCGCGTCACTTCTTCCTGGACCTCGGACACCGGGGGCAGAGGCATGGGTTCGCTCGCCTGCTTCATCAGTACGGCGACCGGCGTGTCGGCGGAGAAGGGGACGCGGCCCGTGAAGAGCTCGTAGGCCACGATGCCGAGCGCGTAGATGTCGATGGACTTGTCGATCGATTTGCCGAGGGCCTGCTCCGGCGCCATGTACTGCGGGGTGCCCGTGATCATCCCCGTCTGGGTCATGTGCGCGCTCGCCTCGACCATCTTCGCGATGCCGAAGTCCGCGAGGTACACGCGTCCCGAGTCGTCGAGGAGGACGTTTTGCGGCTTCACGTCGCGATGGATGACCCCCGCGGTGTGCGCGTAGTCGAGTGCATCCGCCACGTCCTTCAGGATGCGCGCGCACTCCGCGGGCGCGAGGCGTCCGCGCTTGATGCGCTGGGATAGCGACCCGCCCGAGATGAGCCGCATGGCCATCCACGGCGTGCCGGTTTCCGCGTCGATGTCGTAGGCGAAGATGGGAATGATCTGCGGGTGCTCGAGCCTCGCGATGGTCTGCGCTTCGCGCCGGAACCGCTCCGCGAACGTCGGGTCATGGAGGAACTCGGGAGGCAGGACTTTGAGGGCCACGTAGCGGTCGAGCGAAGCCTCGTAGGCCTTGAAGACGCTCGCCATCCCGCCCCGTCCAACGGGCTCGATGATGCGATACGGACCGATGTTGCTGCCAGCAGAAAGCGCCATTGGGTAAGGCTACACCGCGACAATCAAGCCGGTCCAAGGCGCTTGTGGTGCGCCTCACCGCGGCCGCCGGGGTCGCGGAACAAACGGCCTTCCGGGGCCGTGTTGAACGTTCGCTTTTCTTTCGCCTATACTCTCGGCCCGTGAATCCAACCCCGAGACAGAAACAGATCCTCGATTTCGTCACGCGCTCGATCGATCGGAGAGGTTTCGCTCCGTCGATCCAGGAGATCTGCGACCACTTCGACCTCTCCTCCACGGCGACCGTTCACAAGCACCTCAAGAATCTGGCGGCCCGCGGTCTCCTGAACCGCGAGTCTCATCGTTCGCGTGCCCTCGAGGTGCCGAGCGCCCACGCGCCGGAGCCCGTTGAGATACCGCTTCTCGGGCGGGTGGCGGCGGGCGTTCCCATCGAGGCCATTTCGAACCCGGACACCATCTCGATTCCGGCCGACTGGCTCGGCCGCGGCGAGCGCTTCGCCCTGAGGGTTCGGGGCGACTCGATGATCGATGCGCACATCGAGGACGGCGACGTGGTGGTTGTGGAGCGCAGGGAAACCGCGCGCGATGGCGACACCGTGATCGCGCTCGTGGACGATGCCGAGGCCACCCTCAAGATCTTCCGGTCGCAGGCGGATGGGCGCGTCCGCCTGGAACCCCGCAACGAATCTCTGAAGCCCATGGTCTTCGAAGCGGGCAGGGTGCGAATCCAGGGCGCCGTCGTGGGCGTTCTGCGCCGCTACGACCGGCGCTCCTGATCCGCCGGAGAGTTCTTCAAGGGATGGTCACGATGGCGACACCGCCCTCGGTGACCTCGAACGTCTTGTCGATGCCGCCGTCCAGCGTGAGGCGATAGCGTCCCGGAGACAGGTTCTCCATTCTCTGGGTGAGGCGGGCGAGACGGAACGAGTTCGGGCCCCCGGTTCCCATCCCCACCGGAGCGCCGCTCAGCGAGATGAGCTGCCCCGACTTCGGCCCGTCTTTGAGGAACTCTTCGGTGGTCCTGAACTCGACGGCGCCGCCGGGAGTGAAGGCGAGGCGCAACACCATCTGGGGCGCCAGGACGTTCGGCACACGCACCGGCGCGTAACCCGAGGCCTGGGCCGTGACCGTGTAGCTGCCCCGAGGAATTCCCGGGATCTCGCCCTTGCCGTCGCCGTCGAGGGTCACGTTTCCCACGAACGCGTCCTGGCTTCCCTCCTGCACGCGCACGAAGAGGCCGCGCAGGCCAAAGCCCATCTGCGCGTCCTTCGCTTCGACCGCGAGGCCGGAGCCGCGCTTCAGTTCGAGCCGTAGATCCTCGCCGGCTTCCGAGGGCTTCACCGTCTGCGTCGCCGCTTCGTAGCCTGATCTTCGTGCCGTGATCCGGTAGTCCACCGGCTCGAGATCGTCGAAGCCGAAGTGTCCCGACGAATCGGTGCTCGCGCTCATGCGCATCTGGCCTCCGCCCGTCGGCGGGGTCGCGCGCTGAAGCTCCACCGTCGACTCGAGAGGCAGCCCGCTCGCCGAGTCGACCACCGTTCCCCCGAGCTTCGCGGTCGGAATCACGAGGTCCACGGACATGTCCGCTTTCAGTTCGACCGTCTGGCTGGCCTGCGACGAGAAGGTGTCCGAGAACGCGCTGATGTTGACGCGCCCCGGCTCGAGACCGGTGAGCCGGAAGGCGCCGCTCTCATCGGTTCGGCCGCTCGCCTGCCGGCCCGCGCCGGTCATGAACGCGGAGACGCGCGCGCCCGAAACGGGCGCCCCCCGACGCGTGACGGTCCCCGAGATCGCAAGCCCCTCCTCGAAGACGATCTCGGTCAGCACCTCGCTCTGGCCGGCGGGAATTGTGATCTCCCTGACCGCGGTGTGGTTCGATCCGAAGACCAGATCGCCCGCGGTGGCGCGCAGGATCAGCGATCCTTTGGGCACGCCCGAGAACTCGAAAGAGCCATCCGCGTTCGTCCGCGTGTTCGCGAAGTAGTCCTCCGAGCCCTGCGCGCCCACCATCACGCCCGCGCGTTCGTTCTCGTCGAGGCCCTTCACCACTCCTCGCACGGTGACGCCCGCATCCAGCGTCA